>MHFU01000074.1 GCA_001804345.1 Omnitrophica bacterium RIFOXYB12_FULL_50_7
GGACAAGGACGAGCCCGGTTACGAAGAGCCAGATCTGGGGTGCGTTCAGGTAAGGATAAAGAAAAGCGAGCGAAACAAGGCCGTGGATCAGGACATGAGAGAGTTGCCCTAGGAAGCTTCGGACCTTGAGCTGATAAAGTTCCTCGAACTGGAGGATGAAGTCCGCAATGAGATGCGCCAGGATAAGTTTTAAAAAAAGAAACATCGTTCGCCCCCTATTTTTCCGGGGATTATTATGGCATTTTTCCCGTTCTTGAGAAGCCTTTATTTAACCCGGGTTGCAAGTTTTGGTCAATCTCCTTCTCCCTTCCGCCGAAGGACGGACCCCCGCCTGTCCGGCAGGCAGGCGTCCAGCGCCGTTTGGTGGAGAGGGAGAAGGAATTTTTCGATGAAAGTCAGACAGTAAAACTAATGCGGCTGGAACCCTATCGGGCCTTTGGGTTTCGGGGGAAGGGCGGGCGGGGTAGGCGGTGTCAGCATTTGTCGGAGGGTGTCAAAAACTATCTTGAAGTGCGAATCGTATTTCTTTTCCATTTCCTCGATCTTCTTCCAAATAGCTTTATGAGATCGGATCATTTCCCGGAGGCGGGTGAAGGCTCGCATGATCTCAATATTGACGAGGACAGATTTTCTGCTTCTCAGAACACTTGAAAGCATGGCCACGCCGTTTTCAGTAAAAGCAAAAGGCGTGCGGCGAATGCCCATTTTCTCACGATTGGATATCACAGTTTGTGATATCCAATTTTCCTTTTCTGCCGGGGTCAGCTGGAACATAAAGTCCGGGGGAAAACGTTCCAGGTTCCGTTTGACGGCCTGGTTGAGAGCGCCTGTGGTGACGCTATAAAGGGCGGCCAGGTCTCTATCTAACATGACCTTTTGTCCCCTGATGAGGAAAATGGATTTTTCTATTTTTTCATTAGGAATAATGGAGTGAGTTTCTTTCATGAGGATACGTTATCATAGCATTTATTATAAATCAATCTAATATTTAACTATTATCATTTAAGAAGACCGCGAATCGGTTCAGAAGTGGGAGTGGCCTATTCTATGGATGGAGTCGTATACAGGGTCTTGCTCACTACGCTGTCGCTGTGTACTGGCAGGTCTCACGGTCTTTGCCTGCAGAGGGCAATAACCTTTCGTCCTACGCGGTGAAGTATTTCTTTCGGATCCAGAGCGCCGCGGAGACAAGGGAGATCAGGACCGGGACTTCCACGAGCGGGCCGATCACGGCTGCGAACGCGACGCCGGAATGAATGCCGAACACCGCGACCGAGACCGCGATTGCGAGTTCGAAATTGTTGCTGGCTGCGGTAAAAGAGAGCGTGGCGGATTGGCTATAGGGAGCGCCGATCTTTTTACTCATAAAAAAAGAGATCAGGAACATGACGACGAAATAAATAAGAAGCGGGACCGCGATCCGGACGACGTCCATTGGGATCCTGACGATGGTTTCTCCTTTCAGGGAGAACATGACGACGATCGTGAAAAGTAAGGCGATGAGTGTGAGGGGACTGATCGCCGGAATAAAGCGGGTCTCGTACCAGGGCTTGCCCTTGATTTTGAGCAGGACAAAGCGTGTCAGGATGCCAGCAAGGAATGGAATGCCGAGGTAGATGAAAACACTTTTGGCGATCTGCCCGATCGTGATATCCACTACCGCGCCTTGAAGTCCGAACCAGCGCGGAAGGATCGTGATAAAAACCCAGGCATAAAGCGAAAAGAACAAAACCTGGAAGATCGAATTAAATGCCACAAGCCCCGCACAATATTCCGTGTCGCCTTCGGCAAGTTCATTCCACACAATCACCATGGCGATGCAACGCGCGAGGCCGATCATGATGAGTCCGATCATGTATTCCGGGTAGTTTCGGAGAAAGACGATCGCCAGCACGAACATCAGGATGGGACCGATCACCCAATTTTGGACGAGGGAGAGGAGCAAGACCCGGGTATTCCTGAACACATCGCCGAGCTCCTCATATTTCACCTTGGCAAGCGGAGGATACATCATGAGGATGAGACCGATCGCGATCGGAATATTGGTCGTTCCCACCTGGAATTTGTTCCAAAAGTTTACGACCGGTGGATAAAGATATCCCGCCGCAACACCAACGCCCATACCAAGAAAGATCCAAAGCGTCAAAAACCGGTCCAGAAATGACAACTGTTTTTTATGGCAATCACTCATAAAATTCCTCCCTGTTCGGTAGCGCACCTTTCAGAGACATCGGGTGTCAAAGAGGTTTAAGCCTCTTTTTTACCTCTGTCATGGTTTTCTCACACAAGAACACGCTGTAGAAAGTTAAAAATATATCCGGTAACGATAATGGCAAGTGTGGTGACGCCAAAAAAGACCGCGATGAGTTGGAGTTTCATCGCACGGCGGAGCATAATGGCTTCCGGCAAGCTAAGGGCCGCGACTCCCATCATGAAAGCAAGCGCCGTCCCAAGCGGAATGCCTTTCTGAAACAGGACCACCGCGATCGGCACGATCCCCGCGCAACTCCCGTACATCGGCATCCCGAGGATTGTGGCGACAGGCACCGACAATGCACCCATTTTCCCGATAATAGCTTGAATGGCTTCTTGGGGGACGTAGTTGTGGATTGCCGCTCCGATCCCCACGCCGATCAGGACCCATCCCCAGATCTTCCCTGTGATCGAACAGGATTCTGTCCATCCAAAGCGGAACCGTTCACGAAAGGACCTGAAAACCTTTTCGTCAGCTCTTTCTCCCTCGTTGATAAAGTCGGGCACTAAATGACGTTCTAGCTGCATTCGCCCGAGAATGATCCCTGAAAATGTTCCGATCAAAAGACCGCTTACCACATAAAGTGCGGTGATCTTCCATCCAAAGAACCCGAGCATCAGCACGACCAGATATTCATTGATGAGCGGGGAGGTGATCAAAAAAGAGAAGGAAACTCCGAGCGGGACCCCGGCATCCAGAAATCCGAAAAAGATCGGGATCGAAGAGCAGGAACAAAAGGGGGTCACGGCCCCGAAAAGCGCGGCGAAAAAGTGTTCGAGGCCTCTTTTGCGGCCCATCCATTGATGGATCCTCGATTGGGGGATAAAGGTTCTGAGGACCCCGATCACAAGAATCAGGGTGAACAGGAGCAACAGGATCTTCACCGAATCATAAACGAAAAAGTGAATAACCTTGCTCAAGCCCTTTTCGGGATCAAGCCGGAGGATGCCGTAGACGAGTATGTCCGTCAGCTTTAGCAGCATGAAGACCCTTTCTTCGGATCTTTCGGAGTGCAGCAGCAACCCTCGCGGGACTTCGCTTCCATTTTTTTATCGAGTTTTTCGATCAGCTTTCCGAACCACCCCTTTTTCTTCGTTTTCCCGGACTTGATCTTGTTTTCTTCCATCACGGTTATCTCCTTTTTTGGGCTTTCTTGGATCTAACTTCGCAACAGCCGCCTTCGATCTTAATGGCTTTGAGATTGACGAGGGCGTCGGAAACTTTGACGCGGGCAGAAGTGAGGATTCTTGAAATCGTGGAACGGTGGACCTTCATCTTGAGCGCAATGGCGTGCTGATCCAGTTTCAGGAGATCACGGAGCCGAAGCGCCTCAAATTCATCCAAGGAAAGGATCACCCCCTGGAGCTTTTTCTTGGGGCGACAGCGGGGATAAAAACAACGCTCGCCGGGATCGCATTTGATCCATCTCGTTTTTTTAGGTCTCACCGAGAGTTCCTCGAATTTTTTTATAGCTTCGCCGCCGTTATGCACACAGGTGCATAATGCCTGTCCGATTCCTTTCCGTCAAGTTTTTGGTTGAGGGTAGGCTATTTTGACCCAGTTCAGAACCGTTCTAGAATCAGGGTGGGGCTTGTTTTAGGGCTTAAAGCATGTTATCATCTGTGTACACAAAAAGAAATGAAAGGAATGAATTATGAGCATCGTTGGATTTGTAAAAGAAGGACAGCACATCGGAGTGCGGGAGTTCCGGGAGAATCTTGCCCAAGTTCTTAAAAGTTCGCGGACTTACTTTGTGACCGATCATGGGAAACCGGTCCGGGCCGTGCTTTCTTATCCGGTTTTGCTCGAGCTTCTGGAAATGCTTGAAGAGTTCAAGGACCGGAATATGATCCGGGAGGTTGCCCAAGGGCGTGAGGAGTACCGCGTGGGCGGGTGGGTTCCGGCGAGCCGTCTTAAGAAGTCTCTCAAACGGTCATGAGTGGTTTGCTTTATGAAGTTGGTTTTCCGAGCGAACGGGTCGAAAAAGAATTCTTCAAGGTTCTTTCCAAGGCGGTTCCCAAAGAGCGCGAACGGATTCTGGAGTGGTTCGATAAACTGGCCCATGATCCGCGGCCGCCGGGCAAGAACTTCAAGTTCCTCAAGGGGGAGCTGGTCGTTTTTCGGTATCTGGCCCAGTATAGGATCCGGGAGGGGGACTGGCGTATTCTCTATGACATTGATGATATCCACAGGCGGGTTCTCTTACTCGCCGTTCGTCGGCGTGGTCACCATGCTTACGACTGATATCAAATAACGGGTGTCCCTTTTTGCATGTTTGGGGTGCGACGGGGAGGTGTGTTAGAATGCCCCACGGCAATGAATTTTTAAAAGGAGGTTGTGTATGGGACATAAAAGATCGATTCTGGTTGTGGATGATGATGTGGATGCCAGTCAGATGGTGAAGATGATACTCGAAAAAACCGGGCTTTATGCGGTGAATGTTTGTAATCGCGGGAGTGAGGCATTCAAGATCATTCAGGATACGCGACCCGAGCTGGTGCTTCTCGATATCATGATGCCCGGCGCGGATGGGACGGACATTGCGAACCGGATCGAGAACGATCAGTCGCTTGCGCTTACGCAGATCGTTTTCATGACGTCGCTTGTCTCCCAAAAAGAAGTTCTCAGGAATTCCGTGATTGGGGGACATCCGTTCATTTCCAAGCCGATCAGTGGTGAAACACTTCTCCAACGGGTTAAAGGATTTTTCGAAATTGGAAAGTGACTTCAAGGGTCCTGAGGTCCAATTCGCGCTTGAGTTGATCCAGGGCGGTTCGGAATTGGCGCGTCGCATTCGCGCGGAGACTCCCATTCGTTCCATAATTAAACGGGACCATTCCCCCGTCACACTTGCCGACATGAGCATTCAGGCTCTCGCCGGTGCTTTACTTGAAAAGTATCTTCCCGAGGCAGTGCTTGTCGCTGAAGAAGATACGGATCATCTGAAGACTCCGGAAGGTGCAGAGGACCTTGAGAAGATCATTGCTTATCTTCATGCCTTTTTCCCGCACGCGAATTCCGATAAGATTCATCAATGGATCGATCGCGGCCAAGGCGAATCAGCAGGATCTTTTTGGACGCTGGATCCGATTGACGGGACCAAAGGCTTTTTGCGTGGCGGCCAGTATGTGACTGCGCTCGCGTTCATCCAGAACGGAAAAGTGGAATTGGCCGCGATCGGATGCCCGGAACTGGAACTTCAAGAACACAAAGCTTTGGGGAAAGGTGTCGGGATTTTTGCGATGCGCGGGCGCGGGTGCTGGGCGGCGCCGCTTGGCTGGCTGAAGGAATTCTCAAAGTGGGTTCGTCTGGAAGTTTCCAAGCGTCGGGAGATTCACCAAGCCCGCATTCTGGATTCTTTTGATCCGGAACATAGGGATGTGGAAAAGAACCGGCGTATTCGTGAGGTGCTTGGAATCCGGGAGGAACCGATCTTCATGGATAGTATGGCAAAACACGCGGTGATCGCTTCCGGCGACTCGGAGATCTTTTTCAGGACGCTGCCGCGGAAAGATCCTGGCTATCGGGATAAAATATGGGATGTTGCGGCCGGAGCTTTGGCGATCGAGGAGGCGGGTGGGCGTGTGACGGACCTCGAAGGCAGGGAACTTGATTTTGGCGCAGGGCTCATGCTCGCGAGGAATCCAGGACTTGTGGCCACGAACGGTTTTTTGCACGACGCCGTTCTTGGAGTCCTTCGAAAGGTGGACGGATGCTAAGTCAAAAAAGGGACAGTCCCTCTAGAGTTCTTAAAGGGACTGTCCCTTTCTCTCAACCCGACGAAAAATGGATGGCGCTCGCCATCCAGTCCGCACGAAAGGGAATAAAAAAGTCCGCGGGCGGACCTTTTGGTGCGGTAATCGTGTGCGGCGGGCGAGTGATCGCGGTAGCGCATAATAAAGTTCTTCAAAAGCGCGATGCTACTTGCCACGCGGAAGTGAATGCCATCCGTCTCGCGTCCCGGAAACTTAAACGTTTTGATCTTTCGGATTGCGTGATCTATTCCACTACGGAGCCGTGCCCCATGTGCTTTTCCGCGATCCATTGGGCCCAGATCGGGAAAGTGATCTTCGGGACGAACATTGCGGATGTCCAAAAGAGAGGTTTTCATGAACTGTCGATCTCGAGCCGGAAAATGAAACGCGAGGGCAAAAGCCCCGTTTCCCTCAAGGCGGGTTTTATGAAAAAAGAATGTCTGGCGCTTCTTGTGGAGTGGGATCAGAAGGAGAATAAAAAGGTCTACTGAGGTGCTGTTTTGTTTTAGGATGGGAGTTCCCCTTGGATTTTTGGGGTGCATGACCGTAGCTGCATGAGAAAAGCGAAAGCCGCATGCCGGACGACGCTCGCGAGGCGAAGCGGGCATGGTGACGAGGAGAGGT
>MHFU01000075.1 GCA_001804345.1 Omnitrophica bacterium RIFOXYB12_FULL_50_7
AGACTCGCGGACGCATCCCCCCATTTTCCTTCCGAATTGCGGCATTTTCCCTCCACTACCGCCGCCGGTGCGTGAATCTCGCCGTAACGCCCCAAGAAAGATTCCTTGTCGCCATCATACGCCACAGGCTTTGGGTAAGCCGCGTGGAACCCCTGGAGCGGCTTTTCGGTCATCCCGGTGGAAATAAACCCCGGCACGAGCGGCGCGCGCTTAACGCCATGCACGCAGCCGTTCTTTTTGTCGATCCAGGTCTCGATGAACGTTTTGTGAAATTCGCGATGCGTGTCCGACCAGTTTCCGAGACACCAGTCAAAATAGGTGAAAAGACTCAGGCGCCGTTTTTTTCCGGATTGATTCGTGAGAACGACCTTCCAGACCTCGACGGGATCTTCCACATCCACAAAGATCGTTTTCTCAAATCGGATCCCGTGAAGCTTGCTTGTCAGGACCGAGTACCCTTGTCCATGCCTCACTTCAAAAAAGTCATACTTCGGCATGCACGGCTTCCAGGTCCCGGACCAATAGTCCCCGTTATCCCGGTCGCGCACATAAATGTACTTGCCCCAGTTGTCGCGGATCAGATCTTGGTCCCACCGCGTGACGCGTGAGAGGTTCGAATTGTCGCGCCATGAAAAGCCGGAACCGGTCTGCGTTTCGATAATGCCGTAGTCGCCGTTGGAGATCACGTTCACCCACGGACGCGGCGTATCGGGGCGCGTAATAACAAACTCGCGTCCGTCGGCCGTGAAGTAGCCGTATTTCGAGGCGAATTTCTTCTCGACTCCGTCTTCCTTCAAGAGCATTTTTGCTTCCGCTTTTTTTCTTTCCTTTGACTTTCTGGGCATGGCGACAAAAACTCCTTGGCTTTTCTTTCCAATAATCTTGTTTATTCGGATTGCCGCAGCTGAGCGTTAACCTCGGGGACCAGTTCTCTGGCGGCTTCCGCGGCCGTTTTCTTCCCAATAAAAATGAGATCCAGCTTTGGGCGGATATATTTCTCCTCTATTTCACGCCACTTGGGATGAAAGGGACTAAAGACCGCGTACTGAACGGCTTCGTTTAGCATCTTCTTGTTAGCGGGAGCGGCCGCATTCCCGGCAAACGCATCGCTTTTCGCTACAGAGATGCGGGCAGGCTGAGCGAGGCCGCGCTCGGCAAATTGTCTCTGTCCCTCGGGTCCCGTTAGCGCCTTGATCACTTCCCATGCCGCTTTTTTGTGTTTGGAGGATTTCAGGATTGCATATCCCGTTCCCCCAGTCCCGAACGCGCGAACGCCCTTGTCGTTCTTGGGGAACATCACCACATCCCATTCAAAATTGTAATTGCGAAATTGAGGGGCTTCCCAAATACCGGAAAGGAACATCGCGATGCGTCCATTGGCAAACATCCGATCCGCACCCATCCCGAAATTTGTGAAGGCCGTGGGCGTCGGCATGGCTTCATAAAGATTACTCAGATCCGAGTAGAACTGGATGCCCATCACAGAGCGATCGTCGTCTAGCCGGGTCTTCGTAGGCTTTTTTACATTATCCACAAAACCGCCGCCGTTCCCGTAAATGAAGTTTTGCCAAGCCCACGTGTAAAAACCGTACTGCGTGACACGTCCGGAATTATCTTTCTTGGTAAGTTCCCGCGCGAGACGCAACATGTCGCTCCAGTTCCAGTCATCGGTCGGGTAGGGGATCCTGGCCTCATCAAAAACCTTTTTGTTGTAGAACACGCAGGCAAACGGAGCGATGTCGCGCGGTACTGCCAGAAGCTTTCCCTGATAAGTGAAACGATCGATGATCTGCGGGAAAAATTCGCTTTTATCAAGGCCTTTTGGATCCGCGATCTCGTACGGCGTCAGGTCTTCCAGAACGCCCTTGGTCGCGAACGTCACGAAATAGTCGACCTCGGTAGCGATGATGTCGGGGGCCGCGCCGCCTGCAATCCGTGTGAGGATCTTGCTGATGTAGCCATTGTAGGGTGTGTGCTCGAAAATGAGCTTGATCTCAGGATGCTTTGCTTGCCAGGGCGCGAGAGATTCGGTAATGATGCCGATCTCTTCAGGTGTTCCCCAGAAGCTCACCTTCACTTCAGTGGCTCCCTGACTCCCCGTCTCAACCGAAGAGCCGCAACCAGCCAAAACAAAGATTGTTAAAAGAGTGGAAAAACCCTTCGCCCAAAAACTTTTTGACATGCGAAATTCCCTTCGCTTAAAAAGGCTTCCATCGGCTTCGCGGAAAATAGATTTCCTTAAGTCGCAAGAACAATATGCGAATGCGACAAAGCACGGGAATTATAGCACGGCGGTTATCCTTTTCTTGAATTTTATTTCTTACAAGGGTGAAAAGGACGCCCTTCCTTTGTCAGGCAGAGATCCAACAACAGTTTGTGCCAGATGAAGGCTCTTTTCTGTTATTCGCAGGACCTTTTTTATGGAGGACGCTGGATCAGCCCCGCGGCAGACCGATCTTTTGGAGAACGCGGTCGAGGTCGTCCAGGGAAAAATACTGGATCTCAACACGTCCTTCCTTCTGGTTTTTGCGCGGATAGATCTTCGCCTGCGTTCCGAGAAAATGGGTCAGACGCGTTTCGAGGTCCACGATCTCGGCGCTAAGATGCCGGGCAGATTTCGCTTTTCGCTTGTGCGCGTTGCTTCGATTAACAATGGCTTCGACCTGACGCACTGACAAATTTTCCTCGACGATCCGTTTGGCCATTTGCCTCTGATGCTCCGGGGACAGAAGACCAAGAAGCGCACGCGCGTGTCCCGCCGAAAGCCTGCCGTCCGCCAAATATTGTTTCACTTCCAGGGGAAGACGTAGGAGCCTGAGCGTATTCGTGACCGTCACGCGATTCTTCCCCACTCGTTTCGCGACCTCTTCCTGGGAGATCATTCGCTCTTCCACGAGGCGCTGATACGCTTCCGCCTCCTCGATCGGATTCAAATCTTCTCGCTGGATGTTCTCGATCAGCGCCCATTCAAGAAAATCTTCGCCTGCGATATCTTTAATGATGGCGGGCACTTCGGTCAGACCGCAAAGTGCCGCTGCGCGAAACCGCCTTTCTCCGCAAATGATCTCGAATTTTTCCTCGCTCGTTTTTTTAACAATGATTGGCTGCAACACACCCTTTTCTCGAATAGAGTTGGCAAGCTCTTCGATAGTTTCCGTGTTGAAAGTTTTTCGCGGCTGGTCGGCGTTTGGCGCGATCAGAGATACTGGTATCAGCTGAAATGCCGCGTCTTTCGCCGGAAGAACGGTCGCTTCGCTGGCGACCTTGGGTTCCGTGGTAATGGTGACTGTCGTTGTGGAGATTTCTTTTTCTTCCGCCGCCATGTGCTCTTTGTAACTGTCAGGAATCAGTGCGCTTAATCCTTTGCCAAGAGCTTTTTTCATTTGTGAAACTCCTTTGTTAAAATGGTTAATCGTATTTACGAGTTGGCTTGGGTTGTTTGCGCAGGTTCCGCTGCAGGCGTTGCTTCAGCGGATTGAGCTCCCTGAATAACCTCCGGGGCCACGGTCTTCTCGGTCGCGGAAAAAATGCGGCGGTCTTCGTCTGAACCAAAACGCACCAAAAATTCTTTGCCAAGTTCCATATAAGCCACCGATCCACGGTTATGCGGATCATAAATAACGGCAGGTTTCCCAAAGCTCGGCGCTTCAGAAAGTTTTACAGATCTTGGGATCACGCTTTGAAAGGCCTTTTCTTTAAAATAATTTCGCACCTCTTCAATCACTTGTTGCGTCAGGTTGGTCCGGACATCCGCCATAGTCAGAATGACACCACCAAGCTCGAGATCTTGACTTAGATTTTTTTTGACAAGCTGATAGGTGTTAAGGAGCTGCCCGAGACCTTCGAGCGCGTAATATTCGCATTGCAGTGGTATGATTATGTAACCACTTGATGTTAAAGCATTTATGCTTATAAGACCAAGCGACGGCGGACAGTCAAGAAAGATATAATCATAATCGTTTGAAACTTTTTTTAGTTGCTCCTTAAGAATAAACTCTCTTTTTTCCTGATTGATCAAATGCATCTCGGCGCCTGCAAGATGCGCATTAGAGGGTATGATCCAAAGATTCTCAATGGCTGTTTTTTTGATACTTGCTTTTGGATCCGTGTTTTCCACAAGAAGTTGATAAGCTGTGGATTCATTTTCATTTTTCTCAATCCCAACTCCGCTCGTAGCATTACCTTGCGAATCGAGATCTATTAACAAAACTTTCTTTCCGAGTCCTGCTATAACTGTGGCTACATTTATTACGGAGGTTGTTTTTCCAACACCTCCTTTTTGATTAAAAAACGAAAATGTTCTCCCCATAGACCCTCCGATTGTTTCACGTGAAACGTTCTTTTCGACAACGCTTGTTTAAATCAAAAATCCCTATCTTTGTAATGTATCGTCAATTCCTGGAGATATTTTACACAAAATTACATTCATGGCAAATTAATTTTATGGTTTGTTTATTTGTGGGGCTATACAAACAAATCCGCTTAAGGAATCGCCTTGTCTGTTTTTGTTAAAAAATAGCTTGCCTTACATGCATTGTTCCGATTGCGTCTCACCGTAGGTCACATTTAAATGTGACCTACGTGTGGCAAAGAAGGGACGTGTCTCCCAGAGAAGCTGGAGCAACGCACCCTATGTTTTAAAAAATTTTGGCTGCGTCTTTGAAGCTAAAAGAGCTAAAACTTTGTCGGCGAATTAGCTGGCGCGGCCTGATCTGTCTTTGCTTTTATTTCTCGGTTTTCAAGAGAATGTTTCACGTGAAACAATCAATGTTTGTTTTCTCAAAGGACATACTCTAGATCTTTATGAGAGTTGCTTATAGCCGTCTTTTGTCACACCTTCGCATCCGTTGCCTGTGGCTGGATTCAATCCAAAGACTTGGAAAGCCGTTGGTCTCCGTTTAAAGCTTTCCTTGCGGATCTAAGCGAGGGGTGTTTGTTATGTGGTGATTTGCTGTTGGTGGGCGCGCTTTCCATAAAAACGCTGCGCGAGTTGCGTTTGGAGAAACCCTCTATTTCTTGAGGGCGTCCTGGGCCTTCTTTTCGATAAAAACGGCGAGAATGGAAAGGTCGCATGAGGAGATTCCGGAAATACGCGCCGCGTGCCCGATCGACTCAGGTTGAATTTTTTTTAGTTTTTCTTTTGCTTCACGGCCAATCCCCGGCACTTCGTCATAATTAAGATTCGTAGGTATCTTTCTTTTTTCGAGCTTTGAAAATTTTTGAACTTCGCGTCTCTGCTGGGCGATATATCCTTCGTACTTTATTTCGGTCTCAACACTATGAATCTCACAATCCGAAAGGGAGCCCGCGTGTAACCCTTTTGATATGAGTTGGTTATAGCTTGCTCCTGGACGCTTTAAATATTGGTACAGCGTTTCACCACCAGTCCTTTTTATTTTAAGTTCTTGCATGTCGCGCCGCATCCGGTCCATGCGCGCGTTAAACTCCGCGAAGTTTTCTTCGGAGATAAGATTGAACTGATGTCCGTAGAACAGGAGCCTCTCGTCCGCGTTGTCCTGGCGAAGCAGCAGCCGGAATTCTGCGCGCGACGTGAACATCCGATAGGGTTCGTTCGTACCGCAGGTCACGAGATCATCGATCATCACTGCGATATATGCCTCGGTCCGATCGAGAACAAATTCGCCTCCGCCACAAAGTTTTCGAATAACGTTGAGGCCCGCCATGAGCCCCTGGGCCGCAGCTTCTTCGTAGCCGGACGTACAATTAATCTGGCCCGCAAAAAACAAGTTTCGTATCTTTTTGGTCTCGAGCGAATGTTTCAGTTGCGTGGGCGGCGCCGCGTCATACTCGATCGCATAGCCAAACCTCAGGATCTCGGCGTCCTCAAGCCCTCGGATCTGATGAAGAGCCGCCTCCTGGACATCCTTGGGAAGCGACGTCGAAAAACCATTCATGTAAATCTCAGGCGTGTTGCGCCCCTCCGGCTCTAAATAGATCTGATGGCTTTTTTTGTCCGGGAATTTCACGACCTTATCTTCCACGGAAGGACAATACCTTGGACCGACTCCCGCGATCTGTCCAGAATAGAGAGGGGAACGGCTTAAATTTTTACGGATGTTGTCGTGCACTTTTTCGTTGGTGTGCGTCAAATAGCAGGGAAGTTGCTCGACAATAAGCTTTTTTGTCCGATACGAAAAAGGGTGTGGCGGCTCATCGCCCTGTTGTTCTTCCAGGAGTTCCCAACGAATGCTTTTCTGGTGGAGGCGGGGCGGAGTTCCTGTTTTGAAACGAACGAGTTCGATCCCGTGGCTCCGAAGCGAGGCGGAGAGCCCGACGGCGGGCAACTCACCGCGTCGTCCACCCGGAATTTTTTCTTCGCCCACGTGGATCAGCCCCTGTAAAAAAGTACCAGTGGTCAAGATCACGTGCTCGCCTAAAAAAGCTTCTCCTTCTTTCGTGCGAACGCCGTAACAAGCGCCGTCTTTTACGAGAAGCTCCGTAACCTGCCCTTGCCGGAGTGTGATATTTTTCTCCGACTCGAGAACGCGCTTCATATAAAGCTCGTACTGTTTTTTGTCCGCCTGCGCGCGCGGCGCCCACACCGCCGGACCTTTGGACTTGTTGAGCAT
>MHFU01000076.1 GCA_001804345.1 Omnitrophica bacterium RIFOXYB12_FULL_50_7
AGATCACGGCGTTTCTGGAACACTGCACACATCTTCTGGGCTTCCGCATCCCCCTGATCCAGGGCAACCACCCCGCCGGGTTGCGTAAAAGAAACCGGATTCGATGTCGAATGGCTCTGGATACTCTCCACCGCCTTGGCAAGAGTCTTTTCCGGGAAAGCGGCATACCCCAAACGCCAACCGGTCATGGCGTAGGCCTTGCTGTGACCGTTCACGATCACCGTACGCTTGGCGATCTCGGGATCCAAGGTTGCAATCGAAATATGCTTTTTGCCGTCGAAAATAAGTTTTTCATAGATCTCATCGCTTAACACGGTCACGTTCTGGAATTTCTTGAGCGCCGTGCAAAGCGCCAAAAGCTCTTCTTTAGAATAAACAGCTCCCGTAGGATTCGACGGCGAATTAAGGATGAGGATCTTGGAACGCGGTGTGAGCGCCTTTTCGAGGATGTCAGGCGTGATCTTGAAATTTGTCGACGGCAGAAAAACATTCGTACCACCGAGCACGGTCACCATTTCGGGATAACTCAACCAGTAAGGCACAGGAATGAGCACTTCGTCGCCGGGGTTCAGGAGCGCGAAAAGCACATTAAAGATTACGTGCTTGGCACCGCAACCGACCACGATCTGCTCGGGAGTAAAATCAAGCCCCTGATCGCGCTTCAGCTTGCGGCAGATAGCCTGACGAAGTTCGATAGTTCCGGGGACAGGGGTGTATTTGGTATTCCCTTTCCTGAGGGATTCGATGGCGGCTTCTTTGATGAAATCGGGGGTGTCAAAGTCTGGCTCGCCGGCACTCAGGGAAATCACGTCGATCCCCTGCGCCTTCATAGCCTTCGCTTTGGCGGCTATCTCGAGAGTTACCGAAGGTTTTACTGCGAGAACTTTTTTGGAAAGCTCCATTTCCAGGACTCCTAGTACTCATCGCCTTTGAAGAATTTCCGGAGTTTCCCAAGAAACCCGCCCTTCTTTTCCGGATCCTTCTTCTCGGCTTGCTTCGACGTCTCAGACTCTTTTTTCGCGTCCTCAGCTTTTGGGGATTCTTTCGCTGACGTTTTTTCAGAAACCTTTCCGACGGATTTCTCTGCTTTCTTTTTCTTGGCCTTTTTGGCAGGGGCCTCAAATACCGCGGTCCATTCCAAAAGAGCCATTTGAGCGCCATCCCCTGCGCGGTACCCTAGTCGAAGCACACGAGTATAGCCGCCCTCGCGCCCCTTGAAAAGCGGTGCAATCTGGGTAATCAAAATGCGCGCGATCTCCGGATCCCGGACTTTGGTGATCAAAAGACGGCGGGCGTGAAGCCCCTCGCGCTTCGCAATCGTGACCATCTTATCCGCGAACGCGCTGGCCTCTTTAGCTTTGGCATGCGTCGTCTCGATGCGTTTTTTCAAGACGAGCGCCCGCACGAGATTCCTGAGCTTCGCCGTGCGGTGGGCGGTAACAACCCCTAACATTCTTCTGCGGCGTTGATGGCGCATGTTAGATCCTTATGATTCTGTCGGGGCCGTAGCCGAAGCTACGCCCTTGTTCGGCAAAGAATCCTCGATGTTCATTCCGAGATGAAGATTCATTGCGACCAAGATCGCGTTAATCTCGTTCAAGGACTTTTTCCCGAAGTTTTTGTATTTGAGCATTTGCGCTTCCGTCTTTTGAATAAGATCGCCGATCGTTTTGATCTCGGCGGCCTCGAGACAATTAGCGCTGCGAACAGAAAGTTCCAACTCGCTAATCGGTTTGTGGGTCATATTCAAAAATTCTTTATCCTCAACCTCTTCTTCTTCCTCTTCTTCCGGCAATTCGCCGTAGTTGACGAAGACATCGAGATGCCGTTGAAGGATGTTCGACGCGTAAAGAAGCGCCTCTTCCGGCCCCATCGCGCCGTTCGTCCAGACTTCCAGAACCAAACGGTCATAATCAGTGGCCTGCCCAACTCGGGTGTCTTCCACATAGAAATTCACCTTAGTCACGGGCGAGAAAACCGAATCGACGGTCACCACGCCGATGGAGGCATCTTCCTGCTTGTTCTTATCGGCAGGGACATACCCACGGCCGCGACCCACTTCCATCTCCATCTTGAACGCATGAGACTTGCTCAGAGTACAGAGCACGAGTTCCGGATTGACGATCTCGACCGTCTCATCTGCCTGGATATCACCCGCCTTGACCGGACCTTGTTTCTTGGTGTCGATATAGATCTTCTTCGGGCCCTTGCCATGATAACGAAGCACGAGCTTTTTGACGTTCATCACAATCTGAGCGCCGTCCTCAACCACACCTTCGACCGCAGAAAATTCATGCAACATCCCGTCGATCTTGATACTGGTTACCGCGGCACCATCGATCGAAGAAATCAGCACGCGCCTGAGCGCATTTCCGATCGTGGTCCCATAGCCCCGCTCGAACGGCTCGGCAATGAACTTGCCATAATTGGGCGTTAGTGATCCTTGTTCCACTTCGAGGCGCTTCGGCATTTCAAACGTTTTCCAGCGAATACCCATTGTGTTTCCTCCTTATGCGAACCAAGATAAAAAACTTTTGAAGAAAATGACCCGATCTCTACTTCGAATACAATTCAACGATAAGCGCTTCTTCGACGGGAAGTCCTGCATCCGCCTTCGTAGGAAGCCTCTTGATCTCTCCGATCAATTTTTCGCGGTCAAGCGCGAGCCATTCCGGAGCACTCAGATCCTTCCACTTCTCGAAACTCGCTTGCAGTCTTTTGATCTGCGGCTCTTTTTGCTTCACGCTGATCTTGTCCCCCACCTTGCAAGTAAAGGACGGAATGTCGACCTTCTTGCCATTCACGGTGATATGCCCGTGCCCGACCATTTGACGCGCTTCCCTGCGGGAACCGGAGAAAAGAAGGCGAAACACCACGTTGTCCAAACGCCTTTCGTGAAGCTGGATCAACATTTCTCCGGTCACACCTTTCATCTGGACTGCGCGCGCGAAAAACACACGGAACTGACGTTCGGTCACGCCGTAGATTCTCTTCATTTTCTGTTTTTCACGAAGCTGCACGCCATAGTCCGAGATCTTCTGGCGGGAGAGCCCATGCTGTCCGGGGGGTTTCGACAAACGCTTATCATGCTTCTCGTCCGTCGTGCGGCGACCTTTGAGACCAAGGTTCACGCCCTCGCGACGGTGCAACCGGATCACTGGACCGCGATATCTTCCCATAAATTAAACTCTCCTCTTCTTCGGCGGACGGCAACCATTATGCGGCACCGGCGTAATATCATGGATCGCGCTGATCACAAGCCCCGCGGCCTGGAGCGCGCGAATGGCGGATTCCCGACCCGCGCCGGGCCCCTTAATATAAACTTCAATCTCTTTCATCCCGAATTCCATGGCCTTCTTGGCGGCCTTCTCGGAAGCCATCTGCGCGGCGAAAGGCGTGGATTTCTTCGAACCCTTGAATCCGGCAGAACCGGAGGATTCCCAGCACACGCAGTTGCCGCCGGCATCTGTGATTGTGATGATCGTGTTATTGAAACTCGCCGCGATGTGCGCGACGCCGCGGATGATGTGTTTGATCTTCTTTTTAGCCATAGAATCCCTTTATCTCGGTGGTATGCTCAGATTATTTAGGCGCGGGCGCCCCTTTAGCGAGCCCCCCCACGGTTTTACGTTTGCCTTTACGGGTACGCGCGTTCGTATGCGTTCTCTGACCGCGGCAGGGCAGACCCTTCAAATGCCTTGACCCGCGATAGCAGCGGATATCCATCAGACGCTTGATGTTCATCTGGATCTCACGGCGAAGATCCCCTTCCACTTTCGTGGTCTTCTGAACGATCGCCGTGATCAAGGAAACTTCCGCCTCGGTAAGATCCTTGGCACGCTTCGCCAGGTCGACTTTGGCTTCCAACAAAATCTTCTTTGAAAGCGTTTTTCCGACCCCATACAAATAGGTCAACGCCACATCCACTCTCTTATCTCTCGGGATATCCACCCCAATAATACGCGGCATACTCTGAATCCTTTCTTAAAAAATCAATTAACCTTGTCGCTGCTTGTGTTTCGGGTTACTGCAGATCACATACACGTAGCCTTTGCGACGCACGATCTTGCAATTCTCACAGATTCTTCGGACTGAACTTCGAACTTTCATTTTCTCACCTCAGAGAACTCATTTGACTCGAAAAGTAATTCTTCCTCGCGTCAGATCATACGGAGAAAGCTCCATCTTCACTTTGTCTCCCGGAAGGATACGGATGTAATGCATCCTCATCTTGCCAGAGATATGCGCCAGCACCTTATGCCCGTTCTCAAGCTCGACGCGAAACATCGCGTTGGGCAAAGGTTCGACCACCGTCCCTTCTACTTCAATTGCATCTTCTTTCGGCATTATTCGGAGAACCTCATCACCTGCGCCGCGTCTATTTAATTCTAGGGGTTCACAGCACAGGTACTGTGAACCCTTAAAATTAATCTGGCACAGCACCTGTTAAATTTATAAATCCATTTTCTGTAAAAGCTATCGTATCTTCATAATGACTGGCATTCTTGCGATCTTTCGTGACCACCGTCCAGCCGTCCTCAAGCGTCTCCACGGCATAATGCCCTTCCGTCACCATCGGCTCGATCGCGATCACCAACCCCGGTTCAATCCTGGCCCCTCGCCCGAATTTCCCATAATTCGGAACCTGCGGGTCCTCGTGAAGCTGCCGGCCGATCCCGTGTCCCGCATAATCACGAACCAATTGGAACCCTCGCGCTTCAACATATCGCTGGATCGTTTCTGAAATATCCCCAATCCGCCAATCCGGTTGAAATGCCGCAAGAGCTGTATCCATGGAATCCTTCGCGGCGTTGATCAACGCCTGCTTTTTCGGATCGCTCGCCCCGACCTGCCAGGTTCTCGCCGCATCCGCGTAAAACCCGTTCCATTTAACCCCAATATCAAAACTGACGATATCTCCATCTTTCAAACGCCGCGCATCCGGGATCCCGTGCACAACGGCCTCATTAATGGAAATACAAGACGCTTTCGGAAATCCGCGATAACCTTTGAACGCCGGTTCTCCGCCATTCTCAAGGATCACTTTTTCCGCCGCCAGGTCCAACGCCTCGGTTGTAACACCCTCAAGCACCATGGGCCTTACGGCCAAGAACACCTTTTTCAGGATCGTCCCGGCTTCCAGGATCAGCTGAATTTCGCGTTTCGATTTCAGCTCGATCATGCGACGTCAACGGATCTTTTCAAAGAGCTTTTCCAGGACTTTCTGGACCGACGCGGCATCGCCGTCCGCCGGAACATCATGCAACAGTCCCTTCTTTCGATAAAACTCAATCAAGGGCTTCGTAGACTCGTGATAAACCTTGAGCCGGTTTAGAATTGTCGCGGGCTCATCATCCTTACGGATCACAAGCGGTTGTCCGTGACAATCACAAATACCTTCTTTCTTGGGCGGCATATTGCGCACGTGATAGATCTTACCCGTCACCGCGCAAAGCCTGCGTCCGCCAAGCCGGTCCACCAGCACCGCCTCCGACGCGTCAAAATTCACGACAGCTGCGAGCGGAATATTTTCCTTCGCGAGGAATTTCTCCAGGGCTTCGGCCTGCCCGATCGTTCTCGGGTACCCGTCAAAAATAAAACCTTTCGCGATCTTCAGGACTTTGATTTCTTCGAACATCATGTCATTGACAAGATCATCCGAAACAAGTTCCCCGCGCGCGATCACATCCTTCGCAAGTGCCCCAAGTTTTGTTCCTTCTTTGATATTCCGACGAAGAATATCTCCGGCCGCAAGCTGCGTAAACTCGTATTTTTCAGAGAGCATTTTTGCATGGGTGCCTTTTCCGGCTCCCGGAGGCCCCAAAAAGATCAAATTCACAAGTACTGTTCTCCATTAAATTTTACGGGCTAACAGTCCCAATTCTTATCAATTTCAGAGAATCTGAAATTGGGGCAGCCCAAGTCGCCTTTCATAAAATAAAAATAAAGACTTGAGCAGTACTAGCACCGCTAACCTATAAATTCGATTGCTAAGCGGTGCTAGCGGCGCCCTTTCAAGCGACCCCGTTTGATGAAACCGTCATAGTGCCGCATCACAAGCTGGGACTCGACAGATTTCATTACATCCAGCACCACGCCAACAATAATAAGAAGCCCGGTCCCGCCGAAAAAGCTCGCGATCAGAAACGGGATATTCAACACATGGGGCGAAGAAACAATTTTCGGGAAAAGCGCGATCAAAGCCAGAATCACAGCACCCGCCGTCGCGATCCTCGTCATCAGATCATCCAGATATTCCGCCGTGTTCTTTCCTGGGCGTATCCCCGGCACGAAGCCTCCGTATTTCTGGAGGTTGTCGCTCACTTCGATCGGATTGAATGTGATCGCCGTGTAAAAGAACGTAAAAAACACGATCAGAAGCGCGTCCAAAGCCATATAGCCCCCGCTCCCGTAACTGATCGCTTGGGCGACCCGAGTTAACGCCCCGGCATTCGGGAAAAAACCCGCGATCGTTGCCGGAAACA
>MHFU01000077.1:0-6576 GCA_001804345.1 Omnitrophica bacterium RIFOXYB12_FULL_50_7
CTATCAAGGAAGTGGAAGCTCTCGGAGCAAGGGTCATTAAAACGATCTGTCTTGTGGATCGTAACGAGGGGGCTTCGGAAACGCTTGCCAGTTACCACTACTCGCCGATCTTCACACTTCGCGACCTGGGTCTGTAATAGCCCAGGATGCAATCCTCCAACGCATAAAAAAAGCGCCCCACCAACCGGCGAGGCGCTTTTTTTATTTCCTGTTTCGAACGTCTGTTTTATTTCTTCACGTAATCGTAAGCGTTATGCTTTTTGGTCACGTGCTTGCGGACGGGAGTCGGCTGCGTTTCTGTGACCGTCACAAGAGGTGCGGCTTCGGTGACAACAGGCGCTGCAGATTGCTGGTAGACCTCCGGCGCTTGGACGGGTTCTGCAACTTCGGAAGATTCTTCTAAACAATTGTCATAAGAACGCGCTACGGGAAAACCATTGAATCCCGGGACCCAGAAGAGAGCGACATCCACGATACCTGAGCCGGCACGAAGCGCGGTACAAGCAAGACCCCCAGCCATACCTGTCATGGTTCCGATGAGAGCCGGTCCTTCTTTCGATCTGTTCACCGTTTGAACAAAAATATCCACAGGGCTGGTGGCGGCGTTAATTAATCCGCGCCCCAACATCCCGCCCGTCTTTTCTTTGTAGACATCCGATTGTGCCATTTCCCACGTATCTTTTGCGAAGCCCATCGGGACCATCAAAAAAGCGCAAACCACAAGAGCCAGCAATATTTTTGTTTTCTTCATGAACGCCCTCCCTTTTTTATAAATTTTTGAAGATGACTAACAGGCGTAGAACACTTTTCCTGAAAAGCAAACAGGCGTAGATATTACAATAAATAAAAATAACAAGCAATAATATTTTTATTTTTGGGCTTTATTTTTTGTAAATATAATAAAGGCAAGGGGTTACAAAAACAAGCAAAAAGACTAAAAACTAGCAACTGTTGACAATTTATAGTATGTAGGATAGATTGTATTATAGGATGTAGCTATAATGAACTCAAAAGTAGCAATGTTAAACAAGGAGAGCTAGGATGGAACATGAAAAAGAACAAACTCAAGAATACCAGTATCCTAGGAAGGAACGAACCCAGATTATGACGCCCAAGGAAGCGGCGAAATATCTCGGATTCCATCTCGTGACGATCTACCGCCTGCTGAAGAAGGGTGAGGTTCCAGCGACGAAGATCGGCGGACAGTGGCGTTTCAAAAAAGACGTCCTGGATAACTGGTTAACGGACCGCATGAGCCAATAAAGGGCTCCTGGGCTTACGACGGGTTATCACTACTACCGCATGGCATTCAAAATTAGGGTATGCGGTATAGCACTGCGAACCCCTAAAATTAATAGCAACGCAGTACTACGATAACGTTTTCCAGGTGAGTCGAGCCCCGGGTTTCCTTTCCACAGAGTCTCTTTTGGGGAAAAGAGGATTTAACGGTCCGTTCGGAGCGATGAGGGCTTGAGCTATTTTCTTGTGTGGGGAAGGAAAAGCAGTCCGGCTTAGCTCCGCGAGCGAGAACCACTTCCCGCAGTGCCGCTTCAGAGGCGCCCTCTTTTTACACAACGATTCAAAAACCTCAAGCGTAATTCTGTATTTTGTAAAAGCGTGCGGGACGATCAAAAAAAGAACCGGCCGCGAGCAGGAAGATGGCAGCTCCTCCAGCATTTCTTTTTTATGCGTCCAAAACGGGAACATCCAAAACCCGCCCCACCGTCCCTGCTCGGACTGTTTTTCAAGCCAGATCTTATTTTTATTGTTTCGCAGCACCAAAGCCGCCATGCTTAGTTTTTCGTAATGATTTCTTTGAGACCGGACGGGATAAAAGAGTTCTTTTCCTTTTTGATGGGCCGCGCAACTTTTTTTTACAGGACACTGGACGCATTGCGGATTGAGTGGAAAGCAGACGGTTGCGCCTAATTCCATAAGCGCTTGATTAAGATCCCCGGGGTTTTTGTCCGGGAGAAGCGAGGCCGCGATGGACCAAAGTCTTTCCAGGGTCGCAGGCCGATCCACGCTTTGAGCGATGGCGAAGATCCTTGTGAGAATGCGGATCACATTCCCGTCCAAGACCGGTGTTTTTTCGCCCCAAGCGATGCTGGCGATCGCTCCGGCTGTATAGCGGCCAATGCCGGGGAGCTTTCTCAACTTCTCCG
Source organism: Omnitrophica bacterium RIFOXYB12_FULL_50_7 (assembly GCA_001804345.1). Taxonomy (GTDB): domain Bacteria; phylum Omnitrophota; class Omnitrophia; order Omnitrophales; family Aquincolibacteriaceae; genus Aquincolibacterium. The sequence continues at coordinate 2,166 of MHFU01000077.1, forward strand.
CGGTTTCGGGGATCTTTCCCCGAAGCTCTTTTTGGAGGAAGCTTGCCGCTTGATGGAACATACGGACCCGTCTGTAATAACCCAAGCCGGCCCAAAGCTCCAAAGCCTTTGACAAAGGAGCGCGCGCCAGCGCGGAAAGAGAAGGAAAAATTTTGAGCCAGCGCTTATAGTAAGGAATGACTGTCGCGACCTGTGTCTGCTGGAGCATGATTTCGGAAACCCAGATCTTGTATGGGTCGCGAGTATGACGCCAAGGGAGGTCTCTTTTGTGCCGGGAGTACCAACGGAGAAGTGTAGAACGGAGTTTTGTGATGCTTGAAGAAAGTTTATGCATGGGAGTATCATATCGGGTCAGGGACAGGGCGACAAGAGATGGATAAAAAGTGATAAAAAGAGATAAAGGAACCGCGAGGGAGGACGATAACTCCTAGGAAAATTAGAGGTTGTCGATGGCCTCAAGTTGTGGCACAATAAAAATAAGTGAATGACGCCATAGCAGGGCTTTAAAAACCAAGGGAGGAAATGTAATGAAGAAAATCATGAGTCTCGTAGTGGTGCTTTCCATGCTTCTCGCGCCGGTCGCTTTTGCGGCCAGCCCGTGGGTTGATGGGAAGAATTACGGCGAAAAAGTCGGTGGTAAACTCGGGTTTGGTTTGACCAACACGGTTCTCGGTTGGACAAAGCTTTTCACCACGCCCAATGATTATTCCACTGACAAGAAAAATGTTTGGCAGGGTGTTGGACAGGGTGTGGTCGATACGGTTGTCACCACGGTTCTTGGTGCCGTCCAGTTGGTCACCTTTGTGATTCCTGCGGACATTGAGATTCCTAGCCCGGTGGATCTTAGCGGCGGGAAATAAGCATTCCATTGGTTTTGCAAAAGCGCCGGATCTTCGGATCCGGCGCTTTTTGTTTGGTGCGCCCGGCGGGGCGCACTTACGCGAGGGCGTAAATCCCTTACAAGCGCCCACCTTTCTGAGCAGGGGCGTGCCCGCTCAATCAAAGAGTTCATCCACCCAACGCTTCTCGTTCTTTTCGCAACTCTTTCGAGGGCAACTTTTCTTGGAAGCTTTAATGCAAGTTTTGGGATGGGGGGGGCAGCCGTGGCGGGGCGTCGACCTTCTTATCTTAGTCCTTTAAACGACTCAAGAGCCACAAGTATTTCCGCGTGGATCAAACCATTTGTGGCAAGGTTCTGCGATCCTAGAAGAGTCAAAGAGGTCCCTGAGAAATCAGTGAGCTTTCCACCCGCCTCGTTAACGATTATCATCCCAGCCGCCTTGTCCCACGGCGAAAGCTTCATTTCATAGTAACCGTCAAAGCGGCCACAGGCCACGTAACAAAGATCGATTGCTGCAGATCCTCCACGACGTATGCCCTGGATTTTGGTCAGGAAGACGCGGAGCATATCGAGGTAATCGTCCGGGTTCTTGTTGCGGTCGTAGGGGAAGCCGGTCGCGAGGAGAGAATCCGAAAGCGTTTTCACCTTTGAAACATGGATGGGCTTGCCGTTCAAGGTCGCGCCTCGGCTGTGCTCCGCGAAGAAAAGCTCCTTACGAAAGGGATCAAAAACGCCACCCATTTCAAGCTGGCCGTCTCTTTCGAATCCTATCGAAACCGAAACAATGGGGAATCCATGAGCGAAGTTTGTTGTTCCGTCAATAGGGTCAATGATCCATCGGGAGTTAGAACCTGTGACAGCCGGGGATTCCTCGGCCAGGATCGAATGGTCAGGGAAGTGCTTAAGAATAAGTTCTACAGCCGCCTTTTCTGAAGCTTTATCGATCTCGGTGACGAGGTTGAACTCGCCTTTTTTTGTGATCGTTTGTTCTTTGCCGAAGTTCGAACGAATGATCTTTCCAGCCTTGGTGAGTGCTTCCAAGAGCGTTCTTTTAATTTTAGTGTTCTTCATATAAAATGTGTTTCCTTTTGACGAGCCCGTCTTCGGGGATGAGGCATTCTAAGCGAAGGTGCTTTGGATCGCAATGTTCTCATTGAAAAAAACCCTTAACAACGAGGAGTTTCATGAAATCCTATCGTGTAACACTTATTCCCGGCGACGGTGTCGGGCCCGAACTGGCGGAAGCAACCCAATTGTGTCTTGAGGCTACGGGAGTGAAGTTCGACTGGGACGTTCAGACCGCAGGGATGGATGTGATGGCAAGCGAAGGAACGCCGCTTCCGGAGCGCGTCTTGGAGTCTATTCGCAAGAACAAGGTCGCCATCAAGGCCCCGCTTACAACCCCCATTGGTACAGGATTCCGTTCCGTGAATGTAGCGCTTCGTAAGGAGCTAGATCTTTATGCGTGCCTCAGGCCCTGCAAATCTTACGAGGGCGTCCGTTCTCGTTACAAAAATATCGATCTTGTGATTGTGCGTGAGAACACCGAAGATCTCTATGCCGGCATCGAATTCCAGAAAGGGACGTCGGAGGTATTAGAGTTGATTGCTAACATCGAAAGGCTTTCCAAGAGAAAGATTCGCTCCGATTCCGGTGTGAGCATTAAACCCATCTCTGTCATGGGATCTGAGCGAATCGTGAGATTTGCGTTTGATTATGCGCGCCAGTACAAACGAAAAAAAGTCACGGCAGTCCACAAAGCCAACATCATGAAATTCTCCGACGGGCTTTTCCTTGAGGTTGCGCGTGAAGTGGCAAAAAAGTATCCCGACATTCAATTCGAGGATCGCATTGTGGATAATATGTGCATGCAGCTCGTGCAAAAGCCCGAGCTCTACGACGTGCTGGTCCTCCCGAACCTTTACGGTGATATTCTTTCCGACCTTTGCGCGGGGCTTGTCGGCGGGCTGGGCGTGGCTCCCGGCGCCAATATCGGAACGAACGGGGCTCTTTTTGAGGCGACTCATGGCTCTGCGCCGAAGTACAAGGGCCTCAATAAAGTGAATCCCGTCGCGATGATCCTCTCGGGCGCATTGATGCTCCGGCACCTGGGTGAAACCCAGGCCGCGGACCGTTTGGAAAAAGCCGTGGCCGACGTGATCCGCGAAGGCAAAGATGTGACTTACGACCTAAAAGAAGACCGCAACGACCCCACCGCCGTCGGCACGCGCGAAATGGGACAGGCGATCATTAAAAAGATGCGGGCAACGGCTAACGGGTAACGGCAAACGAGGGGTTCGTGTTTTTGCGTTCCCCGTTCCCCGAGAAAAAAGAGTGAGCATCCCAATCAGGATTCATGGTGGATGTGTCTTTGTTTGAAATAGATTCGATAGGAGTCTAAATTTTAATGAGCCTTTTGAATAGTTTTGGGAGTAAGGTGACGCTTAGGATCGCTGGGAAAGACTACACGATCTACCGCCTGCGCGCGCTCCAGGAGTGCGGCGTCGCCAAGGTCCTGCGCCTGCCTTATTCCATACGCGTGCTTTTGGAGAACCTGCTTCGTAATGAAGACGGCAAGAACGTGACGCGAAAAGACATCGAGAATCTGGCCAACTGGGATCCCAGGACCCAAAGCGGCAATGAGGTCGCCTTCACGCCTGCCCGTGTTCTGTTGCAGGATTTTACGGGCGTCCCGGCGGTCGTGGATCTTGCGGCCATGCGCGAAGCGATGGTCAGGATGGGCGGGGATCCCAAGAAGATCAATCCGCTTCAGCCCGTGGATCTCGTGATCGACCACTCTGTGCAAACGGATTTTTCGGGGACTCCCGAGGCGTTCTCAAAAAATATCGTCAAGGAATTCGAGCGCAACCAGGAACGCTATCAATTCCTCAAATGGGGCCAGCAGGCTTTTCATAATTTTCGCGTCGTACCTCCCGCAACGGGTATCATCCATCAGGTGAATCTCGAATATCTCTCCCCCGTGATCTTCAGCAAAAAAGAAGGGACCAAGACCTTCCTTTATCCGGACACGCTGGTTGGAACCGACTCGCACACCACCATGATCAACGGTCTCGGCGTGCTCGGCTGGGGCGTTGGCGGGATCGAAGCCGAGGCCGCGATGCTCGGCCAGCCGATCTCGATGTTGATCCCCGAGGTGGTAGGAGTTAAGTTCTCCGGGAAATTGTCCGAAGGTGTGACGGCCACGGATCTGGTGCTAACGGTAACGCAAATGCTCCGCAAAAAGGGCGTGGTCGGAAAATTCGTGGAGTTTTTTGGACAGGGTGTAAACGAATTGTCGCTTGCGGACCGCGCCGTGGTTGCGAACATGGCTCCCGAGTATGGCGCGACGGCTGGATTTTTTCCGGTAGACCAGGAAACGCTCCGCTTTCTCCGGCTGACCGGAAGGAGCGAGGATCAGATCGCTCTTGCCGAGACCTATCTGAAAGCGCAGGGACTTTTCCGCGAAGGCGGGGAAGAAAAAATCGTTTATTCCGACACGGTGGAGCTGGACCTTGCGAGCGTGGTCCCGAGTCTCGCCGGTCCCAAGCGCCCGCAGGACCGCGTGAAATT
>MHFU01000077.1:6609-8093 GCA_001804345.1 Omnitrophica bacterium RIFOXYB12_FULL_50_7
TGACTGTGAAGCCCTGGGTGAAGACGAGTCTCGCGCCGGGTTCTCAGGTCGTAACAGATTATCTCGCGGCGAGTGGACTCCTCTCCTGTCTCGAGGTGTTGAAATTCAATCTGGTGGGCTATGGTTGTATGACGTGTATCGGAAATTCGGGGCCGCTCTCGGAACCCGTGGCTAATGCGATCAAGGAAAAAGAGCTGGTCGTGGCGTCGGTTCTTTCCGGGAACCGGAATTTCGAAGGACGGGTGCATTCGCAGGTTCGTGCCAATTATCTCGCGTCTCCGCCGCTTGTCGTAGCCTACGCGATCGCGGGAACCATCATGATCGATTTTGAGAAAGATCCCCTCGGACTTGGAAAGAACGGTAAGCCCGTTTATCTTCGGGATATTTGGCCGAGTTCCGCGGAGATCCGGGAAGCCTTGAAGAGCGTGGACCCGGCGATGTTCAGGAAGCGCTACCACAATGTATTTGAGGGGAACGAGGCCTGGCGCGTGCTTGGTGCCCCAGCGGGTGACACCTTTACCTGGGACAAAAAGTCCGCTTACGTGAAGTCTCCGCCTTATTTCAGAAAGATGCCGGCCCAGCCACCCAACCTTAAAGATATCAGGAACGCGCGCGTGCTGGCCATGCTTGGCGATTCGATCACAACCGACCATATTTCTCCCGCCGGTTCTATCGCGCCGGCGAGCCCTGCCGGAAAATATCTGATCGAACAGGGGATCGAACCCAAAAACTTTAATTCTTACGGTGCGCGGCGCGGCAATCACGAAGTCATGATGCGCGGCACATTCGCGAATATCCGTCTGAAGAATCTCCTCGTGCCGGGCGCGGAAGGAGGTTTCACGAAATATTTTTCTGATAAAGACAAACCTGTGCAGACTACGATCTATGAAGCGTCCGTCAAATATCAGGAAGAAAAGGTTCCGCTTATCATTCTCGCAGGTAAAGAATACGGTTCCGGATCTTCACGCGACTGGGCGGCCAAAGGCCCCGCGCTTTTGGGCGTTCGCGCCGTGATCGCGGAAAGCTATGAAAGGATCCACCGCAGTAATTTGATCGGGATGGGCATCCTGCCGCTCCAATTCTTCCAGGGCCAGAATGCCGCTTCATTTGAATTAACAGGCAAAGAGATTTACGCCATTGAAGGGATCACCAAGGGGCTGAAGCCCGGCAAGATTCTCACCGTCAAAGTTTCCTGTGTCGGGAAAGCCAGGGTTTTTGAAGCAGTTTGCCGCATTGATACTCCGATCGAACTCGAATACTACCGCCATGGAGGTATCCTCCAATACGTCCTGCGACAATTATTGAAATAAGGCCGCCCTCTCACCGTTCACACACCCGGGGCGTGAAATGGCTGACGGAAGGCAGGGATAGGCAAGACAGTGGTGGGCAGGTGGCGTAAGCTGAGCCCAAAGTAGCCGTCCCTCTGGTTCCCGGAATTACGGCTGGAAACCGATCGGGCCTTTGGATTTTTCCGGTTCGGCTGG
>MHFU01000078.1:0-292 GCA_001804345.1 Omnitrophica bacterium RIFOXYB12_FULL_50_7
AATTCCGCCAAACTTTAAAGGAGAAGACCCCTGAAGAAAAACGGGCGGCAATCCAGAAACATCGCGAGGTCCAGCTGGCGGAGAACAAAGCTTTTCAGCAAGCCATGCATGACAAAGAAATGTCTGAGTTGAAGGCGAAATTGGCGCAGAACACGAGGCTGACCGAGAGGCAGAAGAAAGATATCCTCGTCGCTCGTGAGAAACAGCACGAGAAAAACACAGCCTATGGAGATCAGCGGCGTAGGGAGAATGTGGCTTTTTTTGAGACGCTCTCCAGTGATTCCAAAATGAC
>MHFU01000078.1:330-6867 GCA_001804345.1 Omnitrophica bacterium RIFOXYB12_FULL_50_7
CCCGCCAATCGGGCTTTCCGCCTACAGCAGAAAGCTGAGAGCCAAGCGGAACGCGAGAAGATCCGTTCCGAGGCGGCGGTTTCTTCAAAAAATATTGTGGCACAGTAGTTTTACTGTCTGAGTTTGTAGCCGCACGGATTTTTCACCTCTCCCTGTGGGAGAGGGTAGGGTGAGGGGACGGATAAATACCCCTCATCCTAACCTTCTCCCCAAGGGAGAAGGAATTTCTCGATGAAAGTCAGACAGTAAAAGTAGTACTGCGTTACTATTAATTTTATGGGTTCGCAGTGCTATGCCGCATACCCCTAATTTTGAATGTCATGCGGTAGTAGTACTGCTTTTTTAATAGATTCAAAGGGCGGACAAAAGGGGACAGGCATTAAGTGACTGTTCAAGTCTCGATTTTCTTTAATGGTGACTTGGACTGCACTGATTACCCGTTAATTTTTTAATGGAGAATCAGTACTGCCTGTCCCCTTTTGTCCGATGGAGTTTGTTATGGCGGATGAAAAGAAAATCAGTGTGGGGATCGTTTCGCTCGGTTGTCCCAAGACGCTCGTGGATAGCGAGGTCATTTTGGGGAAGGTCCAGGGCGCCCGTTATTCGATCACGCAAGACATCGAAAAGAGCGATGTGGTGTTGCTTAATACCTGCGGGTTCATCCGGGATGCCAAAGAAGAGTCGATTGATGCGCTTCTGAAATTGCTCGAGCTGAAGAAAGAAAAAAAACTGCTTGGGGTGGTTGTGGTGGGATGTTTGGTCCAGCGATATGCGGAAGAACTCCAGAAAGAATTCCCCGAAGTTGACGCATTTATCGGTTCCGGGGATTACATGCGGATTGCCGAAGTCCTGAAAAAGGTTACGAACGGACAGAAATTCGTCAGTGTCCATAAGGCCGGTTATCTTGCCGAGGCCGATGAAGCGCGCATTGCCCTGACGCCCAAACATTTTCGCTATCTTAAGATCTCTGAAGGATGCGACCACGTGTGTTCCTTTTGCGTGATCCCGAAACTGCGTGGACGCTATCGCTCTCGTCATATTGCGGATCTTGTGCGGGAAGCGAAGCAATTGGTTGACGAGGGCGCCAAGGAGCTCGTTGTGATTGGTCAGGATATCACGCGATTTGGATGGGATTACGCCGGTAAGTCGCTTTTGCCGCAACTTCTGGAGGCGCTGGGGGCCGTCCGGGACCTCAAATGGATACGGCTTCTTTACACTTATCCCTCGACTCTGACGGATGAGATGATCCGTGCCATTGTCGCGTCCAAAAAAATCTGTCGCTACATAGACTTACCCCTTCAGCACATTAGTGATAAGATACTCAGGGCAATGCGGCGAGGGAACACCAAAAAGCAGATCACGGAGCTGATTCAAAAATTGCGGGCCATGATCCCTGAGGTGGTGATTCGGACGAGTTTTATCGTGGGATTTCCGGGAGAAACGGACGAGGATTTTGAGGAGCTTTTGGCGTTTATGTGCGAGATGAAATTCGAGCGTCTCGGGATCTTCCGGTATTCCCAGGAAGAGGGTTCTTTGGCGGCCGAGCTTCCCGATCAGATTCCTGAAAAGATCAAAGAGGAACGCTATCACCGGGCCATGCAGTTGCAGCAGGAGATCGCGCGGGAAGTCAATCGTCGTTACCTTGGCAAGGAGCTCCGGGTATTGGTTGAGATGCAAGACGAGAAAGAGCCAGGTTTGTGGACCGGGCGTTCCTTCATGGATGCTCCAGAAGTAGATGGAAGTGTTCTTATTCGAACGCAAAAGGAAATAACGGCCGGAAAATTTTACACGGTCAAGATCACGGACACTCAAGACTATGACCTCGTGGGCCAAATATAAATATTCTTTCCTGAATCCGAACGTGCTGAGCATCGCGCGGGGCCTGATCGGGATTTCCTTGCCGTTCTTGATCCTGCGGCCGAGTCCGTCGGCGCATCTTTGGGCTTTTGTTTTGTTTATGGTAGGTGCGATCACTGATTATTTCGACGGCTGGATTGCTCGCCAGTACAAACTCGAGTCGGCTTTCGGACGATGGGTCGATCCCTTCAATGACAAGATTCTGATCCTGGCGCCGATGGCAGCCTTCGCGGCCCTCCATTTTTATTCCATCTGGTGGGTGGTCCCGATCTTTATTCGTGAGATCCTCGTGACATTTTGCCGGACAGGGTGGCTTCTCGGGGGGAAGTCCTTGGGCGCGGAGATGATGGGCAAGCTGAAATTCGGTTTTCAGACGGTCACGGTATGGGTTGCTTTTGCCTATTTGATTCTGAACCCTTATCCCGCTTTGGATGGGGTGACGGGTATTCTCCATTATCTTTTGCCGGTTCTTTTGATTACGACGTTTGTATTGACACTCGTCTCCGGCGGCTTGTTTCTCTGGAACCAACGGGCCCATTTTGGATCCGATGCGTTCAATAAGTTTGTTCTCGCGGTGGGCGTGGGGCTATTACCGAAAGCCCCGGGGACGTGGGGAAGTTTGCTCGGTGTTTTTCTAGTTTTCTTGACCCGGTGGAGCGGCGGGCTTTACGGAGCGGTTTTTGTTTTTTTGATCGTGTGGGGCGCTTTAGCTTATGAACGAATCACGGACCCGGACCCGGATCCGCAATATATCGTGATCGACGAAGTCTGCGGCATTTTCGTAACGTTCATGATGATCCCTCTGACCTGGTTTTCCGCGATCCTTGGATTTGTGCTCTTTCGTGTTTTTGACGTGTTTAAACCTTTCCCCGTGCGGTCGCTTGAGCGTATCCCGCGATATTGGGGCATCATGGCTGACGATCTGGGTGCCGGGCTCTACGCCTGGATCATCCTGTTCGTAATCTTTAAATGAAACCTACCGCGGCGATTCTCTCGGTCGGTAATGAAATTTTGCGCGGGAGTGTGGTTAACACAAATGCCGCGTTTCTCGGCCGTGAGCTCTCCGGTCTGGGGTTCGAGGTTGTCTCTCACGGTGTTTGCGCGGATTCGCAGGAAGCAATCCGTTTCCGGCTTGGGGAGGTGCTCCGGCGCGTGGAGCTGATCATCATGATGGGGGGACTTGGGCCGACGCCCGATGATGTGACCCGCGAAGGTATCGCCGCGCATTTTAAGGTGCCGCTTGTTTTTTCGGCCCAACAGTACAGTCGCCTCCTAAAGGTCTATAAGCGCTATGGCAAGCGCGTGCCTCCTCTTGTGAAGCGCGAAGCATTTTATCCCGAGAACGCAAAACCCCTTATCAATCGTTTTGGGATCGCCCTCGGATTCTCGATCGAAACCGGGTCCAAGATTGTGATCGCACTTCCTGGAGTTCCCTCAGAGCTTCAGAACATGTATTTTGATGTGGTCCTGCCGTTCTTGAAGAAAAAATATGGGGACCTTTTTAAAGGCCGGAAATTGATCGTGAGGATGGCGGGCATCTCGGAGCCGGATGTGATGAAAAAACTCGGTAAAGATTTTTTTGACGACCAGCTCGATTTCGGGATCTATCCCTCGGCTGGCGAGATCGCGATCCGCATTCTTGCGGACAGGGCCGATGTTCTTGCACGGCTTAAAAAGAAGATCGCAACCCGGCTCAAGGATCGGATCTATGGCTGGGACGAAACGCCTTTCTCCGTTGTGATCGGAAATATTCTGACGAAAAAAAAACAAACACTGGCTATCGCGGAAAGCTGCACAGGCGGACTTTTGGCGTCACGCATAACGGCCTGTCCTGGAGCCAGTGCTTATTTTCATGGGGGAGTGGTCACGTATCATTTGAGCGCGAAAACAGATCTTGGTGTTCCGGAAAAACTTATCAAGGAGTACGGGGAGGTTTCAGCTCAAGTCGCCATCCAGCTCGCGAAATCGGTTCGCATCCGGATGGGATCAAGTTTCGGTATCGGGATTACGGGGGTTGCCGGGCCCGGCGGCGGCAGTTCCAAGAAACCGGTGGGTCTTGTTTACATCGGTCTTGCATCCCCCGACGGAACAGTCCGGGCCTGGAAGCATATTTTTTGGGGAGAGCGCCATCAGATCCAGGACAAGGCTGCGACGAAAGCGCTTGAATACCTATGGCGGAAGATCCGTTAAAACAGGCCGCGACGCGGCGGGGATTTCTCGCGATTCCGCTTCATGATATCTTCCATCAAGAAATAGAGAGCCTTCTGCGCCCGCTTCGCTACGAGATCTCCGGCGTTCGATGGGCTGAGTCCCGGCAAGTTCATCTGACCCTTCATTTCTTCGGTTCCGTTCCCATAAAAGAGATCGAAACGATCCATCTCTCTTCAAAAAAAATTGCGTCGCTTTTTTCGCCTCTCAAGCTGAGTCTGGGTCGGATCGGCGGATTCCCAAGTCTTGAGAGACCGGATATTATTTGGATTGGGGTCGAGGAGCCAGCTGGCCGGCTTCTGTCTTTGCAGAAGGCTATTCAGGGGGAGGTACGGACGCTCGGGTTTCGAACCGAGGCGAGGCCGTTCCAGCCGCATGCGACGATCGGTCGTGTTAAAAGGAAAATCAAAGATTTAGGGCCGCGGTTGGCGAAAGTCGCGTCCGAATTTCTGGCCCCGGAAAAAACCGTAGATCATTTCGTTCTCTATCAAAGTCACTGTCTTCCGGAAGGCGCTCGTTATGAGATCCTTAAAACCTACCCGTTTTCAAAAAAAGCGTAAACGGAATCATTGTAAAATCGGAGGCATTCACAGGGGACAGGCATTGGGTGCTTGTCTGTCCCCTGCGAAAGTTTCGCGTAAACTCAAAGCCTCGCAACTGCGTCGGGTTTACACGGTACTGCGGAAAACTTTCGGCCATCAGAAGTGGTGGCCGGGGGATACGCCTTTTGAGGTTATGATCGGGGCGATCCTCACGCAGAATACTGCCTGGACGAATGTCGAGAAAGCTATCTTGAATCTCAAAAACGCCAAGAAGCTTTCGTTTGAGGCCCTGCGCCGAGTTCCGGCAAAGAAGCTTTCGCAGCTGATCCGGCCTGCGGGATATTTTAATGTCAAAGCGGACCGGCTTAAATGTTTCATAGATTTCCTGGACCGGGAGTGTCAAGGCGATCTTTCGAGACTGAAACAAAAAACAATGCCTGAGCTTCGTGAAAAACTCCTCGCCGTGAAGGGGGTGGGCCCTGAAACCGCGGATTCCATCCTTCTCTATGCGCTGAATAAGGCATCGTTTGTGATCGATGCTTATACCAAAAGGATCTTCTCAAGACATGGATTGGCCAAGGACCATGAAGGCTACGATCGATGGCGAGAGATCTTTACTCGGGCGTTGCCAGAAAGCCGGGATCTTTATAACGATTTCCACGCCCAGATCGTGCGGGTAGGGAAGGATTATTGCCGGAAAGTTTCTCGTTGTGAAAGCTGTCCTCTTCAGCGATTTTTCTGAACGGCCGATCTGCGGTTTTTCCGTGGCAGGAAAAAAATGCAAAATTCTTTGCAACTTGTGCCGTTACTTACGGATAGGTGAATTGAACAAGGTGTGAAATGAATCTAAAAATAAAGAGAAGGCTTGGAGAGATATTAATCGAGGAAGGGCTTTTGTCCAAAGCTCAGCTGGAGGAGGCCCTTGCCTTTCAGAAGGAAAAGGGGGGCTTGATCGGAAAGATCCTCATTGATAAGAGGTTCGTCGAGGAGGAGTCGTTGATCGGCGCCTTGGGCAAGCAGTTCAAAGTTCCGTACATTCCGCTCAAGAACTATGCGATCAATCCCGACATGTCCGGTATGCTAAGCGCGAATTTTTGCCATGAGAACATGGCGGTGGCGTTCGATTGCGATGCCAAGAAGGTTTATGTCGCGGTGGCGGATCCCATGAACGATGCGGTCGTTGAGAAGATCCGTTCGATGACCGGACGCATTCCCCAAGTGTTCCTTGCCAAGATCTCCGAGATCCTGAATACGATCTTTTTTATCTATCACGAGGCGCCTTGACGATCATGACAGAATCTTCGCTAAGTTCACTGCCGGATCTGAAGGAATCTCTTCTTCGGGCGGGGGTCGTAAATTCTGCGGATCTTCAACGGGTGCTCCTCGAACAGGCCAAAGACTTGACGAAGCCTCATTTCCTGGACGTGCTTCTTCAGACCGGAAAATGCGACGAGCAAAAACTCGTGAATCTTCTTTCTGAGGAATATGGCTATCGCATCGTCAGTCTCAAGATGCTGATCATTGATAAGGAAGTTCTGAAACTCATTCCCCGGAAGATCGCGGAGGCCTATGGGTGTCTTCCGATATCTTTATTTGAAAAGACTTTGACGATCGCGATTGCAAATCCCACCAATATTAAGGTTCTTGATGAACTTCAGGCTCTCACCGGGAAACGTATCCGGACTTCGGTGACGGAATATTCTCAGATCAAGGAATACATAGAGAAATCTTATCAGGGCGAGGCCGGAGCTTTGGAAGAACCCGTTCCGGATGAGGGGGTCGAAGATCTTGTAAGTCTTGCCAATATGGTTGAAAGCGAAGCGACCTTTGACCAGCAACAGCAGGTCGCGGACCTCATGGAGCAGGCCAACCAGGCGCCGGTTGTGAAACTTGTCAATATGGTGCTTGTGGAGGGGGTGCGCCGCCGTGC
>MHFU01000079.1 GCA_001804345.1 Omnitrophica bacterium RIFOXYB12_FULL_50_7
AGATCGGAGTTCGTCAAGCTGAAAGCCAAGTGGCCTTTGCCGAAAAAGCGGTCATCGAAGCGGTGCTGGAATTGCGGCGAGTGCTGAATGTGACCGGAGATGAAAAGATATCTGACCTTCTGGATAAGGCCGCAGCTGAATTACCTATTGCAGAGCCCGAAGAGAAATCTATCGAAAGGCCTGCGACGGTCTTTTTGAAGATCAGAGATGTTTTTAGTTCGGAAAAAGAGAAAACACCTGAGCTTCCCAAGGCCGGATTGCTGGAACCTTATCGCATTTATGGCCAGAGTGGAACCATTACTTCCGAGGGTCGCAAAGCGATCAGTGCTATGGGCAACGCGATCAATGCTCTCGGCACCCAGGTCTTTGAGATCCAAAATGGCCTTGATGCGGCGTTCAAACCATTGGATCAAAAATATCAGAAGATGAAAGCCGATTTCAAGCGTGACCCCAAAGATTTTGAGAAATTGGAAATGAGTTGGAAGAACCTGAAGGCGACCCGCGACGAGATGTACGCGGTCTTGGTGTATCTGCGGGAGGCTAAGAAAAATCTGATGGACGTTTGGGTCCGGGACAACCAAGGTGTGGGCCAGATGACCGCGGCCATCCGCAACTTTCTGGAAGCTGAGAACGTTTATCTTCAAGGCGGATATTTTGACGGCCGTTCGAAGCCGTTGCTTCACAAGGAATTCAGCGGGATCCGGGAAGCGATCGCAACCATTTCGGATGTGAGCGCCCAAAAAATGGTGGTTGAGAAGCATGCCGAGGCTTGGAGGCACCGTCTCGCTGTGAATTCGATGATCATGGCCCGGTACAACGTCGGCGTGACGGCAGGACTCAACGTCGTGAACGGGAATATGGGCTTGCTGCCTTCCTGGGAATTCATTCCTTATGCTGTGGGGCGTACCTTGAAAGTGGGAGAGGAAAATGTTCCCTATGTGGGTGTTGTTTTCAAGGGAGCGGCGGTCCTGACCGGGAGCGATGTTACAGCGAAGGATTTTTCGATTGTGATGGAGCGTTCGAAAACCCATAACGCTGCGTCCTTCGGGCGTTATGAACTGGATCGTGAACAGCAGCGCGTTTCGACCCTCCTGGAGGAGTATTCCTGGCTCGTGCAGGAAGGGAGTTACCTCCAGACCCTGATGGACAACGTGGAGTACTACAAGCAAGTGATTGGGTCGATGTCCAAGGAAAAAAGGAATCCTCTTCAAAAACTTTATGGCTGGCTTTTCTTTAATTCTCCGAATGATGAGCGAAACTATGACGTCAAGAAACACGAGATCAGTGAAAAGCAGGAAAGTCTTCGAAAAAACCTGGCGGCGATCGAAGCTGAACTTATCCAGGCCGGCATGCCCCTAGATCTTTTGCAACGGTGGCAAAAAGAACGTCCTAAGTCTCAGACCTTCGCGCAGCGGCATCCCCGTGCGGTTGCTGAGGAAACACCGTGGGTGCTTTCCGTGAAAGTGGACCGGGAGAATATGGAGCTCGAATCTCTTTTGAGGAAGCGCGTGATGGATCCGGCGGTGCTGACATCCTACGGATTTTTGCCGGACACCGAAGCTTCTCGGGATCGCGACATCTCGGATGTCATGGACCACTGGATGGCGATTCCGGTCAAGGGGAATTGGAGTCCCGCGCGGACCGTGAAATTGACGCTGCATATTGGCGAGTTAGTTCGTGGTAGCGAGAAGAGGCAGATCAAGATTCGTGCAGAAGGGATGAAAGCAGAGGAAGAGGCGGTGATTCGCGAGCAAGAAGACGGATTAATCGATCTTGCCTACCAGATTCAGGTCCAGCGTATGGTTACTGACAGTATGATTCCGGAGCAGAAGCTCGAGACATGGCTTTATGGCCAGATCGCTTCGACGTTTGGCGGAACGGGCGAAGTGACGAGTGATAAGTCCCTGAACCTGCGGGATCAAGAGGCCCGAATAGCGATCGTGAAAAGCGAAGGTTATCTTGGCATGAACGAAACTCTCGCGAAGATGCGGGATCGTCTCGGGCGCAATGTGGAATTGGAGGTCGATTTTGCGCCTTCAATCCAGAATATCACTGAAGTGGCCGCTCAAAGTATGGAGAGAATCATGGAGAAGGGGGCGGTCAAGGAAATGGCTGAGATCAAAGATCCCCGGGTTCAGGTGCTTACATCCCGCATCGAGGTTCTCGATGAACAATCCAAGCAAACATTTTGGAGCTGGATGAATCTTTGGGCGGATGTTGGGTTGAGAGGGGATCGGCTCAGGGTTGGGTTTACGGAAGACATCTGGGGTCCCGGCCGCTGGAGCAGACTTAAAGTGTTGGGTCTCGAAAAAGCCAAGACCCAGGATCAAAGAGATCAGATGATTCTGGATGTCCAGTATGAGCTTCGGGGAGCGGTCCGTGATCTTGAAAATACGGGGATTTCGGTTGCCGAACATGGTAAAGCCGCCAGGCAACTGGGAGAGCGGTTTGAAAAGACCTATTGGGAGCTGGCGCGTCAGGACCAGGGACTTGATAAAGCCGGCCAGACTTATCTGGATCTTTTGCACAATCGTCAGCGTGATTTTGTGTATGCCCTTTACTTCCATGCCCGTGCCCGGGCGCTCTTGCAGGAGAAGCTCAAGCGTTTTGGGTTAACCCCGGAAGATATCGGACTTCCTCCCATGTCAGCGGCGACGTCACTTAAAGGGCAGATGGATGACCTTCTTTCAGCCTCCAAGACCGTGACCGGGAAAAAAACGCCGGCGGGAACATTGCAGGAGCAAATGGAACAAGAAGCGAATGCGCGGCATAGCCGGACTGAGGAGCCGAAGTTTAAAGATGCTGGCAAGGAATTGCCGGAAGTGAAATTGAATGGGGAGACGCAATTGCTCGGTGTAGACAAAGTTGTTTATAACGATCCTGTTCTCCGGCAGGGAGCGGAATCTTTCGTCGAAATTTTAAAGCCCGAAATGGTGAAGGCCCAGCGGCTTGCGAAGGAAAAAAATGAGGAAGATCCCGGGTATGCTGCTCTTAGGATCGTGTTTACCAATATGTTGGGCCGGTATGACGAAACCAACAAGCCCGGAGAAACAGAGGCATGGATAAAATCGTTTACGGATCTTCTGCGATCGGGTCAGGCTGATCACAAAGATGGGAAGAGTTTGCTGAAAAAACTGGATCCAAAAAGCTATTTTCTGGCTCCGTGGATCTCTGTGAGTTTGGATCCGAAGGCTAGGGAGGTATTGCAAGATAAAGACATCAGCGTGAAGCAGCTTAGCTTCGTGAATGTGTTTGCCCGGGTCGCGAATATCTTTGTAGAAAATCAGGACGCGCGGAAGGCGATTGGCGTTAAAACTGATGAAGAGGCCCGGGATCTGATGCGTCGCGTTTTTCTTTCTTTGGACGATGCCATCGATGTTCTCAATATTCGGGACGGGCGCATCGATGTGGATAAAAATGGGAATCCAGTTTTAGATAAGAACGGAAATCCGGTGATGCTAGATAAAAACGGGAAACCGGTTTTGGATGAAAAAGGGAACACGGTGCCGAAGACGACTTCTGTTCGAATTGATGGAAAAGATGTTCAGGTGATAGTCCGCCCTTACACTGTCAATGATCCGAAAGAGTTCGGACGTATTTTTGCTTTAGCGACTTCGATGGCGCTTGAGGGTAGTCACAAGCCGGGCGTGGATCTGAATGCCGTTGTGGATCGTTTTAAAGAGAACAAAGAGACGAAAACGGCTTCTACCGAATTGAACAGACTGCTTAAGGACGTCCCCAAAGACCAAAAAGAAGATGTCCTCCGGGCTGTTTTGGTGGAGGCTGCGAATCCCGCGAAGCCTGGAAAAGTCCAAGCCCTCTACGCGGGTGCAGACGGGAGTCGTCAGACGGTGTCTGTGGACGTGACCCAGGAACTCCAAAAACTCGCGATCCTCGAGGGGCGCTGGGTGAATATCAACGGGATCAGCGCGAGCCTTAATATGGACAATATCCTGTCCCGCATTGAGTTCTACAACATAAAACAGAACGAGATCAAGAAGGGCTATTGGCCCGAACAAGATTCTGTTACGGGGGAATATCAACCGACTGGGGCGATGGTGGCCTTCGGGATCCTTTTTGACCGAGTGCCGGCGATGGACGAGCTCCGGGACCGTTCCGCGGTGCTTGCTCTGATGGAACTCCAGTATCGTTTGAAGGTTTCCGGGGAAGATTTTGTGACGATTATGACGGCGGTCCGGCGTCTGAGCAATATGTTCGTGGAAAAAGATGCCGTCGGGGCACTTTCGCTCGACCGTTTGGCCACTAAACCCGGGAGCTACTCTTTTTGGGCAAGCGATCTGCCCGGAGCCAAGGGCGCGGGTTCCGACGAACTCCGGCAACAGATCTTAAGAGCCAACGTTGTGGCCGCTTTGCTCAATCTTCAACAAGGGATTTCGATCGGTAACGGCAGTGGTCCGCTCGATATGCTCCTGTACGGCGCGCAGATCGAAGATCCGGTGGAGCGCGAGCAATGGCTCAAAGATCATCCGACGATCCAGTCGCGTCTTGATGTTATGATCCCCCAGTTCAAATTGGCCTTCCAACTTAACAAATCCATCAAATTTGATCTCCAACTGGACGAGGATGGTGAAAAGCTGGGTCAGCTTATGTCTATGGCGGGTGAGATATTGGGAACAAATCTGCGAGGTTTGGGTCCGAAGGCCGCAGCGTACGTTGAGAAATTGAAAAAGGACATAGCCGATCTTGAGAAGGAAATAAAGGCAGAAACCGCGCCTGCTCAAGCTCCCAAAGGAGCTGTGCCGGCGAAATCTGAAAAACCCGTGCCCGTTCCGGCTCCGGTACAACCTACACCAGCTCCTGGAACAGGAAAAGTTACTCCTGTGCCTCAGGGAGAAGAAGGGACATTTATTTATGGCGTTCCAGAGCCTGCCGAGAATTCGATGCTGAATCGGGTGGCTGCCATTGCGTCCGGTTTCGCAGTGGCTGCGTCTACGTTAGTCTTTGGAGCAAATAGCCAAGCGAAGGACCTGAATCCGATTGTTCCGGCTCCGACACAGCAAGAAACGAAGGCTCCAGCAAAGACGGCTGAAGAACAAGCGGTGATTGATGAGAATCGTAAGAGGCAGGAAAGACTCCGTGACCTCAAAGCCGAGTTGGATCGGATGAATGCCTTGTCCCAAAAAACGGAGGCTGATCAGGATGTTTGGATGGGGAAGACGGCACGCTTGGTACCCGGGACGACTGGGCCTCAAAAGAAGACTGAGGCTGAAAGGGTCACTGACATGGTGGATTTGTGGAATGAAGGTCTCGCTATACGGTATGGATTGTCAAGGCAGCCCGGACCGGAGCTGCAAGGACTGGAAAAACTGATTGGGCGACGATTGAATGATTCAAGCCCCAAGGACATGGGGATGCTTCGGACTTTGGCGAATGCCGTTATGGGAGACATACAATCGGCGCACACGGCAGGTTCCGGTTTTGACGACCCCGATGAATGGAAGGAGTGGCAGGGGCTTGGTCGGGAGAAGCGGCGGGAAGCCTTGCTCAGCCGGATGGATGTTGCCGCGAACTTGAAAACGGCGATCGAACCGTATATTCCGGTCGGATTCGATCTGACCGACGAACGCCCCGGAAAAACCTTTGACCAAATAGGCGAGGATATGGGGGCCCTGCTTTCGATTGCCCGGGATCTGACGAGAAAAAGAAACCCCTGGAAAGGTATTTTAAACCGGGATGGAACGTTGGCCGGGGCGGTGGATCCCAGCACGAAAGTATCGAACGCGGAGCGGCTCAAGGCTCAGCAAGTAGCGACTTATTTGTTTAAAGTCATTATTCCTACTCAAGAGGCGAAAGCTGATCCTGTTATTCAAAAATTTCTTTTTGATGTCGGCCAGTATTTAAAGGACACGGATTCTCTCGGGGATTATGAGGCCAGGAACGGGCGAGCGAGGCTCGGGGACCGCATAGCGACTGTTCGTTGGCTGATACTCCGTGTTGCAAAGACCAGCAAAGATCCGAACCAACCCATCACGTATTCGAAGTTGAATGACGTGCTGACCGAAGCCAAGGCGGTATATGCCGCTGCCAAAGAAGCGGGCATACCCGTGTTGAGAGATGATATCGATTATGAATTGCAGGAACTTGACAATTTACGCAGCAAATCCGATTTTAAAGATCTGACTCCTGAGCAATATTATCAGTGGGTGGCGCAGTTTGTTCGTTTTCATAAAGATGCGATTACTAGCGTGAAGAGCGATTTAGCGCAGTATGAAGCAACGCCGTCGTCCCGGCCCTATTGGCTTGATCCAAGCGAAGTTCCGAGGCTCACCGAAATCATCGAGGGGAAAGAAGGCCAGAGGGGATTGAAGGAAGAAATTTTTGATTTCAAGGATGCGAAAGATCTGGTTCGTTCTTATCTGTTGGGAAAACGTGTGGATCCCAAAAAGGTGACGGATTTCGAAACCGTGATCAAGGATTTGATGCATGT
>MHFU01000080.1:0-2375 GCA_001804345.1 Omnitrophica bacterium RIFOXYB12_FULL_50_7
TTTGGATTTTTTTTAAGCATATCGAATATTCTGTCGACATCAACATATTTTTCGATCAACTCTTGCGTTTCTCTGATCTTCGTTTTGTCCTCGGCCCTCAGTTTGAAGATCATGTTACTGATCAGGCTGGCAGTATGGAACGAATCCTCTTTGACGACCACAAGAGGTATGTCGTACTTTTCAATTACCTCAATGACCTTTTGGGGAGGTTTTTTTCCATAAGTCGCCACGATTCCAGAAATGGAGTATTTTCCCGCGCAGTGCAAGGCCCATCCGCTGAGAGCGGAAAAGATAAAATCTTCCCTGTTCCCGGACGTAATAAGCAAGGTACCGCCGGAAAGAAATTCGAGGATCTCATGGGCGACCATGTCTCCGATCACGAATCGCTCGACAACATTGCTTAATTTTTTCTCCCCGCATATCAATTCCCCTCCCAGATCTTCCAGGAGTTCGGCCATCGTCGGGTTAGAGAGCACATTTTTAAAAGGAATG
The DNA here is from genome assembly GCA_001804345.1 of Omnitrophica bacterium RIFOXYB12_FULL_50_7. Classification (GTDB taxonomy): domain Bacteria; phylum Omnitrophota; class Omnitrophia; order Omnitrophales; family Aquincolibacteriaceae; genus Aquincolibacterium. The sequence continues at coordinate 493 of MHFU01000080.1, forward strand.
ACTCCGAGCACATTGATTTTTTTCCTTGCCAACCCTTTTCTGACCAGGTGGTTTATTTTCTGATATTTATCCTGACGGACCTTGTTGACGATCACCCCAAGAACCTCGACCCCCTGCGCTTCGAATTTAGTGTGATTGAGCATGATCTCATCGATGGGCTTACCGATTCCACCGCTGCTAACGATGATCACCTTGGCCCCCAGCAACTCAGCAACATCGGCGTTGGACATATCAAATACGGAACCGACCCCCGCATGACCGGTCCCTTCGATCAAAACAAAATCATGTTTTTTTGATAGAATACTGTAATCGTTCTTAACCTTTTCTCTTAACGTAAAACAGTCCCCTTGCAAAATGTGTCTTTCTGTGAATCCCGGGGGGATAGCAATCGGATTCATGTGCATGAGATCCAATTCAAGGCCGTATATTTTCGCCATCAAAATCGCGTCTTTATCGATCTTTTTCCTGTGAATAAGCTTGAATTGTTGTCCGACGGGTTTCATATACCCGATATTTTTTACCCTTTTACTTAACAAATTAAACAGCCCTAACGACACCATGGTTTTCCCGTCGTTTTGCCGAGTTGCCGCAATATAGACGTTCATTTTCAGGTCCTTTTCACGATTTAGGGTTACTCGGTTGATCCGTATTACCAAAAAAACCTTCCGCCCTGAGTTTCTCCAGATCAAACGCTTTCAATCGGAGAAGGATCCCCAGCGCCAAGACGATCAGAATAAAAAAGATAAGCTCCAGAATATGTTTGTGGGCTTCGGCCCTCTGGAGATCATCAACATTCGGTTGGGGGTTGGCCGCGACCGGACCCGGAACAATGATTTTCGCCACGGGGTCATTCTGCGCAAACGCCCCATAGGATAAGCCCCCCATCCATAAAATGCCCAAACAAACAATGAGATATTTTTTTTTCAGCATCATTCCTACCTCGGCACGATGACGGCCAGAAGCGTCATCCCTGCGATGAATAAAACAATAAGAACCCCCAGCAAGGTAAAAAAGGGACTTTTTTCGCCCTTGGCTGCACGGCGATCTAAAAGGGGCACTAAGACCATAAAGAGAAAACCCGCTAGGAAAAAGAGTATTCCCAATATCTCTCCGTCCCAAAATCCGATCTTGGCCGGGATTAATTGTAGCGCTTGAAACATAAAAAGAAAGTACCACTCGGGCTGAATGCCCGCCGGAGTGGGAAGAAACGGATCGGCTTTCACGCCCAAACCCCAGGGGAAAAGAACCGCTAAACTCACCACCAGTGTAATAACCCAACAAGAAACAGCGCCTTCGCGCAGCAGAAAATCCGGAAAAAAGGCGACGGACTTAAGTTCGTTCTTTTTTGCTTCAAGCCCGACCGGGACGCTCATGCCGTGCACCTGGATCAGGATAAAGTGCAACATGACCAAAAGAGCGAACGCCAGCGGCAGCACCATTACATGCAGGGCAAAAAAACGAGTCAGGGCCGAAGCCCCGATATCTTCCCCTCCGCGCAAAAAGAACTTCATAAAATTCCCCACGATAGGCATCTGTCCCGCGATGCCGGTCCCCACCTTCGTCGCAAAATACGAGAGTTCATTCCAAGGCAAGAGATAGCCGCTAAAACCAAATCCGAGAATGACAAAAAACATCAACATACCGCTCATCCACGTCGCCTCCCGGGGATTCCGGTAGGCTTTAAGAAAAAACGTGCTGAACAAATGAGCAAATGCCGCCGCAACCATCAGATTGGCAGACCAGCTATGCACGGACCGGATCAGCCACCCGAAGCGGGTCTCAAGGATGATCGAACGCACGCTCTCATAGGCAGTCTCGGGTGTCGGCTGATAATAAAAAAGGAGGGCAATCCCCGTAATGACCTGGATCGAAAAAAAAGTCAG
>MHFU01000080.1:2535-8718 GCA_001804345.1 Omnitrophica bacterium RIFOXYB12_FULL_50_7
TTTCCCTGAATATCATAAAACCCCTTGTGACAAGGACACACAATCTCGTGAGTCCCGGAATCGTAATGGACCGTGCATTCAAAGTGGGTGCAGATAGCACTCAAAGCGATCCACTCCCCGGCGTCGGTCTTGATCAAAAGTCCCGGCTTCCGGCCAAAAGGGAATATTTTTCCAGTATTCGGGGCCAGGTTGCAATCGACTAATGGCAATTTGACCTCCGCAGGGCCGGCATCCATGTCACGCGGCGTCAGAAAGCGGAAAAAGGGATAGAACATCGAGCCGGCAAAAAGAGACGCCATGCTGACCATCCAACCCTGTATGAATTGCCGCCGTGTCATCAGCGATTCGTTAAGCTTCATTCGACGGACTTTCTGATGAATGAGTTTTGCCTGCACCGTGATGCCCCCCACGCGAACAAACTGCTCGTCGCCTCAAACCTTCGATCCCATCGGTCGGCCTCACCTGTTTCGGACAGGCATCAACACAGCGGAACACTGTATCGCAACCCCACAATCCATGCTCGTTATTGAGCGGCTTGAAAGTCTTTTTCCAATCCCGCTTGTCCCTTGAATCGCGGATAAAACGGAAAAGTTTTGCCAGCGCGGCGGGCCCGGCGTAGTCTTCGTCCCGACTCACCACAGGACAGGCTCCATAACAACAAGCGCAAAGAATACAGCCTACAAATTGATCAATCTGGGCACGATTCTTCTCCGTCACAAGGTGTTCACCTTTTTTTTCACGATCGTTGGGCATGAGCCAAGGCTCCACTTCACGGTAAGCCTTCCAAAACGGCGCCATATCCACGATGAGATCTTTAATAACCTCAAAATTAGGGAGAGGTTCGATCAGGACTTCTTGTGAAGGCAACCCCGATAACTGGACCCGGCAAGCCAAATTCGGATAACCATTGATGTACATTCCGCACGATCCGCAAACCGCCCCACGGCACGAATACCGGAAAACAAGGCTTGGGTCCTGATCCTCCTGGATTTTGAGCAGCGCCTCTAAAACAGTCATTCCCTTTTCGGCCGTCACTTTGAAATGAGCAAAGTGGGATTCTTGGTCTTGATGGCTGTCAAAACGAAGGATCTTGAAGGTAAAGACCTTCCCTTCAATACTAGTATTTTCTTTCTTGTGGGGCATATCGGGTAACCTTAACCTCTTTATAGTCAAATTTGAGTCCGTTGGGTGTAAAAAAAGCTAATGTATGCCGCATCCACTTTGCATCATCACGCGTGGGATAATCCGTCCGGAAATGAGATCCTCGGCTTTCTTTGCGCGCCAAAGCCCCCTGGGAGATGATCTCCGCGAGATCCAGCATGCCTTCAAGTTCCAGGGTATTGATCAATTCAAAATTCAACGAGCGTGTTTTATAGGAGACCGCCACATCGCGGTAATCTCGCTTCAGCTGCCGGACTTTCTCGCACGCGGTATTCAACTCCTCTTCTTTTCTGAAGATCCCGACATAAGTGAACATCACGCGGCGCAGCTCGTCGCGAACCTCGGAATATCGCCGTTTGCCTTTTCGCTGAAACAACTCCTCGATCCTTTGTTTTTCTTTCACAAGCGCCCTGTCGAGAAAGACTTTGTCGGATTCTTCCTTAGACGAGGCCAAAAAATCCCGTAGCTGGTTCGAAACAATCTTCCCGAAAGTCACGGTCTCCAAAAGTGAATTTCCGCCAAGACGGTTGGCCCCGTGAACGGAAACACAAGCACACTCCCCCGCCGCATAAACGCCGCGGACTTTCGTTTCACCTTTTTCATTGGTATCGATCCCCCCCATCGAATAATGCTGCCCCGGCTGGACCGGAATCGGCTCTTTGACCGGGTCCACGCCCGCAAAATCGATCGTGATATCCCGGATCCCGGGAAGTCTTTCCAGAATTTTTTTCTCCCCCAAATGCCTTAGATCCAGATGCAGAAAAGCGTTCTCAAAACCGTGGCCTTCTAATATTTCTGTAGTCATGGAACGGGAGACAATATCGCGGGGCGCAAGCTCCATTTTGCTTGCCGCATACTTTTTCATGAACCGTTCACCTTTGTTGTTAAGAAGATAACCGCCTTCCCCTCTTGCGCCTTCGGTCATTAAAATATTGGTGCCATAAAGCGTGGTCGGATGAAATTGAACGAACTCCAGGTCCTTGATCGGTATCCCGGCACGATACGCCACGGCAATACCGCTGCCTGTATTGATGATCGCATTCGTACTGTTTTGATAGCCCCGCCCATAGCCACCGGTCGCCAGTACCACGGCACGAGCCGAAAAAGCCACGATCTCTCCGGTGGAATAATTCAGAGCCGTAATTCCCTGAGCCCTGTTGTCTTTAATGATCAGGGATGTCACCAGCCATTCGGTGTAGACTTCGACATTCTTTTTGACGCTCTGTTCATAGAGCGTATGCAGAAGAACATGGCCCGTCCGGTCCGCGGCATAGCAGGTACGAGGATAATCGGCACCTCCGAAAGGACGCTGGGCGATCTTGCCCTCCGAAGTCCGGCTGAACGGAACTCCCATATGTTCCAGCTCATAGACCACTTCGGGACCTATCCGGCACATGGTTTCAACCGCATCCTGGTCGGCCAGGTAGTCGCTTCCCTTGATGGTATCAAAGGTGTGCTTTTCCCAGTTATCATCCGCACTGCCGGGAACATTCCCCAGTGAAGCATTAAGCCCGCCTTGAGCCGCCAGAGAATGCGAACGCAGGGGGTGGACTTTCGAAAAAAGCGCGACCTTGTGGCTATCCACAACACCCAAGGACGTCATCAAACCGGCCAAACCTCCGCCGACAATAATTACATCATAAGAAAGCATAGACCACCAACCTTTAAGTTCCGTACTTCGGCAATACCAAAAACCAGGTAAGCCAGATAAACACAATTGTCCCTGCGATTGTAAAGATCCAAAATAACATTTTTTCACCTCTCATGCCCAAATCGATAAGACAGGTGCGCAATCCATAAAGGGCATGATAAATAAAAAGACCGATGATCAGAGTATCCAGCAGCATATGGTGATGCAACACCCTCATAGGCTCTATCAACTTTTCACCGTATTTGCCCAAGATACCGAAACCGGTATAGATCTTGAGCCCCATTAAAACGATCAGAAGCAACCCGCTCACGCGGTGAAAGATCCAGACGAACATAATTTCTCCTTCTGCGGGATTATTTTCCCATCCCATGCATGTTTTGATAATAAAGATACATCAACTCTTTATCGAAGAGATGGCGTTTACATTCAACGGCCTTCTCCCGCACAAGCGTCAACAAGATCTCGGCCAGATTGTCGTCCAGATCGATGCCGAATTCGCTGAACTTCATCTGCAACGCGCCTTTGCCCGAATGTTTTCCGATAAGGATCTGCCGCACGCCCCCAATCTCGGAGGGATGAAACGCCTCATAGGTCTGGGGATCCTTCGCCAGACCATCCACCTGAATGCCCGCTTCATGCGTGAATATATTTTTACCAACGATCGGTTTATTGACCGGGATCTCCCGGCCCGAAGCCTTTGCGACAAAGTTCGACAACGCCCTGAGTTTTGAAATATCCACAGAGACCGGCTGGCCTTCCACATATTTGAGTGCCATCACCACTTCTTCAAGCGCCGCGTTCCCGGCCCTCTCGCCCAAGCCATTAACCGTCACGCTCAGAAATTCCGCGCCCGCTTTAAAGCCAGCGATCGTATTGGCAGTCGCCATCCCGAAATCATTATGCGCGTGAACTTCGATCGGCAAACCGACCTCGTGAATCAATGTTTTTATTTTTTCTTCCGTTGCGGAAGGGCTCAGGATCCCGAGCGTATCGCAAAAACGGAGCCGGTCGGCCCCGGAATTTTTTGCGATGCGTGTGAAGATGATGAGATCTTCCATCCGGGCCCGAGAAGCATCCTCGGCATTACAGGAGACGTAAAGCCCGTGACTCTTGGCGAAATTGACCGTTCGAGCGATCACTTCATGGACCCAGGCCCTGTCTTTCCCAAGTTTTTTTTCAATATGAATATCCGAAACGGGTATGGAAACACAAACGGCGTCCAGGCCGCAATCGATCGCGTCCTGAACATCCTCCGTGACCGCCCGGCACCATCCCAGGATGCTCGCCTTATGGTTATCATTTACAATATCCTCGATGGCTTTTTTCTCATCCCCTTTCATCGCCGGAATGCCCGCCTCGATCTGGTAAACCCCGGCCTCATCGAGAAGCCGGGCAATCTCGCGTTTTTCTTCGTTGGAAAAAACAACCCCCGCTGTTTGCTCTCCATCCCGCAAAGTTGTATCAACGATCTTTACTTTTTCCTTAAAAGATTCCATCGCCACCCTCCGTTCCGTGTGTTCTGACTTATCCACGGGATCTGATACGTCCGCATTCCCTTATGAAATACGGCGTTGTTTCATCAATACGCTTTTTAACAATTTCGGTATTTCATCAGGCCTGTCGGCGACCTGGACCCCTGCACCCCTAAAGGCCTTGATCTTCGCCTCAGCAGTTCCTTTTCCTCCAGAGATAATAGCACCGGCATGCCCCATCCTTTTTCCAGGGGGAGCAGACCTTCCGGAGATAAAAGCCACCACTGGTTTTTTCATATGGGCTCGAATATATTCCGCCGTAATCTCCTCTTCCTCACCACCGATCTCTCCAATCAACGCGACCGCGTCCGTTCCGGGATCCTGTTCAAACATGGCAAGCAGATCCACAAATCCTGTCCCAACAACAGCATCGCCCCCGATCCCGACGCATGTCGATTGCCCCATCTTTTGTTTCGTCAAATTATAGACTACCTCATAGGTCAACGTTCCGCTGCGGGAAATAACGCCGATTTTCCCCGGAGCATGAATATGCGCGGGCATAATCCCGACCTTGCTTTTCCCCGGGCTAATGACTCCGGGACAATTCGCTCCGATAAGCCTGACACCTTTATCCTTGATGTAGTGATAATTTTCGATCATTTCAAGAACGGGAACCCCTTCGGTGATGCAGAGAATCAGAGCAACTCCGCAATCCGCAGCCTCCCGAATGGCGGAAGATGCGAATTGGGCCGGTACATAAATCACGGAACAATTCGCTTTTGTTTCCTGCAGTGCCTCTTGTACCGTATTAAACACAGGCAACAAATCCACCTTCTGCCCGCCCTTGCCGGGAGTAACACCCCCGACCACTTTCGTTCCATAGTTCAGCATGGAGAGGGCATGAAAAGACCCGTCACGGCCCGTAATGCCCTGGACCAATACCTTCGTATGTTCATCCACAAGAATACTCATACCAGGCTCACCACTTTCCTCACCGCTTCGGTCATATCCTCTGCGACAATGAACCCCGCTTTTGTCAGGATCTCCCTTCCCTCTTTTTCGTTGGTTCCGATCAGTCGGATCACCAGCGGCAGATTAATATCGAGCTCTTGTTTTGCCATAAGAATCCCGTTAGCGATATCATCACAACGCGTAATGCCGCCAAAAATATTGATCAATATGGCTTTCACTTTTGGGTTGGATAAGATGATCTGCAGAGCATGAAGAACTTTTTTGGGATTTGAACTACCGCCAACGTCCAAAAAATTCGCAGGATCACCGCCCAGCAGCTTGATGACATCCATCGTTGCCATCGCCAGCCCGGCCCCGTTGACAATACAGCCGATATTACCCTCCATACTGACAAAGCTCAGACCAGCCTTTTGGGCCGCTATTTCGTCGGGACTATGCTCTTCCGGACTTTCCAGGAGGCCTATATCCGGATGTTTGAAAACGGCATTATCGTCAAAAATTATTTTAGAATCAGCCGCCACAAGACCCCCGGCAGCCGTCCGGGCGCAAGGATTGATCTCCACCAAAGAACAATCCTTTTCCACAAAGAGCCGGTACATCTTGAGGAGGATGTCATACGCATTTTCCGAAAGAGCCGCATCTCCGAAAACTTTCTGCGCCAGTCCCCGCAACCCAACCTCAGCAGGCCCCTCCAGGGGATTGACGTACAACTTGTGTATTCTTCCGGGATCTTTAACCGCTAATTCTTCGATCTCAACGCCTCCGGCAGCACTCGCGATCAAAACGATTTTTTTTGCAGTACGATCGATCGCGATACCGAGATAATATTCCTGGAGGATCTCAACCGCTTGGGCGATCCATACTTTTTTAACGGGGATCGACTTGATCTCCATGGAGAGGATCTCTCCCGCTATCTTCTTCGCTTCT
>MHFU01000081.1:0-1138 GCA_001804345.1 Omnitrophica bacterium RIFOXYB12_FULL_50_7
AGATTTACTCTTCAAATCGCACACCTGTGGCTCTTCATCGACAAGAGTTGTAATCGTCGGATTTTCACCGCAGACCCGACAGCGCGGATTTCTTCGGACCGCTACTTCACGGAATCTCATATCAAGCGCATTAAAAATAAGAAGTCGATCCACGATCAGTTCGCCTTTTCCGATAAGAAATTTGAGGGCCTCGGCGGCTTGGATCGTCCCAAGCATCCCCGCCACCGCACCTAAGATACCCGCCTGCGAACAGGTCGGAACCGCGTTTTTCGGAGGAGGCCCGCCAAAGAGACAGCGGTAACAGGCATGCCCCGGCTTGTAAGTCATCGTCTGCCCGTCGAACCTCAGAATCCCTCCGTGCGAAAAAGGCTTGGCCGCAAAAACACATGCGTCGTTGATCAGAAACTTCGCCGCAAAATTATCCGTCCCGTCGATCACGAAATCATAATCTTTGACGATCGCCGCGATATTGTCCGCCAGGGCCCTTGTTTGATAAGTGACTATTTTCACGTCGGGATTGATCGCTTGGATCTTTTCGGAAGCTGAAAGCACTTTTGGTTTCCCGACATCGGGGGTGAAATGGATGACCTGACGTTGAAGGTTCGACAGCTCCACATTATCGGGATCTACCAGACCCAGCGTCCCCACGCCTGCCGCCGCAAGATATAAGGCAACAGGAGCTCCCAATCCGCCCGTCCCGATCACGAGCACCTTCCCCGTCCGAATCTTTTCCTGGCCTTCCACCCCGACATCTTTCAGGATAATGTGCCGGCTGTACCTTTCTATTTGTTCGTCGTTTAAGCTCATCGCAAAGTCTCCAGTCCCTGCTCTATGTCCGCGATAAGATCCTGGCTATCCTCAATACCAACGGCAAGCCGGATCAGGGTTTCCCGCACTCCCATATCTTCCTTCAAAGCGGGACTGTATTCGCAAAAGATCGTGGACGCGGGATGCAGGATGAGCGTCCGGTTATCATGCAGGTTGGTCGCTCGCCGGACCAATTTTAAATGGTTCATGAATTTAAAGCACTGTTCCTTGGACCCCAGGTCAAGTGTCAGAACCGCTCCCGGTTTCCCGCCGAACTGAGTCCGGGCAGTCTCATAAAAAGGGGAATCTTTTAAGCCCGGATAATTCACGG
>MHFU01000081.1:1152-6376 GCA_001804345.1 Omnitrophica bacterium RIFOXYB12_FULL_50_7
GCTCTTTTCAAGAACTCCGCTACTTTATGCGTGTTCGCGCAAGCCGTATCGAGCCTGAGCGGCAGTGTTTCCAGACCGAGACTTTGCAAAAAAGCGTTGTGAGGCGATAAGCATGCGCCCATATTCCGATAGACTTCGCGGCGAAGCCGGCTGATAAAAGCAAAGGGGCCGGATTTCACAGCGTCGCCGCTCAATTTTTCATTCTTTTTCCAATCGAAAAGGCCGTGGTCAATGATCAGACCGCCGACCGAAGTCGCACCACCCGAGATCCACTTGGTACTCGACAGCACTTCGATATCCACCCCGAAATCCTTCGCGGAAAAAAGGTAGGGCGGCGTCATGGTCGTATCCACGATTAGGAGAATGCCGGTTTCCCGGGCGATCCGGGACAGGGCCTTAAGATCCGCGACCTCGAGCTGAGGATTCGTAATGGTTTCCAAAAAGATGGCTCGTGTCTTTCCATCGATAAGCTCCCGAAGCCCTTCGGGCTTCGTCAGATCGCCGTAACGGGTCTCGAGCCCCCAGCCTTTCAGGGTTTGTTCAAAAAGCGAATACGTGTTCCCAAAAAGATGTTTGCTCGTGATGATGTTGTCCCCTGTCCGAGTCACCGTGAGAATGGCATTGGAGATGGCCGCCATTCCGGAAGCGAGCGCCACCACTCCCGCAGCGCCGGTCACCGCCTGGATGCGCCTCTCAAAATGTTCCACCGTGGGATTGCTGATGCGCGAATACATGTGCGAAGGCTTTTTCCCCTGAAAAGCCAGCTCCAGTTCCTCGGCGTTCTTGAATTCAAAAGCCACGTTCTCATAAAGAGGCGCATGCAAAGAACCGTGCGGGTCTTCTTTCGAGAATTTCGTATGAAGTATCTTGGTAATAAAACCGGCCTTTTTCACAAACCCTCCCCCTTCATCACGGTCCGCTGATGCGCGCCACCTCCCATAAAATAGATGAAATCAATTTCGTCACCATCCTCAAGGTACGTCGTATCAAAATTTTCCTTGTTCACAAAGGCACCATTCCGCTGGACAGAAACCATTTCCGGATTTTCAACTTTTGAAAATTTGAGCAGCCCGGCGATGGCCAAAGATTTTTCTTTGATGGTTTCCGTCTTTCCGTTGACTTTAATATTCATCTTCCGTCCCTTCCTTCGGCAATTATTAGCCTAGATTTGGTAATCCCCTACCACTCTCCCCGCCTTCACACGGTTCCATATCCGTTCATGGAGATAGTAAAGAAACATTTTTGTGAAAACCTCAACAGCTCCGATAGAGAGCGCCATTTTAAAATGCCCTGTGATGATCCAGGAGATCACGATCGTATCCACCGTGCCCGTGACACGCCAAGAAGCGGCTTTTGCGACACTTCTCCAATGTTTTTCTTTCATTTCAACCCTCTTACAAAGAATGTTTTGTGCATCACCCTAAAAGTTCCTGGAAAAGCCAGGTCGAGAGATATCTTTCTCCCGTATCACAGATCACGGTCACGATCGTTTTGCCTTTTGACTCCGGCCGTTTCGCCACTTCCAAGGCAGCCCAAACATTTGCGCCGGATGAAATCCCCCCGAGTATACCTTCCTCCCGCGCAAGCTGTCTTGTGACGGCTCCCGCGTCTTCATGACGCACTTTGATGATCTCACTATAAATTTTGGTATTTAGGATCCCGGGAACAAAACCGGCGCCGATCCCCTGGATCTTGTGGGCCCCGGGCTTCCCTCCGGACAAAACCGGTGAATCCACGGGTTCCACCGCAATGATTTGAGTAGATGGTTTTTTTTGTTTCAGCACTTCTCCGACTCCTGTGATCGTCCCGCCCGTCCCGATCCCGGCTATGAAAATATCCACCGCTCCGTCCGTATCTTTCCAGATTTCTTCGGCCGTGGTCTTGCGATGGATCTCGGGATTGGCCGGATTATTGAACTGCTGCGGGACAAAACTGTGCGGGGTGTTCTTTGCAATCTCCTCGGCCTTTTCCACAGCCCCCCGCATGCCCTTCGCTCCCTCCGTCAGCACAAGCTCGGCACCGAGGATCTTCAAAAGCTGGCGCCGCTCCACGCTCATCGTCTCCGGCATGGTCAGGATAAGCCGGTAGCCGCGCGCCGCCGCCACAAAAGCGAGCGCGATCCCCGTATTCCCGCTTGTGGGCTCCACAATCACGCTGCCGGGCTTGATCTTTCCCGCTTGCTCGGCCGCATCGAACATGGCAACGCCGATCCTGTCCTTGACGCTTGAAAGCGGGTTCGCCGATTCCATTTTAACCAACACCGTGGCAGAAAGCCCCTGGGTCAGGCGATTCAGTCTGATAAGCGGCGTACCTCCAACGGTCTGGGTGATATCACTAAAAATTTTAGCCATCGTTTTTCTCCTTTTTTTAAGTGGTTGCTTTTGTGAGAGCTTGTTCGATATCCGAAAGAATGTCATCCACGTGTTCAATTCCGATCGAAAGCCGGATGAAATCAGGCGTAACCCCGGTCGCAAGCTGTTCCTCGGCCGAAAGCTGCTGGTGCGTGGTCGTCGCGGGATGGATTGCCAAACTTTTGGCATCCCCCACGTTCGCGAGATGCGAGATCAGCTCGAGAGAATTAATGAATTTCTTTCCGGCTTCAAGACCGCCCTTGATCCCGAACCCCAGGATCGCACCGGCCCCTTTGGGCAGATATTTTTTCACGCGGTCTTTCTCTGGACTCGAAGGAAGACCCGGATAATTAACCCAGGCCACCTGAGGGTGCTTTTCGAGATGCTTCGCCACCGCGAGTGCATTCTCGGCATGCCGGGGCAACCTGAGATGCAATGTCTCCAGACCTTGCAAGAACAGGAACGAGTTGAAAGGAGAAAGTGCGCTCCCGAGGTCCCGCAAAAGCGTGACACGCGCCTTGATGATGTAGGCGATATTGCCCATGGGTTTCAGAGCTTCCACGAAATTGATACCGTGATAACTCGGCTCCGGCTTCGCGATAAGCGGAAACTTTCCATTCGTCCAGTCAAACTTTCCGGAATCCACGATGACCCCACCGAGTGAAGTCCCGTGCCCGCCAATGAACTTCGTCGCAGAATAAACGATGATATCCACGCCATGGTCAAAGGGGCGCAAGAGATAAGGCGACACCGTGTTATCCAGCACGAACGGGATGCCGTTCTTATGCGCGACCTTGGAGATTCCTTCGAGATCTGCGACATCGAGCTTCGGGTTCCCGATCGATTCGGCATAAATAGCCTTAGTCTTAGGCGTGATGGCCTTTTGGATTGCCTCAAGGTCATTCGATTTTACGAAGTTCACCTTGATCCCCAACCGCGGAAATGTGTAGTGAAAAAGATTGTAGGTTCCACCGTAGAGATTATCCGCAGAAACAATCTCATCCCCTGCCCGCGCGATGTTAAGAAGCGCAATGGTGATCGCGGATTGACCGCTTGAGACCGCAAGAGCCCCTACGCCGCCCTCCAGGAGCGCGACGCGTTTTTCAAAAACATCTGTCGTAGGATTCATGAGACGCGTGTAAATGTTCCCGAACTCCTTGAGTCCGAAAAGATTGGCTGCGTGCTCGGTATTCTTGAACTGATAGGAGGTTGTTTGATAAATGGGTACGGCCCGGGAACCGGTTGTCGGGTCAGCCTCCTGTCCTCCGTGGAGTGCCAGCGTTTCAATTTTTAACTTGCTGTCGATCTTGCTCATTTTGGTTTCTCCTTTTTGATAAGATGCTTAAAACGCTAAAGAGGCTTAAAAGGCTGAATAGGTTTTAAAGCTTTTTCAGCTTATTTAGTCTTTTGAGCTTTTTAAGCATTCAAATAAAATACATGGTTTCCTGGTTCGTGTTCCGCATCCGGTCATACACATCTTGGAATGATGTCACATTAAGAATACTCGCCGTCGTCCGATAGACTTCCTGCATCACCATATGGATCCCGCAAACACTTCCTTTTTTACATTCATCACACCGGCGGTACACTTTCCCGCCCAGACATGGCAATGAACCGAAAGGATTTTCGAAGATCCCGATCACATCTCCAAAACTGATCTGGTTCGGTGAGCGAGCCAAAAGATACCCGCCACCCTTTCCCTTCTTGCTCTGCAAGAGCCCTTTGTTCTTAAGCTCCAGAAGGATCGACTCAAGGAATTTCTTCGGGATAGACTCCTTTTCCGCGATCTCGGCAATTAAAACAGGCTCCTCCGAGACGTATTTCCCCGTAAGCATCAGAACGGCTTTGAGCGCGTATTTCGTCTTATTGGATATCATAGTCTAGCAACCCTATAGATTAATAGACGTAATATAACCCAACAGTTTCATCCTGTCAAATTTATTTTAAGTTTTTCCTGAATAAGCGGGGCGGACATCCTCCTCGGAACAGGCTCAACAATACCTCCTCAATCTATCTATAATAGATTCCACAAAAAAGTTCAGGACCCCTCCCCTGTCAAAGATCACAAACACACGTTAGGGTTAAGAACAACCGATCAAAGGAGGTGTCGAGATGAGCGTCATCGCAAAACAAACATGGGAGTATCTGGTGCGGGATTTTCTGGAGATCAAATGCACCTTAAAAGAACCTGAACAGGAATTCCTTTTGGATTTTCTGAAGGGCCAAGGCGTCAAGGCCGAAGCCATCCGAATGCATCCGGCTTTTTCCGTGGACGATCACCTGGTGGTCATCATGGAGGATGCGGACTCGAAGAAGCGCCTCTTCTATCACCCGCAAAAAAAGAGAATCGAGGAATAGAGGGACAGTCCCCTTAAAATCTTAGGGGGGACTGTCCCTCTTACAGGTCCACCGCCTTACGAATTTCGCGAGCCTCGTAGGAAGTAAGAAAACGGCCCTGCCCCGGCGCAAGATGCCCGAGCTTTAAAGGCCCGAAGGAAAAACGGTTGAGCATCACCACGTTATATTCGAATCGCTGGAACACCCGACGAATCTGGCGCTTCTTTCCCTCACGAAGCTCCACCATCACGATCCTGGGAGAAATCGGCCGGATGTCTTCCAGCTTCAAAAAACCGTCGTACGAATGAAAACCCTCCAGCACCCTGTTACGGTCTCTCGCATCCCAAGCGCGGTGCAGTTTCACCTGATACCATTTTTCTACGTGAAAACGCGGATGGATCAAGCGATTCGCGAGCTCGCCATCATTGGTCATAAGAAGAAGCCCCGAGGAATCCTTATCGAGCCGTCCCACCGGAAACACACGAACACGGTTCGTAGCGGACTGGCGCGTTGCGTTCACGAGATGCCGCGGCAAG
>MHFU01000081.1:6421-7687 GCA_001804345.1 Omnitrophica bacterium RIFOXYB12_FULL_50_7
CACCGTTCACGGAAATGGCGCCATTCGTGACAAAAACCTCGCATTTCCTGCGGGACCCAAGCCCCGCGCTGGCCAAAGCGTGTGCAATCCTCATCTTTTTTTAAGCTCCGCGTAAAAAAGTGGCCGGCCTTCGGCTGCCCATTTGAGTTCGTAACTGGTCTTATTCATTCCGTCCAGGATTCTCTCATTTACCGTTTCGCACACATTCTCCCAGAGTTCCACCGTAGCCGCTATGGTTTTCTTCATGGCGACAAAATAGTCCTTATCATCTGTCGCAATCTCCACTAATCCTCCCGGCACGAGCCGCGCGTGAAGGAGCACGAGAAGCTCCGAAGTGAAAACGCGACGAACCTGATGCCGGCGTTTCGGCCAAGGATCCGGAAAATAGATATGAAAAAGGCTCACACTTCCAAGCGCAATCGCCTCAGTTAAAAATGCCTTTCCTTCAGCCCGGAGGAACCGGATATTGGGAAGTGCCCGCTTTTGGGCACGCGTCTTCCCGATATTCATGAATTTACTGACACGATCGATCCCTAGAAAGTTGGTTCCTGGATTTCCGATCGCACGGGCGACAAGGAATTTCCCCTTCCCGCATCCGATCTCCAGCTCCACCGGATGGGAATTCCCGAAAAACTCCCGGAAGACGATCGGCTCATATTTCTCGTCCCGCTTCCCACTGCAGGGCACTACCCTCGGTTCAGCCATACCAAAGTCTCCAGATGCCGCGTCCGTGGGAAAAAATCGAACGGCATGATCTTCCGGACTTGCCAACCTACTCGCGCCAAGTGCCTCAGATCACGCGCAAGCGATTCGGGGGAACAGGATAAATAGAATAAGGACCGCAGATCTTTGGCCTGTCCCAAGGCTTCGATCGCAGAGCCTGCAAGACCGCCGCGCGGAGGATCGATCAAAGCCACGCAGGGTCTGCCATGCAATTCCGCCAAGACCTCTGGAAGATGCGTCTCGACTTTTCCCACGAGCATTTTGACATGATCCATTTTGTGATAGCTGACGTTAAACCGGGCGAGAGTCACGGAGTCACGGCACTCTTCGATCATCACCACTTCTTTGGCGCGATCGGCCAAGGCGATCCCGAAAAATCCGACGCCGGAATAAAGATCGAGAAAAACCGTGTCTTCCTGCCACTCGACGAGGTCTTCGATCCTCGAAACAATCTTCCCAAGGATCGACAGATTCGCCTGAAAGAACGTATCTAGCGAGTAAAAGATTTTGCGGCCTTTTACGATCGTCCAGAAATAGTCTTCC
>MHFU01000081.1:7709-8990 GCA_001804345.1 Omnitrophica bacterium RIFOXYB12_FULL_50_7
TTATAATCTTCCGGCAGTTTCCGGACCGCCTCCTCTTTTAAGATAGGCAGAAAATCGTTGATCTCTCTGCGAGCAATCGAGCAATGGGTCACTTCCTGGAGCCGCTGGGTTCCGGGAAGCATGAAACCCATCTGCCGCTCCCCGTTATTTCTTTTACGTAGCGTTAAATCAAGACGGTTTCGGTAATAATAGGATTCGGGGGACGACGCGATGATTTCAAAAACATCTTCGGGGAGGCTGAGCTCCTTCGCAAAAAGTTCCTTGAGGATCATCCCTTTGCGGGAAAGTTCCTCTTCATAAGAGAGATCCTGATACTGGCATCCCCCGCAAAAACCGAAAAGAGGGCACAAAGGTTTTACTTGAGTGGAAACTGCCATTGAGGTCAACATGATGCGATAGTTTAAGGAGTTGTCCCCGTCGCGTCGAGCGCTCTTTTCAATTTACTCTTTTCTAACCGCACATAGGTTGAAAAGAGCCACGCGAAACGCTAAACTAGCTGCATGACTGACAAAATTTTTATACAAAACCTTGAAGTTTCCTGCGTGATCGGCACACTTCTTCGCGAACGAAAAAAAAGGCAGAAGGTCGTGATCGATCTGGAGTTCCCAGCACCTATCAGGAAAGCAGCACGGCGGGACGATCTGTTGGATGCTTTGAATTATCAGAAGATCGCTGAACACGCCACGGAATTCGTCGCAAAAAGCCGGTTCTATCTCCTGGAGACTCTCGCGGAACGCCTGGCCCAGGCCCTGCTCCGGGAATTCAAATTGAAGAGCATCCTCCTGCACATTTCAAAACCTAATGCAATTCGGAATGCGGAGAGCGTGGGAGTGAAAATTCGAAGGACTCTGAAGAAAAAATCAAAGCGCTAGGGCCGCGTACTTGGCATACGGGGCACCGCCGCGAGCAACATCCATAGCCCCGCCGACCACCCCCGTCACAGTCTGGACGGTCCCGCGAATCGCTCCGGTCACGAGTCCAAAGGGAAACATCACGCGCCCGGAATCCTGAAGCATGGCTTTTGGGATCGCGAACACCCCCCCGACAATCTTGGAAGTTCCTCGAGCGGCATAAGAGATGTCTCTGCCCATATCGGCATAGCCACAAGAAGGCGAGAAAAACACGCCAAAAAGAAGCAACAAGATTAAGAAGGTTTTTGGATTTTTCATCATCGGATCTCCCCTTTTATTGTCGGCATTAAAGGTTTGAACTTTCGTGAATTTTGGCTATGATAGCGGCCTATGCAGAATATTCTTGTGACGGGCGGTTCCGGTTTTATCG
>MHFU01000082.1 GCA_001804345.1 Omnitrophica bacterium RIFOXYB12_FULL_50_7
CTTCTGAAGATCCACCAGCACTGCGGCCTCTTAAACCCAAGATTTCAACACTAAACACGAAAGAACCATTATTTCTTAAAAATGGAAAAGCAGTTGGGGTGACTAAGGAGTATTACAAAAGCGGAAAATTGAAATCAGAGGGCGTTTTCAGAGACGGGAAATTGGAAGGGCCTGTGAAGGAGTATTACGAGAACGGACAGCTAAAGGTAGAAATGACTAGTAAGGATGGAGAACCAGAAGGAGCTAGTAAAGAGTATTACGCAAATGGAAAATTGAAAACAGAGGGGGCCGTGAAGGACAGAAAGCCCGATGGTCCTTTTAAGACTAAATATAGAAACGGAAAAGTAAGGTCGGAAGGAGCACACAAGGACGGGAAGTTGGAAGGACCTCTGAAAGAGTACAGCGAAAATGGACAATTGGAAGCAGAGTCAGTTTTCAAGAACGGAGAGAAAGACGGGCTGTCTAAGGAGTATTACAAGAGCGGTCAATTAAAGATGGAACGGTCCTTCAAAGATGGAAAACCAATCGGACAGTCTCGGTCATATCACGAGAACGGAAAGCTGAGTACGGACTTAGTTTTCAAAGACGGCGAACTAGAGGGAGAGCAAAAGTTTTATTTTGAAAGTGGAAAATTGAAGGCTGAGAGGTTTTTTGAAAAAGGAAAGCCCGAGGGCCAATCCAAGTATTATTACGAGAACGGAAAATTAGCTCGTGACGCAACATTCAAGAACGGAGAGCTAGAGGGAGTTATTAAGGAATACTATGAGAATGGCCAATTAAGGGGCGAGGGAGTTTATAAGGACGGAAAGCCTGCTGGATTCTATAAGGAATATCACGAAAACGGCCAATTAAAAGTAGATGGAGCACAAAAGAACGGAAAACCTGAGGGGCAGTTTAAGGAGTATGACGAAAACGGAAAGTTAAAGCCGTGAAGAAGTAATAATCTCATTCCCATCCGATTCAATCTAATCGACAGCAGGGTACAGTCATCCGTCTTTCTAGGATAAATCTCCCCACGCTAAATCTTACCCCTCCCCTAAGATTTGACGGGACATCTGTCTTGTTAACAGGTGTCCTTTCGGATTTCAGTATATTTCAAAACGCTCCACCTCGTTTGCTTGAAGTAGGTTGCGGGAATTCATTTTCAGGACGAATTTGTTACAAGGGCAACTGGTGTCGGTTTGGTGTCTATTCTCGCTCAAGAACAGCTAATCATAGAGCTCCCAACCGGTTCGTTCAAGCTTGAGGTGGCTACGGAAAGCCCTAAATAGGGGGCTGACTTTTCTGAACCCAAGTGCATTTTGGTCACGACTTTTCAGTAGGAATCATTCAAAACGGGTTTAAATTCGGCGTTGATTTTTCTTAACCCGATCGGGTGCCGTTCATAGAATGTGAACAAATCGTTCACAAATCATGAACAGAAAGTTCTTAAAACATGAACGATGAAGATGCCAAAAAAGCGTTAGAATCGGCAACAAAATTTATGCGACGCATGAAACAACTTTTCGATGCGATTGCTTCCTGAATCTTGTGACACAATCGGATCAAAACATTTCAGAACTTAAATCCGAATGCTTAAGTCTGCAGTCTCTGGTCTTCCGTCTGTAGTCTTACGGAAGGTACGCCTGCAGGGAGACGTTCTGGATCCAGCCTTCCCATTGACCCCAGGTCTCTTGGTCCAACGTTGCGAAGCCTTTTGAGCTTCGGCTCCAGTTCATGAAGGTGTCGGCCCTTTTCCCATGATCCCATCTTTCGGCGAGGCCACGGTCCGGATTTCCGTCATCGCCATATCGCAATAGCGCGTGATAAACCAGCTCCGCCTTGGGCTCGTCCGCGATCTGTTTGTACTGGGTCCATGACAGTGATTTGGCCTTGCCCGTATCGAGGAAATATTCATAGACCATGAGCTCCCGGGTGGTTTTCTTGCCTGCCGGCTGATAGATGATATCGAAAAGCTCTTTTTCCTTGGTTTTCTGATCCTTCAGATAATTGTAATCCACGCGGTGGCGAATGGTCTTTCTGAAAAGAAGGGTATTGTCTCCGTCAAATTCTTCAATGACCGTTTGGTATTTTAATTCATCGCCTTCGTTCACGTTCTGAGTGAGGACGGTAGCGTGATGTCCGTTCGAATAAGTACGTTTACAGGAGGTTTCGCCTTCCGCTGCGCCGCTGCTTTGAGAGCATTGCTCCGAAACAAGCATGGCCACTTCCTCGGCTTCCTCAAGGACCGTGCCTTGCAGGACCTCGAGCGTGACAGGTGCGGGGCTTGTATTGTTTATAGGCGGCGGTTCTGGCACCATAACCGACGGAGCGGCTTCCGCAACGCCTCCTTCCGAGAGAGGCGAGCTTTCCATTAAAAAATTAATCGAGTCATTAGCGGCATAGAAATCCAGTGTTTGTGTCATGGCTTTTTCGGATACGGGATCCGTTGTTGCCGGGACGGTGGGCTGTGCCTGGTCATTTGCGGTTTCCCCGGGTTGAGTCTCGCCAGCCCGCGCTAAGGGGATGCTCAAGAGAGATATTAGAGAAATCAAAAGGAATAGATCGATGAGCCATTGCATGGAAAACGCCAGAATTAGACTTTTTTCTTTGCCGTTCATTTCTAAGAGTCCTTTCTTTTTTTGCTATCTAAAGGAAACATAACACATACTTATTTAAAATAATAGGGTACTATGTGAGAAAGGCACTAAAAACATATAGTAATTACTATCATATATATCAATATATAGCGCTACTAAGTACGTTTTTGCCAAAGTAAGCACTATTAAGACTAAATAGTAAATATTTTTAAAATATGCCTTTATATCCTTGAATGGTTTGATTAATTTGATTAATGTGCTATAATCAGAGTTGGATGATGGAATGTAATAGATTGATTTATTGCTATAAAAAGACAACTCTGTGAGGCGTTTTTTTATGGATAAAAAGGTGTTTAAAGTCCTGGTCATTGAAGATGACCCGAACTACTTCGTCCTGGTGAGTGAGCGCTTGTCCCAAAACCGGGACCCTTCCTTCGAACTTATACGCAGCAAACATATGCAATCGGGTCTCGAGCGTCTTGGGGAAGGGGGCATCGATGTGGTGCTTCTGGATCTAATGCTCCCAGACAGCGCGGGACTTGATAGTTTTCTTTCAGTCCATAAAGCGTTCCCTACGGTCCCGATCATTATTCTCACCGCGGTCGATGATGATGATCTTGCCGCGCAATCAATCGCTTGGGGGGCTCAGGACTATTTGACCAAGGGGAGTTTTGATCGTGAACTTTTGGTCAAAAGCATCTGTTATGCCATCAGCCGCAATCAAGGCCAGGCCCAGCTTCAAAAGTATTATCAGGAGAACGAGCGTTCCAAGCGGACGCTTCAGGACCGGGATGAAAGGTTTCGGAGTCTCGTTTCGAATATCCCGGGTGCGGTTTATCGTTACACCCTGTCGGCGCCAAGGGAATGGAAAATGGAGTTTATCAGTGATGTTATCAAGGACATCTCCGGTCTTCCGGCCAGTGAGTTCATGGAGAGGGGCATTGCCGCTTATTTTGAAAAAATCCTGCCTCAAGACCTTCCGCTGCTTCAGGACGCGTTTGAGAAGGCGGTGCGGGAAGGGGCTATGTTCAGCGTGGATTATCGTGTTCGCCATGTTAAAGGGGATTTTCGATGGGTTCATGATAATGGGCGTGCTGTCCGGGATGGGGAGGGCAAGGTCATTCACGTGGACGGCGTTATCTCCGACGTTACGGAGCGGACCAAAGAAAAGGAACGTTTCAACCAGCTGGTCTATTATGATGCGCTGACAAATTTGCCGAACCGGGAACTTTTTGTCGACCGTCTGGATCAGGCGATCCAGCAGGTTCGTCGCAAAAAGGAGACCGGAGCGGTGTTGGCTCTGGATCTGGACCATTTCAAACGCATTAACGACACGTTGGGGCATCCCATCGGAGATCAATTGATCAAGGCGGTCTCCGTGCGGCTTCAGAAGGTGCTTTTTGATTCTGATACCGTAACGCGCATCGGGGGAGGTGCTTTCATAGTCCTGTTACCGCGGGTGGCGAAGGCCGAAGACGCGGAGAACGTGGCCAATAAGCTTCTGACGGCTTTTAAGTCGCCCTTCCTTATCAATGAGCATGAACTTTTCACAAGTTGCAGTATCGGGATTGCGCTTTTCCCTAACGACGGAGAAACGAGCGATATCCTGATCAAGAACGCCGATGCGGCCATGCATATCTCCAAAGAGAAGGGCAAAGACCGGTTCCAGCTTTTTTCCTCCTCGATCGCGAACAATAGCTTTGAGAGGCTCGTTCTCGAGAATAGTCTTCGTCGTGCCCTGGAACGCAAGGAGTTCCGGCTTTATTATCAGCCCCAGTTGGATCTTCGTACCGGGAAAACGATCGGAGCTGAGGCGTTGATCCGCTGGCAGCATCCGGATCTCGGCTTCATTCCTCCGATGGAATTCATCCCGATCGCGGAGGAGACGGGGCTTATCCATCCGATCGGGGAATGGGTCCTGAAGACAGCTTGTGAGCAGAAGAAACTTTGGGACCAGCAGGGTTTCAAATCTTTCCGAATTTCCGTGAATCTTTCGGCTCGTCAATTTCATTACGCCAACCTGGTGGACATGGTCGGGGACACCATCCGCAAAAGCGGCATCGATCCTAAGGATCTGGATCTTGAACTAACGGAAAGCACGATCATGGATCGCTTGGAAGAAACCACATTGACCTTGCGCCGGCTCAAAAATATGGGGACGCATATTTCGATCGACGATTTTGGGACCGGGTATTCCTCTCTGATGTATTTGAAGACATTTCCAATCGATACCATCAAGATCGACAAGTCGTTTGTGGACGATGTGACCACCGATCCCGATGATCAAGCCATCACCCAGGCTATCATTTCCATGGCGCACAGTTTAAAGCTGGATGTTGTTGCGGAAGGGGTGGAGACCAAGGAGCAGCTCGAGCTCTTAAGGTCTCAGAGCTGCGATATCATTCAAGGCTATCTTTTCAGCAAACCTATCCCGGTCGATGACATCGTGCCGTTTCTCCTAAGTGACGTCGCCAAAAAGATTCTCGCCTGAGAAACGGTACAAGTCCATGGTGTATAGGCAGACCCGCCCATAGTCCCGCATTTTTCAAAGTACCAAGTACTTTATACTTTGTGCGGCGTATTGAGTTTCATCAAGAAAAGCTGCCATGGGACCGATAACTATAGCTGCAGAATTCTAATGGAAAAGGACTATGAAAAAACATCCACAGCTTCTTGAATTGAATGCTTTCTTCTTTATCTCCAAGATGTCCAAGAAATACGGACGCCCTCTGACGCTTACGACCGTTCCGGTTGCAGAATGGAAATCGTTTGCGGAACAGGGGTTCGATTATCTCTGGCTCATGGGGGTTTGGACCCGCAGTCCCGGATCTGCTGCTCATGCCGCCAAAGAGCCGGGGCTTTGTCGCGCTTACGACCTGATCCTTCCGCATTGGACCCGAGAAGATGTTACGGGTTCTCCGTATGCCATTTATGGTTATGAACTGGATCCCTACCTTGGCAGGCCAGAAGAGCTGCTCCAACTCAAGATAAAACTGAACGGACTGGGTCTCGGTCTTGTTCTGGATTTTGTGCCCAATCACCTTGCTTTCGATCATCCCTGGACCTTGGAACATCCCGAATTGTTCGTGGCATGCCGTCCTGAGACTTTGCGTGCCCATCCGGAATGGTCCTTCATTACAGCCGACGGTAAAAAGATCGCACACGGCCGGGATCCTTATTTTGCGCCCTGGATCGATACCGCGCAGATCAATTTTTGGTCCCCCCAAGCGCGCGAAGCCTGGCTTGCAGAACTTCTCAAGATCGCGAAGATCGCCGACGGGGTGCGCTGCGATATGGCCATGCTCGCAATGAACGATGTTTTTCAAAAGGTTTGGGGCGAGCATATCCAGGAGACACGGCCCAGCACGGAGTTCTGGAGGGAAGTGATCCCGAAAATAAAAAAAATCGCGCCCCAATTCATCTTTATCGCGGAAGTCTATTGGGACATGGATTGGCCACTCCAACAGCTTGGTTTTGATTTTACGTATGACAAGCGTCTTTATGACCGGATGTTCTTTGATTCCGCGATCTCGGTGAGAGACCATTTGAATGCGGAGCCAGCCTATCGCGACAAATGCCTTCGTTTCATTGAGAACCATGACGAGGAACGGGCGACCGTGACTTTTGGAAAACAAAAATCCGTGGCTGCGGGAATCATTGCGGCGACGGTTCCCGGACTTCGGTTTTT
>MHFU01000083.1:0-3060 GCA_001804345.1 Omnitrophica bacterium RIFOXYB12_FULL_50_7
TTGTCCCAAGCATTTCGATCCAGGTCAGAATGCCCCGCGCGCCCTTACGGAAATCCACTCTCGGAAAATCCACATTCAATGGGGCCTTTTCTCCTGCAGCGCCATTTGCGTCTCCCGCCCCTGCATTTTGTCCGTGACCACCGCTGATCGTGTCTTTGATCTTCTCGATCTCGGACACAAGAGTCGCCGCAAGATCTTTGGGCTCATGGCCTGAGATCATGTTGACCGGAGGCCTGTCTTTTTGAATATCCACGACCTTCGACACAAGCGTCGGTGAGCCGCTCAGTCCTACCACGCTAACATCAGCCCCGGTTTGATCCAGCGACCAGACCTCTGTCTTGGCGCTCCTCGCACGAATAGCCCCTTTCAAGGACGGTCGTCGAGCAGGAGTCGCGGTCGGGGCAATAGAAATAAGACACGGGATAGGAACCTTGAGAACCTGGAAACCTCCTTCAATAATGCGGCGAACCTTCAAATGGTCTCCCTTGTACTCCACCTTTTCTACGAAAGTCGCTTGAGAGATACCGAGATTCTCGGCCGTCTGAGAAGGCACATGGGCTGTATCCCCGTCCGTCGTTTGGCGTCCGGAAAAAATGATGAAGGGATCTTTGCTGTCCTTGGAGAATCCGAGTTTTTTGAGAAGTGAGGCAATCGCGTAGCCGGTGGCAAAGGTGTCGGACCCGCCAAGCTTCCGGTCCGAGAGAAGAACCGCGCGGTCGTATCCCATGGCCAGGGCTTTTTTAAGCGATTGTTCAAAACTCGGCGGCCCCATCGAAACCACGATCAGTTCCGCGTCTGGCACCTGCTTTTTGATCTGGAGCCCTTGTTCCAAGCCAAAGGCACAATCCGCATTAATCGAGGACTTCGCCTTGGTACGGTCCATAAGTCCGTCCGCGCCCATACGCATCTCCGTCGGAAGCGGCACTTGTTTCATGATCGTTACTATTTTAAGAGTCATTCTGTTCTCTCTATGAAAGATTTCTTTCAAGTTCAGTCGCAATAAAACTGGTTCGGGGAACGGTTAACGGGAAACGCAAGCTGTTTTTCCGTTCGACGTTCCCCGTTAGCCGTTACCCGTCTTTACAGATTCTCATACTCCGGCCCATCGCCACCGTACGGCACGGCCCATTCAATATTTCCAAACGGATCTTTGATATCACAGGTCTTGCAATGCACACAATTGGCTGGATGAAGGTGCAGATCTTTTTTCCCGGTCTTTGGATCCGTCACAATCTCATAAACTTCAGCTGGACAAAAATTCTGGCACGGCCCGCCATATTTTGGGATACAGACATCCCGGCAAAGGTTCAAATCCAGCACCCGAAGATGGCACGGCTGTTCTTCGTCATGTTTGGAACCAGAGAAATAAACGTCCGTCACCTTGTCGAACGTCAGCTGTTTGTCAAAAACGAGTTCTTTCGCGAACTTCTTGCAGAAGGTTGTTTTAACGTCAGCAAGTTTCTTGTAACAGGCTGCGTCCTCATGCGTTTTCATTTTCCCCGACGGGGTAATACCGCGTCCACCCGTCAGGATCTGGGTCGCAAAATGGAACGCGCCCAAAATCATACCGTACCCGAACCCCGCGCGAAAATTTCGCGTGCGAGAAAGCGTTTTCCACCCGGCGCTTTTCTTGAACAATTCTTCATAAAGACTGAGCTGTTTCGCCGAAAAATCATTTTTCTTTAAGGCTTCAAACGCAGACTTCGCGGCCAGCATCCCGGACTCGATCGCGAGATGGACGCCCTTAAGACTCGGCATGCTGAGGAACCCGGCAGAATCTCCGACGATCATAACCCCCTCATGATAAAACTTTGGAAGTGAATAAAGCCCTCCCTCGGGAATCGTCTTCGCGCCATACCGCAGGAGCTTGCCTTTTTCGAGGATCTTCGCGATCAAAGGATGCTTTTTATAGACCTGGAGCGCCGCATGAGAGTCAAACGTGGGGTCCTTATAATCCAGCCCCGCCGCGATCCCAACTACAACCTGACGCCCATTGAGACCATAAACAAAACCACCGCCGAAGTGATTGAATTCAAAGGGAAACCCAAGGGTGTGCATGATTCGTCCAGCCTCAAAGGTTCCTTCCGGAAGGTCCCACAATTCTTTCACGCCTGTGGAATAGACCTGCGAGTTGCTCTGCTCGTCTAATTTAAATTTGCGGCAAAGCGCCTTCGTCAAACTGCCGCGAGGCCCTTCTGCCAGAATCGTAATCTTGGCACGAATCTCGTTCCCGGCTTGAAAATTATCCATCGGCTTACCGTGCTTATCGACGCCTGTATCGATCGTCTTCGCTCCGATGACTCGTCCATTCTCATAAAGCATCTCTGAAACACTGAATCCCGGATAGACTTGCACGCCCTTTTTCTCGGCGATCTCCGCCAACCAGCGTGTCATCTTCCCCAGAGAAACCACAAAGTTCCCGTGATTCCCCATGAAGGGCGGCGTGAACGGAGCCTGCAAGGCAAGCTTCGGAGTTAAGAAATAAACACCTTCTTTTGTGACGGGAGATTCAAAAGGAAAGTCTTTGGGATCAACGCTGGGAAGGAGTTCTTTTAGCGTGGAGGAATCGATCACAGCGCCGGAAAACGTGTGACTCCCGATCGAACTCCCCTTTTCAAGAACGAGGATGTTCCAGGGAAGCTTGGCACCTTCCACCTGAGAAACAGTCGCGGCCGCGAGGTCCGCAAGATGAATGGCAGTCGCAAGACCCGCGACACCTCCGCCCACGATCAGAATGTCTGTTTCAACAACTTCGGATTTCAACATTAAAATATGAGATCTCTTGTGGCTGCGTGACTGAAGAAGTTCAAAAATCGAGGCGGTATTCTAGCATAAACTTTTCGAAGAAAAAGAGGAATATTACTTCCACCTCCGAAAGAAAAGGAACGATCAAAAACAGATCCTAAGGCTGGTCCCAAGAATATTAAGGGGCGTCCATTTTGCGACGGAGTTCTTGGTCGAGTGACGCAGGTAATAGATCGACCCATAAACCGGCCCCCACCAGTGAACCTTAAATCCTAAGAAGAACCGGTCCTCGATCATTCCGTTGCGCTGTGTTTC
>MHFU01000083.1:3071-7598 GCA_001804345.1 Omnitrophica bacterium RIFOXYB12_FULL_50_7
CATTGGAAGTATAGGGCTGGAATTGGAACCGCGTCCATTTCCAGGGAGCCGTCAGTGTGACCATGTTCCGGTAGCGCACTGTAAATCTCGCATCCTGCCGGATCCGGAACTCCAGCATGTTGCGGTCCTCCAACAGGAACCCTTTGTAGGGAAGCTGCGGCGTCAAATAGATCCGCGGCACCTGGTCCCAATACCAGTTTTCTTTCTTCTTTTTATTCCGTTCGGCACGGATCTCCTGGTATTCGGCACCCCCAGCAAGATACTTCCATGGCTTGTAGTCCACGCCCACACGGGTCTCGGCATAATAAAGCCCGTTATGATCCCGGAAGCGTAGCTCTTCACCGGCCTTCATTTTCCATTGAGCATTCAGCTTCTTTTCAAGATCGTAGGAATTCCAAATCCCAAAATCCTCATCTTCGGCCGGCGAAGCGGCCGTCAAAGGGACAAGAACCCCTTGGGTCAGGAACAAGATAATCCAAAAAAAGAAAACGGCTGAAAAAATTCTCCGGGGATTTCCAAAATGAGAGATCATGTAAGCCCTTTGTTCTTTACTGTCAGCTAACTTAAGGAAGGACAAATCTCAAACGCCGGCTCCGCGTTTAATCTTTGGCGAGAAGCTCGTTCACCTTGGCCATGACGGCGAAGGCATCGGCCACATAGAGCACATCGGCCTTGCCTTGGGCCCAGCCGCAATTGGCATCCGTATTGATTGCCCGGCGTTCATTGATAAAGCGCCAGCCGACCACGTGCGGCTCTTCGCCGTGACAGCAGGTGGAAAGCCCCTTCGGGTGGCGCGGCGTGGAGCCGGTCTGCCCGACCTGGTTCAAATGACTCATGCAGGAAAGCACCGCCTCCCCCTCCGAACCCTGATCCACGAGAGACTTACTGCTCCCAAGTGACGCTTTGGCGTGCTTTAAGAAATCGAGAATATGTTTTTCAGCTTCCTTGGCATGAATCTGACCGTCCACCTGTTTTTTTGTCCATCCCGCACCCGCCACGAGCAACACCGCAGCATCCGGACGAATCGTCTGCACATCCACGGAAGGCGCTTCAACGCCTGTCACTTTTGTGCGCTTTTCCTTATCGGACACAGCCACCGCGACAGCCTCGACCTTCGCCGCGCCTTTGTCTCCTTGCCAGATCGGGAAAACCCCGGAATCCACCGCAAGGATCCATGGCCGCGCCGCACGCGTCAAAGTCGCCATCATGCGCTGGCGATAATACCATCGCTGGATCTGCAAAACGCCATCTGTCAACTGAATGCCGCTCACATGCGTGTCGATCGAAGCCTTTAAACGGAACGCCGCGCCAGGTAATGCCCTGGAAAAACGGGAAGTCGCCGGAGCAATAATGATCGTCGCACCTGCAACCGTTCCGATAGCTTCTAGCGCCTTGACATCCGTAGCATAGCGAGACATTCCAAAATCAGCACCGCTCACACCGAAAATTTTTACGACACCGCATGCAGCAATAGAGTCCGCGGCCACCTGGACCTTCTCCCCGACGAGGCCGACTGTGAGCGTGGAGCCCACAAGACCTTTTTGAACCTGAAGCGCCGCGCTAAGCGTCTCGAGCGCGACCTTCGGCAGACTCCCGTCCTGTTGGGTGTGTGCGAGATAAAGAATCTTTTCCATATTTTTCCCCTATTTTATCTAATGAATCCGTTTTCCGGCTACGGTCACGATGCCCGTTTCGTCTTACGGTTACGGCATCCGTTTTTTCATTCATTGACGTTACCATTACCCTTAACGATACGGGCTTCGTAACCGTTGCCGAATCCCTGGGTCGGTCCAAATTTATGCTTTAATCCAGGCCACAACCTCTTTAGCGATATCGTCCACGGGCATGTCCTTCACGATCCGGGTCTGACGTTGCTGCTTGGGAAGTTCCACACTCGCAAATTTTATGGCATCGGTCTTGAGCGCGGCTGATGTGGCTCTTTGAAGCGCTGGCATAATAGTACGCATGTTCGTCATCCCCACCTGAGGATTGTTCGGAGGTTCCGGGAGATTCCCGGTCGCCCATCCGATCACAACCGGAGCCCCGGCACATGTGGAAACCTGATACTGTCCGCCTTCGATACGCTCGAGGATCCTGAACGAATCATCCGGCTGAACCTTAAGTTCGTCGGCGGCAAGGAACACATCGCTAATCCCGAGTTGCTCAGCAATCATTTGCATCGTGGTTCCCGCATCACGCGAAGCGGAGGAACAGCCGCCGAACACGAGGAGTTTCGTCTTATCGAGTCCCGGGATCTTTTCGATCGCTCCGGCAAGTGCTACAGCGACTTCCTTAGAATCCATGAAACCGCTTGCGGAACCATCCAGGCACACAAGCTCGAACGGAACTTTCTGAGCAATGATCATCATAAGCTGCTGAAGCTTGGCTTTGGACCCGAGGCTTATAAGCGTCACCTTGCTTCCCGGATTCTGCTTCGCAAGATTTGCGGCCTCAAAAAGAGAGTGCCCCGCCCACGGATCCAGCACCGAAGGCAACATCATTTCATTTTTCAAAGCGGGTCCGGTCGGCCCCTGGATCGGCTCGAGCGTCTGGAGCGGGTCCGGCACCAAACTCCCGCAGACTACAATATGAAAAGCTGTCGTCATGAAATACCCCCATGAAATGACCCAAGACAACCTCGTAGGTTATCTTGGGTGGATGGATTGCTGAATGGACGGCACATTATAATGAGAGTGCTTACTTTCGGCTAGTCCCAATTTTTATCCGTTGCAGAAAAGTGGAAACTCGACTGAAATCCGACTCACGCGGGCCTATTTTTCGATTTTTTGGATCGCTTCCTTGGCATCGGATTCGAAACGAAATTTCAGAAACTCTTCGCTTTCCGGAAGCCTCATCGAAAATCGACGGCTCTTGTCTATTTGGATGCGAGGTCCTTCCACTTGAAGATCGAGCACATGCCCGCCCAGGGTTTTATCCTTGCTAAGAAAATGGAAATGATATCCGGGGACATTAACGCCTTCCATGTAAGAAGGCACTCTGAACCCGACGAGTGTCCCCTCCTGATCCTTCAATTCGAATACTTTCTGTTCCTTGATCGCTTCGGTCAGAACCCGATAGGGTTTATTTTGGCGGGCCGCACTGCGGACCTTGAGCTCCGGAAATTTTCCATCCACCTTGATCGCGTAAAGTAGATTGGACGACGGAAGCTTCTCATCCAGGAATCCTGTCAGCTCCTTGTATCCCATCGCCCGTTCCGGGGATAATTCCTGTCCGGCGTGAAAGAATGTCACGGTTGCGAACGGACTCATCGTTTTATCATCAAGACGATACGCCTTCCCGTCCGGCTTGATCTGATAAAACACATGATCCAGCGCGATCATTTCACCGTCGAGTGAATCAAGGGTTCCAATGCCAAAATCGCCGTGTTTTTTGAGGTCATGAACGCTCATCGTACCGCTGTAGCATCCCGCCAGAAGAGCCTTGATGGGGGCATTCTGAAAAACAACGTCCTTTTGACAAGGTGTATGCGCACAGCCGAATGTAAGCAGCGCCATTAAAACCAGGATGTTTCGTTTCATTCGTTTTGTTCAACCTTTCAAAAATAAAGGGGTCAGTCACCTTTTTAGGCCTGCCTGCCGATAGGCAGGGAAATGGTGACTGACCCCTTTTTTAATTAACGTTGGAGTGAAGACCGCCGGAGCCGGCGCGGAAATCAACGTTGGTGAGATCGCTTCCCTCTTCGCGCGCGTAAGCGCAATTCCAAAGACAAGCGGCACAATGAATGCACTTCTCGCGATCGAAAAGAGGAACACCCCCGTCGGAGCCCGCCGTGATGGCCTGACCCGAGCACATCTCGATACAAACCTTAGCGCGACATTTCTGGCACTTGCCCGCATCCATAAAAAGAACATGATCCGCGTAGCCTTCCGCAGCCTGGACCTTACCGCCCAAAAGCAGCGCATCCTGGTGAGAGATAAGCAGCTTGCCATCGAACTGGATCTTCGGCCAGCCCGCCGCGTCCATCAAAGCGTCATGCATGGAAGTATTCGTTTCGTTGGCCTCCTTGCGCGCCTTCTCGATGACCTCGGGCGTTACCTTGCCCTTATAATAATTTTCAAGCGATGGAATATGCTCATAGACCGGTTTGAGCTTCGCGGGAATATTGAGAAGCCCGTTCGTAAAACCCGCCATTCCCATCCCCATCATGCCGAGCACGAAATTGTGACTAAATCCGTCGCGAGCTTTTTTCGCAATCCGATTGTCTTTTTCAACCCAACTTGCGCGACGATTCTTTAAATACGTCGCTTCAAGGTTTTCTTTGGTGAAAGCTTTCTTCTCTTTCAGAAGCTGGATCATACCCTCAGCAAGTTGAACACCCGTGGTCCACGCCTCATCCACACCAGAGCCTTTAAGCATATTGGTGCTGCCAGAACCTTCGCCGATACGGGCAAAACCGTCGCCCACAATAAAAGGTTCCCCACGCATGCCGGCTTCCTGCAAACTCTTCGCACCCCAGGACTTCAAGGTCGCTCCCTGGAGATGCTTCCAAAGCTTAGGATGCTGCAT
>MHFU01000084.1 GCA_001804345.1 Omnitrophica bacterium RIFOXYB12_FULL_50_7
TTATCGTCCCTCGTTCGATACTTACCGCTTATCACTTAACGCCTACCGCTAGTTCAGGTCTATGATCTGGAATCTCCTGCCGACGATCAGCGCGCCGATGCCGCTTCAAATGGCGCTGGATGAGCTTCTCTTTGAATTTCAAAAAAAAGAGGCTCGAGCTCCTACGCTTCGATTTTTTATTTCTTCCTCTCCATGGATCAGTGTGGGGTGTTCTTTCCGGGATTCTGCTGCGCTTTCGAAGTCTGATCTCGTTCTCAAAAACTCACGAGTGCCGGTTTGTCGGCGTATTACTGGCGGAGGTTGCGTTCTCCATGGAGAAGATCTAATCTTTTCACTGATTGTGAGGTATGATCGGGGACAGGCTCTTTTTTCTGAAAGGGGACAGGCATCTTTTTCTTCGGGAAAGAAGCCTGTTTCCGAAGAAAGTGCCTGTCCTCTTATATCCTCCACCCGGACAAGCTACGCGAAGATCCATGAGAGTGTTAAACGGGGACTGCAGTCGTGCGGCTTTGATCCAAAATTCTACTCATCTGACGACGAACTTTCCAAGGGGAGCGATTGCTTTGATTTTCCAGTAGAAAGCGATCTTTCATGGAAGGAGAAAAAGATCGCCGGAGGTGCGCAGAAGCGCTCGGAAGGCGTACTCTTGCACCATGAATCGATTTCGATTCCGCCGGGTGTTGGGCGGGAGAACCTGATCCAGGCGATCCGGAAAGGATTGGAATCGGTCTTTGGAGTGTCCATTCAACACGCTGACCTTGATCCCGGACTTTTTTTTGAAGCAGAGCGTTTGGTAAAGGTCAGAATAAATTAAAACGGAGTTATGTCCACGGTCCATGGTCCATAGTCCACGCAAAAGATCTGTGGACTGTGGTCCGTCGACTATGGACGGCTGAAAGCGATGGATGAATCCGGAAGTTTTCTTGAAAAGATCGAAAGCCTTCTTGCGAAGGACCCGAGCTATAAGTTCGAGGCCTACACGTTTGTTTTGGCCGCGCTTCATGATACAGTGAGTGGGCTTGAAAAACCCCGGCACATCACGGGCAAAGAGCTTGCGTTGGGGATACGCAAGTATGCGCTCGATCAGTTCGGCCCCATGGCTATGACGGTGCTCCGTCATTGGGGGATACGGAAGACGCTTGATTTCGGAAAGATCGTTTTTGCCTTAATCGATGTCCAACTTCTCAGCAAACAACCCGAGGACAAACTCGAAGATTTTGATCAGGTGTACGAGTTCGAAGAGTCTTTTGGGAAATATAAAATTGAAGATAGCGATAAGGGATAAGCGGTAAGGGGTAGGTATACTGCCTGTTACTTACAACTTATCACTTACCGCTTAACGCGTATTACTTAGGGCTTCATAAAATGAAAGATCTTCTTGCCGGTTTAAATCCATCACAGAAGGAAGCGGTAACCTGGCCTCCGGTCCGGCCTCTGCTCATTCTGGCCGGTGCCGGAAGCGGGAAGACACGCATTCTCACGCACCGGATCGCGTATCTGATCGAGCATGGCGTTCCAGCCTTTAATATCCTTGGCGTCACGTTCACGAACAAGGCGGCTCAGGAAATGCGAAACCGCATCGAGAAGCTCGTGGCTCAACGGGTTTGGGTGAGCACCTTTCATTCTACCGGTCTTCGCATCCTTCGCCAGGACGGGCCGGCGATGGGGCTCGACCGGAATTTTATCATTTATGACGAGTACGACCAGCTCCAGGTTATCAAGGAATGCGTCGCGGAACTCAAGCTGAACGAGAAAGATGTGAATCCCAAGGCCGTGCGTGAGGAGATCCAGCGTTCGAAGGATTTTCTTGTTTCCCCCGCCCAGTATTTGGCGAAGGCGATGGATCTTTTTGGGGATTCCGCGGGCAAGGTCTATCAGCTTTATGAGACGAAGATGAATCGCTTGAAGGCATGTGACTTTGGCGACCTGATTATGAAAACCGTGGTGCTTTTTGACAAGTATCCCCAAGTTCTCAAAACCTGGCAGGACCGTTTCCAGCATATCCTGATTGATGAGTACCAGGACACGAACCACGCGCAGTACCGTTTTGTGAAACTCCTGGCTTCCGCGAGGCGCCAGATCACCGTCGTGGGGGATCCGGACCAGTCCATCTATGGGTGGCGGGGGGCGGATATCAAGAACATCCTCAATTTTGAGGCCGATTACACAGATTCCGGGTCGATTCGGATGGAACAGAATTACCGATCCACGCCCGTGATCCTTGAGGCGGCGAATCATTTGATCAAGAACAATCAGATGCGCAAGCCCAAGGCGCTTTGGACCGAGCAAAAGGGTGGCGCGAAGATCGAACTTTTTAATGCGGAGGATGAGATCTCGGAAGCCCAGTATGTGGTCGGGAATATCCAGAAACATCGGGCGCAGGGCCGAAGTTTTGCGGACCAGGTGGTCTTTTACCGCGTTCATGCCCAGTCGCGTGTGATGGAAGAAGAGTTGATGCGCGCGAACATCCCCTACAAGATCGTGGGCGGGACGCGCTTTTATGATCGTAAGGAGATCAAGGATGTCATTGCCTATCTCCGGATCGTGGCGTATCCGCATGACGAGGTGAGCCTGAAGCGTGTCATTAATGTGCCGCCGCGTGGGATCGGGAAAAAAGCCATCGAAACGCTTGAAGAGGAAGTTAAAAGGCAAGACCATGGACCACAGACCACAGACCATAGACCAGGAACTGCAAACCAGGAATTCGGGCCAGAAAAATTCGTCCTCCCCTCGTCCCTCTCCCCAGGGGAGAGGGTAGGTGAGGGGGATTTTGCTGAAGTTTCAGGTCTGAAGTCTTCGGTCTCGTCGTGGGATGCTATTTTGAAGAATGTTGCTTCGATCGAAGGCCTGACCCCGCGCGTCAAAAAAAGTCTTTCGGAGTTCTACGCCTGGCTCACGAAGTTACGTAAGAAACAGGGCGAGATGACGATCCGTGAGATCCTCGAGAGGATCCTGGAGGATACCGGGTATGTTGTGGCACTCGAGGCTGAGCGTACTCCCGAAGCCAAGGCCCGGCTTGAGAATATCGAGGAATTTCTCAGTGTAATCGAAGATTTTGTGGAGACCGAAGATCCAACTCTGCAGACTAGCGACCAGCGACCAGCGACTAGCAATCCTGTGGATGATGTTAATGCGAACGTTTCTTCTTCCGAGGGTTTATCGAAAGGGGAGGAGACTCAGTCTCCGCTTACGGCGTTTCTGGATTCCATCGAATTAGTCACTAATCTCGACGCGTGGGATCAGGGGACGAATGTGCTGACGCTCATGACGCTTCACACAGCGAAGGGGCTGGAATTTCCGATTGTATACATGGTCGGCCTGGAAGAGGGGATATTTCCGCATGTGAATTCCTTTGTGGGCCCCACTGACGAAATCGAAGAAGAACGGCGGCTTTGCTATGTCGGCATTACGCGCGCCCGGGAAAAATTGCATCTTTCCTACGCGACCGAACGACGCATGTACGGCGCCACGCATCACAATCTTCCGTCCCGTTTTCTGAACGAGATCCCCGCCAGTCTTTACGATACGCTCACCCCCTGCCTGCCAATAGGCAGGCCTGGTGTGTACAGGGATTCAGATAATGATTTCCCCGACGAAGATTCCTCCGTTCATGAACCGGTCATCGAATTTGATGACGACCCTCCCGCTTCATCCTCCGGCCGCTATTCCCGCTGACCCGCCCGTTACCATTCTTGTAACCGTTCAGGCTCCAAACCCAAGATCACCTCGTAGGTGCACCTACGAGGTGATCTTGGGTAACGCCCGGCGGTAATTTAACGGGGCATCTGAACGGTTACGCCTACCCGTTACCCGTTTTTGAAATGGGTTCTTGCTGTGTTTTTTTATAAAAAAGTAATTATTTTCCACATCTCCATTGATTCCATATAGTTACAGCGATTATTTTCCATGTCGTACGCTTGCGAAATATTCAAACTTAGTGTAACTTTTTAAGTAGATAGGAAAAGCCTGTTCAAAACGGAATAAAAAAATATAGCAATCTATGACAAACGCAACTAAAAAAATCATTAGTTTGGTTACGCTTGCTTGCTTTGTGATGACGCAAAGTATCAGCGCCAATCCAGGGGCCGGGATAGACATGGTTCGTCCTCAGGAAACGCCGTCATTTCTCCAGATCGATATCCCATCCGAGCTTGCAACGCTCGATGGCCTTTTTGAAGCTCCCTCAAGTCCAGATCCTCGACTGATCCTTCATATCCAAAACGCGCACGCGAATTACGGTGCTCAGCAGAAGATCAAACAACTTCTCCAATATTTTGAAAAGACCTATGCCATCAAAACTATTTTTGTCGAAGGTGCTTCTGAAGACCTCAATCCCGACTACCTCAAAATGTTCCCGGATAAGGAACGGAACGCTAAGCTCGCGGATTTCCTGGCAAAGCAGGGAGAGCTGACTGGAGCGGAACTCTTCATCCTTGAAAAGGATGAAGAGCGGGGAACCCCACAGGGGCCTGGCATGAGCGGCCAGGCGGGGAATGGGGAACGTGGAATGCAAGTCGCAAGTCGCTCGTCTCTAGTCGCTGGTCCCAATTCCAATCAA
This sequence comes from Omnitrophica bacterium RIFOXYB12_FULL_50_7, assembly GCA_001804345.1. Classification (GTDB taxonomy): domain Bacteria; phylum Omnitrophota; class Omnitrophia; order Omnitrophales; family Aquincolibacteriaceae; genus Aquincolibacterium. The sequence goes on from MHFU01000084.1 coordinate 4,559, forward strand.
TCGGAGCAACGCGAAGACTGGGGCCATCCTGGCTACAATCAATCAAGAGATAATAAAAGTCAGGATGGTAAAAAACTAGCGACTAGCGACCAGTCCCCAGCGACTGCGCGTGCGTTTGGTATCGAAAACGCGGCGCTTTACCGCGAGAATTACGAAGCTCTCAAGAAAGTATTCGGTGCTGAGACCGCGGTCAACCGCTATCTGGGCGGGTTCGAAAGCCGCCTCGATGGTTTAGCTTCCAAGGTCTTCACGCCGGATCTCCGCAAGCTTCTTCTGGAATGGAAAAAATTCGAAAAAGGCCACCGCGAATTCATGCCGTATGTTCATGCTCTCGCTGCGGAAGCGAAGCGGATCCTTGGTCTCGATCTGGAGAGCCTTTTCGCCCAGGTCGAGTGGCCGCAGATCACGCGCCTTCTGGTGCTTCAGACCCTGGAGAAAGATCTGAACACGGAGAAAGGTTTGTCCGAGAAGGCTACACTCGTGCAGTTCCTCAAAGAGAAAAAAGTCCCAGGGAAACTGGTAGGGGCTATTGAGAATTTCCAGGACGCGCGCGTCAGCGTCCTTCGAAGTACTGCCGATGGAAAGTCCGGGCAAGCCAGCCCGCGTGACCTCATGGAACAGCTTGTTACCGAAGCCGGGCCCAAGGGTTTCCGGTTTTCCGATTATCCCGACTTCAGCCTTTATGCTGGTTACCTGATCCTTAAAAGCGAGCTCGATCCCAAAGGTCTCTTCGACGAGATCAGGGGATTGTTTACGCAGGTTCTGGATAAGTTGGCGGAAACGGGTACCCCCTCACCCAACCCTCTCCCCCAACGTGGGGGAGAGGAGAAAGATGAGGGGGAAGCTCGTAGACCTAATTTTCAAAAAGATCTACTCGAAATTTATCGTGATGAAGAGTTAGTACGCAAACTTCTGAATCTCGAACTCACCCGCAAGAACTGGCAGGAAGTCCTTGCAAAAAAAGACTTGATCGAACCAAACACGCTGGTGGGAAGGCTGAAAAAACTTGGCGCGGCGGTTAACGAGCAACGCGCAACGGGGCAAGTCGCTAGTCGCTTGTCTCTAGTCTCTGGTCCCAATTCCAAAGTGCCAGCGACCAGCGACCAGTCACCAGCGACTGGGACATCCGGTAAAAACTCGAATAAAAACGCCAAATTCCGTGCCAAGGTTGTCGAAGTCCAGGACGCGGCCTATGCTTTTTATGAAGCCGCCCGCAAGCGCGAAGAAGTTTTCTACGAGAAGATCGATTCTGTGATGCGGGAAGGGTCTCTCTCCAAGGCGGTGCTGATCACGGGGGGATTTCACACAGACGGTATCACCGAGCTCCTGCGCGAGCATGAGGTGAGTTACGGCATTCTCACCCCGCGCCTTTCCGAAAAATCCGACGAGCATCTTTACCGTTCCGTCATGCTTCAAAATCAGCCAAGCGTTTTTGAATTGTCCTATTTAGAAGCCGCATCGCGACTGATCGGATGGGCAGCCCGAGTGGATCAAGTCGGTGAAAAAGAAGCGCTTGATGGCATGAGAATTATTTTGCAGGGGATCAGCGTCGCCGGAGAATTCCGGACGAT
>MHFU01000085.1:0-5996 GCA_001804345.1 Omnitrophica bacterium RIFOXYB12_FULL_50_7
CCCGATCGCGCACCCTCCCGGAAGCGATACCTCCGCTTCTCCGAGCCGTGCCAAAAGCGGCCCCAGCACGCACACCGACGCGCGCATGGTCTTCACGAGTTTGTAGGGCGCGAACGGCTTCAGATTCTTGCCCGGCTTTACTTTCAGACAACCATTTTCAAGGATCGCCTTCGCGCCAAGCGAGCGAAGGAGCTTCACCATCGTGTGCACGTCCCAAAGCGACGGAACGTTTTCAATCACGGATTCTTCTTCGGTAAGAAGCGCCGCCGCCATGATCGGCAACACCGCGTTCTTCGACCCGGAGATATCCACCTCGCCCTTGAGCCTGTTCCCGCCTTGAATAATGATTTTGTCCATGAATCCTTTGTAAGGGGGACAGGCAGATTTTTGGGGACTGGCTCCTTTTCTGTGTTTTAGAAAAGGTGCCTGTCCCCCTTAGAAAAATCAGCCTGTCCCCTTCCTGGCTATAACAACTCTTTCTATCCCCAAAAGGTCCTTGAAGCGCTGAATATTATCATAACCCGCGGTCTGAAGCCACTTTGAAACCTGCTCCGTTTGGCCTTGTCCCACTTCCAGAGCTATCATCCCCCCGCAGGTCAAACGGTCTTTCGCGCCCGAAATGATCTTCCGGTAAAAATCCAGGCCGTCTTTCCCGCCGTCCAATGCGCCCTTGGGCTCGAACCTCAGCTCTTCCTGGACTTCCTTCCAATCCTCTTCTGATAAATAAGGCGGATTTGAAACGATTAGGTCCCACTTGTCCAGCCCCCTCACCCCTCCCTCTCCCCCGGGGAGAGGCTTTCTGTTCTTCCCCTCTCCCTCCGGGAGAGGGCCAGGGTGAGGGAAAACTTCGCCAGAACCATTAAAAATATTGCCCTGAACGAGGACTGCCCGCTCCTCCAACTTATAACGCTTCAGGTTCTCGAAAGCCACTTCAAGCGCCTCTCCGGAAATATCAAGCATTGTCCCGTAAGCATTTTTGAAAGCACGAAGGATTGCGATGGCGATAGCGCCGGAACCGGTGCCAATATCTAGAAAAGAAAAAACGTTTTCCCCCTCACCTAACCTCTCCCCAAGGAGAGGTGTTCGCTTTTTTCCCTCTCCCCCCGGGAGAGGGCCCGGGGGAGGGGCTTTCCCGATTTCCCTGATCACCACTTCAACTAAAATTTCTGTCTCAGGTCGCGGAATAAGACACCGCTCGTCCACATACAAAGTCTCCTGCCAAAAATCCGCTTCCTTCAGAAGGTACGCCAGCGGTATCCGTTGGACCCTTTTTTCAAGAAGCGCTAGAAATCGCTCGCGCGTTCCCGAAGCGTCCAGCTCATGCTCTTCCAAATAGATCCTGGAACGTGAACAGCCACAAAGTTTCATCAAAATACGCTCGCATTCTTCCTGAGCTTCCTCAATACCGGCCCTTAAAAGCTCCGCGCGTCCCCAGGCGATCAGTTCGAGAAGTTCGCTACCCTTCAGTTTTTTCGAGCAATTCATACAACTCCGTGAGAATAATGATGCCGCAAAGAGGGTCGGAGCGATCGCGCCCAGACGGGCCGCCTCCGGGAGACACAATCACCAACGCCGATAATCAAGACGCCTTAATGATCTTAAAATAGCGGTCATCCACGAGACGATCTTTTCTAAATACACGCACCCGCCATCTTCCCACCCTTTCATCACTGCTTATTTTTTTGAATGAAAGTTCATCGACATAAAATCCATCCGTTGGGCAACTGGGAGTAAACGGCCTGAGTGTTTTATCGCGCACCAACGTGCCGTCGGGTTTAAACCACTGTATGTAATAAGTCGGCTTAATGACTTGATAATAATATTTCTGCACATCAATAAGTCCATACCACACGATCTCCGAGACCGTATCAGGAAAAATAAGGCCGGCTCCTTCTGTTTTGACCTTATAAGCGAACAATAACGTCTTAGCAGAACGAGCCAAACCAGCTTCCTTAAAACCGTATTCCGTAGGCTCTGCGCTGAGCGATGAGGCTTGCCCCAGTGATGCTGTGGGATTCATAGAAATCGTTTTTGTTCTCTGGGTCACCGATCCTCCGGCAGACACACACCCGCCCAGCAAACACGCAGCGGCAATCATAGAAAAAAGCGAGGCCTTATTCATTTGTGACCTCAAAAGACCTCTCATCCAAGAACATATCGTTCAGGAAAACTTCCATTCGCCACCGACCGACAAGATAATTTCCGAGCTTCGGATCAAGCTGAAGCTCCGTCGTCAACTTATTCCCAACCGTATGGGTAAAACCAAAATATTTCTCCTGATACAATTCGCCGTCCGGAGCGTACCACCTAGCTTTAAATTTCGGAGGATCGTTCACTCGCTCAATAGGAGTAAAAGCTTGGGAATTGAATTTTACATACCATGACACCGAGCCTTCCCGCAGGGGCAGTTTTCCATCGAACGACGTCCCGTCTTTTTTCGCGGAAAGCCCCACATCCGCTACCTCCGCGAGATCCTGCTCTTCGGTCAATTTCTCATTTCGCTCGCGCTTCTTCCCGGGGAACTTGCTGTAAAAAGCTTTTAGCTCCTTCAGAAATTTTTCACGGTTGACCCGCTGCTTCAAAACTGCGATCTCGGCATTGAGCTGTTTCATACGGACTTGAAACTCGTTTGAAGGAGGGGGGAGCTTCACTTCCGTGCCTTCCGCACCCTGCCCCCCGATCTCAAACGTCGGCGGATGCCTTGCGTACGCCTGGGACTGTCCCATCATCGCCGTAATCCGGGACTTCGTCGGCGGATGCGTCCCGTAGTAATCACGCCAGGTGTTCTGTGGCATGGTTTCCAGAAATTTTTTCCAAAGACCAAGACCGAGAGGAATGTCAAATCCCGCAGCATACGCGAAAGCAACCGCATGCTTGTCAGCTGTCCTTTCATATTTCTGGGAAAAAATATTCCCGAAACTTTCCGAAACGCCATAATACGTCAACTGGGCGGTCGTCTGCGAGAGATACGGGTTCTTGATCAAGCCACCGATCGCAGCACCGGCCGCTACACCCGCCACGGCCGCGAGCGCGTTCGAAATCCTCGCTTTCGTATAATGATTTTCAAGAACATGACCCACTTCGTGAGCAACAAGCATAGCCGTTTCGTTCTCGTTTTCCATCAAGATCAGTATCCCGTCGTAAACGATCATTTTCTGCCCCCTGAAAACCCCCGCCTGGACCTCTTTTTCTTGGCGGATCTCCACGGCAAGCCGATCAATTTTGGAACGTTTTTCTTCGGGCAGCAACTTCCGATAGGCGTCAAGGATAAGCAGAATCCTCTCGCGCTGAAGTTCTTTCAGCTTCTGGAAAGTCGCCTCGTCCGGATAGAACTCACGGGTGGATTCTTTCGGGAAAGGGTCTTGCTTGAGAAGCGCGTTTGCTGGAGTTATTGAAACATTAGCAACCCCAAGGAAACAGACCAGACAAAAACAGAGGAAACGCTTTGCCCGCCTTTGCAATTCAAACATATACGTTTATTTTCTCCGAGCGTGAATGGCGCCGGGGATAAAAGCGCTCCCATGGTGCCCAGTATCGTTCCAGTCTCTTACTCTTCCATCCTCACAGCACTTGTGCCTTTGCACAAGCACGGCAGAGTCGGAGCATAAGGTCAGCTCCGTAATCTGACCGCACGCCCTTTTTCCAGCAGCAGATTGTTAAGATAAATTTGTTTGCCGTTCTTATCATTAAAAAAGACGTCGGCTTCGTAGCGGTCGTATTTGTCGTTCTTGTGGCTGAGCACGGTCAGGCAGGGCACGTCTTTCAGAAGCTTTTCGACGAACTTTTTGGCGGCCTTGCCTTCGGGGGTGTTTATCTCCGGACAGTCGATCCCCTGTAATCTCAGTTTCTGATGACCGATGCCTCTCAAGCCCGTGTCCAGCGCCACCCAGTAGGTGTCCGCATCGATCACTTTTTCAAGATAGGCTTTGTAGGTGTACAAGTCCTTCGCGGTACGGTTTGATTTTTTAAGACCCGAAAACCGCAAAGGGGGACAGGCACCCCCGCCCTTGTCGGGTGAGCCAGTCCCCGCAACCTCGACGATGTCTCCGGCTTTCAGTCCGCGGCTTTCTGATGCCGTCAGCGCAAGAAAAGATCGGAAGCCGTGATCCAGAAGCAGGACGTCCTTCCCGGGCCTGCCCGCCAACGTTTCAGTGGCGGGCCAACCCACACCGGCGGGAGCCTTGATCTGATACGTATTAAAAAGACCGAGCTTCGGGACCTCAAGCAATTGAATCGATCCCAACCTGCGAGGTTGAAGGGATTTTCCCGAGTGAATCATTTTGCGGAGCTGGTCGCACGTCCACCCTTCCTTGGAAGCCCGGTCCGCGAACGCGAGCATTTTTTTCTCGTCGGGAACGGTAATAAGCACCCGGCAGTGCGACCACGTCAATAGTCGGCAGCTGCCGAGTATTGGGCATCTCTCCGCGAACTGTAGCATCCGCCAAAGCTCGGTCTTGTCGATCCCGAGTTCTTCGGAAAGCCGCAGAACGGTCCGTTTGCCGTAATCCGCCTTCTCTTTCAAAAAAAGAACGTGTTCCTGAACGTACCGGCCGGTCTGCCAGTAGGTGCGCACCCGCGCCTCCTCGATGCGTCGCATACCGTCCAGAAGTGTCTCGCGGACCTTGTCGCGTAGCGCGGCGTAGGTCGGAACAGAACAGGATTTTGCCACCCGGGTATCAGTCTTTGACATTTTCTTCGTCTCGATAGAGGAACAGGCCCCACCGCCGCTTCGCTTTGCAAAACAAAACGACGGGGAGGGTCAGTCCTCTGAATTTTTTATAGCGTCGTGAGAAGGCGGACTTTTTCATCTTCTGCGAGGGCCTCAACGACCGGATCCAGCTTGCCATCCAGAATGATGCTCAGACTATGAAGCGTGAGGCCAATCCGGTGATCGGTCAGACGATTGTCCGGATAATTATAAGTCCGGATCTTCCCTGAACGATCGCCCGAACCGATCTGTTCTTTGCGATTTTTGGCAACTTCAGCCTCCTGCTGGGCCCGGCGAAAATCAAAGATCTTGGCGCGTAAAATACGCATGGCCTTCGTTTTGTTTTTTTGCTGGGACCTCTCGTCCTGACACGCAACCACAAATCCTGTCGGCATGTGGGTGATGCGTACCGCCGATTCGGTTTTGTTCACGTGCTGTCCGCCGGCTCCGGACGCGCGATAAACGTCAATCCGAAGATCGTCTGCCTTGATCTCAATCTCTTCTTCCTCAACCTCGGGCAACACCGCCACCGTCACCGCCGAAGTGTGAATGCGCCCGCTCGCCTCGGTCTTCGGCACACGTTGGACGCGATGGATCCCGCTTTCATATTTGAAGAAGCTGAAAACATGCTCCCCTGTGACGCCGAAAACGATCTCCTTGAACCCGCCGATCCCCGTGGGGTTTGTGTCCATTACCTCGACGCGCAAACCGTGACTACCGGCATACATGTTGTACATTCGGAAAAGATCCGCCACAAAAAGCGCGGCTTCTTCCCCGCCCGTCCCCGCGCGAATTTCGACAATCACGTCCCGCGCTGCGTCCGGCTGCATGTCCCGAAGAAAAAGTTCTTCGAGTTTGCTCTCGTGTTCTTTTTGTCCGTCTTCGAGGGTCTTCAACTCTTCATTGATGAGGCTCTTCATGGCCTCGTCGCTATAGCTATCGCCAAGACTGTGCCTGAGCCCGATAATTTCCTGTTCGGTTTTTTTGTATTTTTCAAAGAGCTCCATGATCGGTCGGAGCAGGGACATTTCCTTGCTTAGGGCCTGGAACTTGCTCCGGGCGGTGTCGGGACTGGCAAGTAGCGCCTCAAGTTCGCGGAATCGAGCCTCGGTTTTTTCTAAACGTTCACGGATTCTCATAATTTCCCGTCCAACGCTCAACGGTCAACGCTCAACGAAAGACCTCCCGGCCAAGACGTTGCGCGTTGTGCGTTGCGCGAAATTATTTCCCTTCCGCCTGAACCTTGGCCTTCAGTGCCTGGAGTTTTTCTTTCCGGGCATCCTCGGAG
>MHFU01000085.1:6018-6214 GCA_001804345.1 Omnitrophica bacterium RIFOXYB12_FULL_50_7
TGGGCACCGCTTTGGTCGTTTTTTTGTTGACGGCCACGCGGTCCTGGAATTTCTTCTTGAACCGGTCAATGCGTCCGGCGGTGTCCAGGATCTTCTGCTTACCCGTAAAAAACGGGTGACAGCTCGAGCAGATGTCCACTTGCATCCGGGGCATCACGCTGCGTGTCTCGATCACATTGCCGCATGCACACTGGAT
>MHFU01000085.1:6260-11599 GCA_001804345.1 Omnitrophica bacterium RIFOXYB12_FULL_50_7
TTGGATTTTGTTTTTTTAAGACGGTCCACCAGAAGCTCCATCGCTTCCGACGGGTTCAGTTCGTTCAGGACTTTGCGAAGGACCCACACCCGGTTGAGCTCTTCGGCGGGGATCAAAAGGTCCTCTTTACGCGTGTTGGATTTCTTCACATCAATGGCCGGATAGATCCTGCGCTGGAAGAGATTGCGGTCCAACTGCAGTTCCATATTGCCCGTGCCCTTGAACTCTTCAAAAATGACCTCGTCCATACGCGACCCTGTATCCACAAGCGCGGTGGCGATGATCGTGATGCTGCCTCCTTCCTCCACGTTGCGAGCCGAGCCAAAAAACCGTTTCGGTTTGTGGAGCGCGTTGGAATCCACGCCCCCTGAAAGAATCTTCCCGGAATGCGGCGCCACGGTGTTGTAGGCGCGCGCGAGACGCGTGATACTATCGAGAAGGATCACCACATCGCGCTTGTGCTCGACCAGGCGCTTGGCCTTCTCGAGTACGATCTCCGCGACCTGAACGTGCCGGTCCGCGGGCTCGTCAAAGGTCGAGGCAATGACCTCCCCTTTCACCGAACGCTGCATGTCCGTCACTTCTTCCGGACGTTCGTCGATTAGGAGTACGATCAGGTAAGACTCCGGATGGTTGGTGGTGATACTATTGGCGAGTTTTTGGAGCAGGATCGTTTTACCGCTGTAAGGCGGCGCCACGATAAGTCCTCTCTGACCGAAACCGATCGGCGTCAAAAGATCCATCACACGCATCGAGACTTCTTCCTGCGTCGTCTCAAGCTTGATCCGCTGGTCCGGATAAAGCGGCGTGAGGTTGTCGAACGCGATCTTGTCTTTGGCGCTGTCCGGCTCCTCAAAATTGATCAACTCGACCTTGAGCAGGGCAAAATACCGCTCTCCCTCTTTCGGCGGACGGATAAGCCCGCCCACCACGTCCCCGGTCCTCAAATTGAACCGGCGAATCTGACTGGGGCTCACATAGATGTCATCAGGGGACGGAAGGTAATTGTAATTGGGAGAACGCAGGAAACCAAACCCGTCCTCCAGGATCTCCAGCACGCCTTCCCCGAACATAAGCCCGGATTGCTGGGCCTGGCCTTGAAGGACTCTGAAGATCAGGTCCTGGCGCTTGAGACCGGCGACGTTTTCGACGTTGAATTTGTGCGCCATCTTCTGAAGATCGCTGATCTTCATTTTTTTGAGACTCACAACATCCATCGGTTTCTCGCCGGATTTCTGCTGCTGCAACGCCTTTTCCAGAGCTTCGCCGTTTGCGGCCGCGTCGTCTTGCATAATGCGGGGCGGGCGCGGTTTCGCGTTCCCTTCCTCTCCTCGGCGGTGATACTGTTGGGATTTTTCTCTGGGTTCCCGCATTTCTCTTGTTTCTCTTGTCATGGTTGATTCTCCTGTTGGAGTTTTAGTGCGTTGTTCGCTGAATTCATACCTGATTGATCCCTCTTTCCTTCCCCCTTTCGCAAAGGGGGACCGTCCCAATTCTTATCAATTTCCGCTGCGCTTCAATTGCTTGGCATTGGGACTAATGCCTTCTTTTTTGAAAGAGAGACGAACTTGTACCAGAGCCGTTCAACCTCCCTTTGTGTTTGATAAATAGACTTCGAGTTATCGATGATAAAATCTGCTTTTTGCGCTTTCAGGGCTTCAGGCATCTGGGCTCGTTCGCGCGCCCGCACCTCTTGTTCCGTAAACTTCTTTTTTTTAAGACGTTTCATTTTGACGGTCGCATTGCACGTCACAACCACCACCTTGTCGCAGAGAGTTTCGAAACCAACCTCAAAGAGAAGCGGCACTTCCACGAGGATCACTGGCCGGTCGGACGCTTCGATCCTTTCATGGATCTTTTTATAAACGTACGGATGAATGATGATTTCGAGCTCTTTTCGTTTTTGGGGGTCGGCAAAAACGATCTCCGCGATTTTTTCCCGGTCCATTTTTTTGCCCCCGGGATGAAGCGCCTCTTCGAAAAGCTCGATAATGGGATCAAAAACTGGGCTGCCTTTTTTCATGGCGACATGCGCGATCTCGTCGGCGTCGATCACTTCGGCTCCCATGTTCTTGAACCGCTGCGCGACCGAACTCTTCCCGACTCCGAACCCACCCGTTAATCCCACCACAATCTTACTTTTCATAAACCTTAAGACCCTTTCATCAAATTCTCAGTAGCCTAAACAATGTCAGCATCCAATAATCAAGAACCAAGCACCAAGATCCAAACAAATTCTCCGCCAAAGGACGAATCCGCCCAACGTATTGTGGCGGACAAGAATCAATTTCAGCCTGAGCATGATTTTTTGGTTATTGATTCTTGGCGCTTGGTTTTTATTTGGAACTTGTTTCTTGGTAATTGGAGCTTACGCTTCTCAGTTTTTGTACCACGTCTCTCCCACCGTAATATCCGCCTTAAGCGGCACGTTGAGCTTATACGCCCCTTCCATTTCTTCTTTCACAAGTGCTGCGAGCCGATCGATCTCGCCAGCGGGCGCGTCAAACACCAGCTCGTCATGCACTTGCATAATCATAAGGCTTTCGCTTCCTTCCTTTTCAAGCCGCCGCTGGATCGCGATCATCGCGATCTTGATAAGATCTGCCGCCGACCCCTGGATCGGCGCGTTGATCGCCGAACGTTCAGCATACTGACGCAACTGCATATTGGAGGCATTGATATTCGGAAAATAAGAGCGCCGACCGAGAAGCGTGGTCAGAAATCCGTCTTTTTTTGCTTTTTCCTTTTGCGCGTCCAGGAATTCTTTCACTTTGGCGTAACGCGCGAAGTAATTCTTGATGAACTGATCCGCTTCCGGGATCGGCATGTTCAAGTCTTGCGAGAGCCCGTAGCTTGTCTTGCCGTACATGATGCTGAAATTGATGGTTTTCGCGGCATTTCGCATCTCCCGGGTCACATCCTTTTCCCCAACGCCGTAAAGAAGCGTGGCCGTAAAGGTGTGAATATCCCGGTCTTCGACAAACGCCCGGGTCAGATTCGGATCCCCGGAAAAATGCGCGAGCACTCTCAACTCGATCTGGGAGTAATCCGCGGAAAGGATCTTCCCTTTCCCATGCTTGCGTTCCCGGGAAACAAAAGCCTTGCGAACAAGCCGCCCGGTTTCGGTTTTCACGGGAATATTCTGAAGATTCGGCTCGGAGCTCGAAAGCCTCCCTGTGTCGGTCGTCGTCTGATTAAACGACGTGTGTACGCAATGCGTTTGGGCGTTCACCATCTCCGGCAACGCGTCTAAGTATGTGGACTTCAACTTCGCGCGTTCCCGGTACTCCAGGATCTTTCGCGGCAATTCATGCGAAAGCGCGAGTTTCTCAAGGACGCTTGCGTCCGTCGAATACCCGGTCTTGATCTTTTTTAAGGCCGGCAATTTTTTCTGAACGAACAGCACGTCCGCGAGTTGCTTCGGCGAGTCCAGATTAAATTCTATCCCGGCATCCACGTGAATATCCTTCACGAGGGCGTCGATTTCTTTCGCAGCCTTATCCGAAAGTTTCTTAAGGAATTCCAGATCCAGCGCCACTCCATTCATTTCGATCCTGGCCAGAACACCCGCTAACGGCATCTCGACCTTTTCATAAAGTCCCGTAAGCCCGAACTCCTCAAGCTTGGCTTTAAGGATCGACACAAGCCTCATCACGCAATCCGCATCCTCGCAGGCGTAAGCGGTGATTGCCTCTAGCGGGACCGTGTCCATCGTGATCTGCTTCGTTCCTTTTCCGATCAGACTCTCGGTTGTGATCTTTTGCACATTCAAATATTCAAGCGAGATATCGTCGAGATTATGATTCCGTTTGACGGGATCAATCAAATAACTTGCGATCATGGTGTCGAACGCAACACCTCGAAGCGATGCACCATGGCGCGCCATAACAATCTCATCGTATTTGATGTTCTGCCCATATTTGGCAACTTCGCCGTCCTCCAGGATCGGCTTTACAACTTCCAAAACTTTCGCCAGCGGCAACCCCGGGCCTTGCTGCGCCGGGGAAGACACAGGGATGTAATAAGCCGTGAAGGGATCCCAGCAAAAACTCATGCCGACCAAGACTGCCTTCATGGGATCGGTCGAGGTCGTTTCGGTATCAAAGCTGAAGGCTTTCACTTTTTGAAGTGCTCCCGCAAAGGCTTTGAGCTCTTGGAGAGTCTGTATCGCTTTGTAATCCCGTTCCTTAGCCTCTTTTTCCCCGTGCCCGGCGATGCTTTTCATAAGCCCCCGGAATTCATATCGTTTATAGAATTCCATCAGAGCCGCAGGGTTGGGCTCGACCACGCGCAAGGCGTTCCAATCGATCTCAAGCGGAACGTCCGTATCGATCGTCGCCAGCATTTGGGATAATTTCAGGTCTTCCAGGTTCTCTTTGATATTCTGTCTTTGTTTTTCCGAAGAAACTTCTTCCAGTCGTTTAAGAAGGCTATCCACGGAACCAAACTCCTGGATGAGCTTCATGGCCGTTTTTCCGCCAATCCCCGGAACTCCCGGGATATTGTCCGAGGCGTCTCCCATGAGCGCGAGAATATCCACAATCTTCTCCGGCCCAAGCCCGCTAAAACGTTCCCGAACTTTTTCGGCGTCATAAACGAGGTTCTCTTTGTGCGGCTGAAGAATCTTGATCCGATCATTGACCAATTGAAAGGCGTCTTTGTCCCCGGTAATGATGAAGACCTGGTACCCTTCTTTTTCCCCGCGCTTTGCCAAGGTTCCGATCACATCATCCGCCTCGTAACCCGCCTTTTCAAAGATCGCCATTTCCGAGATCCGACAGAACTCCTTGATGGGCTCGATCTGTTTGACGAGCTCTTCGGGCATGGGGTTGCGGTGCGCCTTGTATTCCTTGTATTGTTCATGCCGGAAGGTCGGCTCTTTCCGGTCAAAGCACATGGCGACATGACCCGGCTTCTGCTCTTCCATGAGCTTTCGCAGCATGGTTACGAATCCATAAATAGCGTTGGTCGGCTCTCCCCTGGAATTCGTCAGATTCGGTATCGCGTAAAAGGCCCGGTAACAGAAGGAGTTGCCGTCCACCAGGAACAGTTTTTCCCCTTGAGAGTTTTCCTTCGGGGTTTGTTTTGTCATTTTAATGATCGGGTCTTCGGGTTTTCTCTGGACGCTTAGGAAAAATACGCGGAAAGAACTAAAAGTGGCGTTAAAAATCCTGGGATTAAGTTCGAATTGGGTCTCTTTTGCGTGGAATTTCGCCAAGCCCCGCTTCCGTCCAAATAACTCTGGGGCCTACCTCCTCTACTCCAAGGCGGGCATAGGATACCCACGCCTCCCTCTCGGGTCAAGTTTTATTTACGCCCGTGTCCACGCAATTTAGAAA
>MHFU01000086.1 GCA_001804345.1 Omnitrophica bacterium RIFOXYB12_FULL_50_7
TCACGTAATCTAACCGGTCCGTGTAGGGCATGATCGCCGCGTAGGGGAGATTCTCCGCGATCTGCTCGTGGTTCCGATGCAAGTATCCAAAGACGGGTTTTAAACCGCAGATCTTTTCGCCATCGAGCTGTACCGTCATGCGGAAGACACCATGGGTAGACGGATGTTGCGGCCCGAAATTGATTTCGAGGAGCGAGGCGTTATCCAAATTTTTCAAATCAAGAGTCTGTTCCATAACCCCTTCTCATTCTTCAACGATAATTAAACGATCTTTGCCGCGCCTCGGGGGACGGCGAACGCAAGGCTGTTTCGTTCAACGTTTCCCGTTCCACGGGAATCTCAATTCCGCGGCTTTTCCGGCTTCTGAGCGATGGCCCGTTGACCGGCCGCGTGGAGCGCTTTCGCCTTTTCTTTCATTTCCTCAGGAACCACGATCCCGCGTGCTTCTAGCCATGCAATATCCGCGGATTCGAGGACCTCAGTGTCTTCCTGCTCATAATCCTTGCGCAGGGGATAGCCTTGAAACTCTTCCCACATGAAAAGACGCCGCGGGTCAGGGTGCCCTTCATAGATAATGCCGAACGTGTCGTAAGCTTCGCGCTCCTGGAGTTCCGCGCTTCGATAAACCGATGCCAGCGAAGGAACCTTCACGGCTTTTATTTTTTTTACGTCGGGGGCAGCCAGGGGGGGTCCCATGGCTACATTGCTATCATTAATAGACATCGGGACTGTTGCGGTGCTTTTGATAACCCGAACACGAAGGACAACAGGCCCCTGTTTTTTTGACATCGAATAAAGATGATAGACCGATTCCAGATAGTCCAGATAATCCGCGCCCGTCACTGAGGACAGATAATCCATAAGGAATTTCGGGTTTTCCTTGAGGAACAAGGCGACTCGCGGCAAATCTTCCGGGTTCTCGATCAAAAGAGAATCCCTGATCAGGCGGAGTTTGACGTCCGGTAGCCGGGCCTCGATCTCTTTTTTTATTTCTTCGATGGGGATATTCATACTAGGCGGCAGCTCCCGGAGTGGCTGGTTTTGCGGCTACTGTCAGTTCCAAGTCCGGAGCCTTCACTTTCTTCCTTATCAGGATCGTTTGTCCGTAATGTTCCCGGCGAGGATTCCTTTTCGCCGGCTGCCAAACCTCCGGATTGAATTTTGGGATGAGACCGTTCGGGCCGAACTCAGGGATCGGGAACTCCCGCTTCAGGCCCTTCTGATACCACTCCGCTTTTCGGATCTCCTGTGCGGCGATTTTCTTTTGAAGTTCCATAAGCCCATGGAGCAGGGCTTCAGGACGGGGAGGGCACCCGGGGAGATGGACATCGACCGGGATGTAACGATCGATCCCGCGTAAAACATTGTAGCCGTCGATGAAAGGACCCCCCGAAATTGCGCACGCGCCCATCGTGAGCACATATTTGGGTTCCGGCATCTGATTATAAAGACGGACGACCTGGGGTGCCATTTTCTTGGTGACGGTCCCGGAAATGATCATGAGGTCGGCTTGGCGCGGCGAGGCACGGAAAAGTTCGGCGCCAAAGCGCGCAATGTCGTAACGGGCGCAAGCGGCGGCGATCATCTCGAACGCGCAGCAGGCGAGGCCGAATTGCATGGGCCATATCGACGAGCGCCGGCCCCAATTATAGAGAAAATCCAGACTTGTCCAGATCACGCCTTTTTTTGCGAGTTCCGTACGAAGCGATTCATCAACCGAGGATGTATTTTTTGTGAATGTCATAAGGTTTCCTACGTTTCAAAAAGGGGTCAGTCACCATTTTAGGGAAATGGTGACTGACCCCTTTTTTTTATTCCCACTCGAGCATTTTCTTCTTCCAGGCGTAAATGAGGCCGAAAGCGAGGATGGCGATGAAGACGGCCATTTCCACGAAGGCGAAGAGGCCCAACTTTTTGAAAGCCACGGCCCACGGGTAGATAAAGACCGTTTCAATGTCAAAAATGACGAAGATCAGAGCGAAAAGGTAATATTGTACGTGATACTGCATCCAGGGGTCGCCCTTGGATGCTAGGCCACATTCGTAGGTCGATTGTTTCTCAACCGAAGGCTTCTTGGGGGCCAGGAACCAGGCCAGGACCAGGGGAATCACAGCAAAAACAAGCGCGAAAACAAAGAAGATGCCGATAAAGAGATATTGATAGAAATAGGAGTCACTAGACATAGGCGGTTATTATAGGGACGAAGTTTTCAAAGTCAATAAGGTGTTTCAACGTCAATGAAGGTAAGGGGTTAGCGCGGGCCAAGAGCCCCATTTTCTTGATGGAGCCCCACGGCTTTTCCCGTCTTTAAACGGGATCCTGCCAGAGGTGGTGTGTATTGCTCCAGTTTTTCAATAGAGCAATTCCCCCCTCTTTTCCAAAGAGGGGCCAGGGCCTGCCTGCCGGCAGGCAGGGAGATTTTTAAATCCCCCTCAGTCCTCCTCGTACTTTGCCAAAGGGGGAAATAACCGGAGCAACGCACGTGGTATCTGCGAAGGCGGGATAAAATGATTCCACAAGACAAGGCTGTTAGGTACAATACCCTCAATCGTTTAACCTCGGGATTTTCATAAAGAGCCGTCCAATGATCATCAAAATGAATTCTTCTTTTAAAATCATTCCACGCGCGATCCAAGCTCTCTGTCTGGAAGAAAAATGATGGAATCCTTTGATGTAGGCTGTGCCATCATTCATAAAGAGGGGAAACTCTTGCTCGCTCAGCGTCACCTCCAGGACAGCTTCGGGGGGCTTTGGGAATTCCCGGGCGGTAGGCGCGAGCAGGATGAAACGATCGAGGCGTGTCTTGTGCGCGAAGCTTTTGAAGAGCTGGGGATCCGGATCCATCCTGAGAGGCTCCTCTGCAACAGCCAGCATGGAACTTCGGAGCGCAAGATATCGCTTTTTTTCTTTTTTTGCAGGTGGGTGAACGGAGAGCCTCGGGCGATCGACTGTAAGGATTTCAAGTGGGTTTCCCGGGAGGATATCCGTCAATATGCGTTGCTTCCGGGGGATCGGGGGGTGTTGGAGGATCTGGTTCTTCATTGGGAGGAGTATTTCAAAACTTGAGGAACTTGTCGATAATGCAGTAGGTGACTTCGAAAGAGGACAGGCATTATTTGACTGCCTGTCCCCTTTGAGGTGCTTGCCCGCCAGCGCATTGTGGCGGGACTGTTACTTGTAAATTCTTTAAAGGTGTGGAGAAATGCTGAGGACCTTAATGTTAAAGACTCATAAGAGCCACGATCATCAAGAGGAATTGTCCCAGCGACGGGCTTGGCGTGTGCCCATCCGCTATAAATTGTCGTTGCCGGTGCTGATCCTCGTGCTCGGGATCATCTTTTTTGTACTTTTTACGACCTTCAATGTCTTTCGTGACATGACGATCCAACACAAAGGGGAGCGGCTTCAGACTATCACCGAGATCTTTTCCGAGACGCTCAAGATCCCACTCGAGGCGCGGGACCAACGTTCTCTTAGGGCTTATATCCAGCTTCTTGCCGAGCAATCCGATGTGGAAGAAGTCCGCGTCGAGGGTCCTGATGGGAAAATCCTTGGCACGAGCCTTCCTGAAAACGAAGCCTTCCCTGGACTTTCCTACAAGCAGGATTTCTTTGGGGTCGAAAAGATCAGTCCCGATACCTACGCAGCTGCGGCGCCCATCATGAGCGGAGCGGAAACACTCGGGCGTCTCATCATCGTTTTTTCAAAAATTGAATTCGAGAAGGAACTCCAAGGGATTTTTATCAAAAAATTCTTTATCGCATTTCTTTTAGTGATTTTTGCAACGCTTGTGATCGCGGGGATCACCTGGCTGATCATGCAGCCCCTGACCTTGCTGCAAAAGACCGCGCGCAACATTCTGGCCGGAGATCTCGAGGCGCGGGCCGATATCCATTCCCGGGATGAGATCCAGGAAGTCGGCGAGGCGTTCAACAAAGTGGTCAGCCGTCTGGTGCAAAGTTTTGAGCACTTGCGGGCGCGGACTCAGGCCCTCGAGGAGTCTGAGGAGAAATACCGCTCAATCGTCAATGATGTGAGCGATATCATTTTTTCCATCACCCCGGACGGCGAGCTGATGATCCTCAATCGCGGCTTCTCAGGTTATACGCGTGAAGAGATCCTTGCGGAAGGGCTCCCGCTTTTCTTTTTGATGCACGCGTCGGGAGAGGCGCAGAAATTCCAGGAATCGCTTGAAACGATCGTGCGGACCAAGAAACCTGTGGAGCATTTGAATACCCACCACTTTCACCGGCTTCATCACGCAGAGATCTATTACCAGACCAACCTCACGCCGGTCGTGGATTATGAAGGGAATCTCCGTCTGATTCAGGGGGTTATGCGCGATATTACGGATTTGCGTCACGTAGAAATGATGAAAGAAACACTCGTTCGCGATGTAGCACACGAGCTCAAAACTCCCACAGCCAAATTCATTATGACGATGCAATGGCTGACCCAGCAGATGGCGGGCAACCCCGAAAAAGAGAAAATTCTTCCTATCATCGGGATGCTCAGTGACAATGCAGACCGTTTGATGCGGACCATTTCGAGCATCATGGACCTTTCCAAGGTGGAATCCGGAATGTCCGACATCAAAAAACAGGAATTGGACCTTAACGACGTGCTCAGGCTTGTGGTGGACGATATACGTCCCTTGGTCGAACAGAATCATTTGAAGTTTGAGACCCGGTTTTCTCCGTTACCGCTCAAGATGCTTGGAGATCCGGACATGCTTTACCGGGTGTTCGTGAATCTCATCACGAATGCCACAAAATTCACCCCCGATGGCAGCATCACGGTTACTTCCTCAATCCGCGGGAATGATGTTTTCGCGGAAGTGGCGGATACCGGAATCGGGATCGAGCCCGAGAATCTGCAAAGGATTTTCGAGGCCTTCTTTCAAAAAACGCCGTCGACGATCGGGATCGGGGTGGGTCTGACCATTTCCAAGGAAATCGTGGCGTTGCACGAAGGAGAGATCTGGGCCGAAAGCGATGGCGCCGGGCAAGGCAGCGTTTTAAAAGTTATTTTTCCATCCTATCAGTTCGTAAACAAGAACGCATAAATCAAACCCGGCCACACGCGCTGTGGTGGAGCGAGAGGGACTATGAAAAAGATATTGATCATTGAAGATGACAGTGATTTTCAGGATATTTACCGGCTTTATTTTCAGGGGGAATCCTTTCAGGTTCTGACAGCGCTGAACGGGAAAGAAGCGGTGGCAGTCCTTGAAAAAGAGACGCCGGACTTTATCATTCTGGACCTCATTATGCCGGTGATGGACGGGGAGGAATTTTACGTGTGGTTGCGTGCTCAGGAGAAGTGGCGTCATATTCCTGTGGTCATTGCCAGTGTGAATGACAAAATGCCCCAACGTATTGCCGATCTCGGCGGTATTGCCTGGAGTCTGAAAAAACCTTTCGAGATCAACCTTCTGATCCAAAAGATCCGCGAGATTTTGAAATAATATTACGGTATCGGGTACATAGCACCTAGTACTTGGCAAAAATCTGGAAGCACATCAACAAAAGCCATGTACTATGTACCAAGTGCTTCGTACCGCGTTGATAGACAAATCCCGCTCCTTCGGTTTCAGAAAAAAATCTGCTCTTTTTTTTCAAGCAATCCATCCTCTTCTGCTTCCAAAGAATCCCCGCTTCAGTTTTTTCGCAGCTTCACTCCGCTGGATCGTTGTAAAACATCAATCGTTTTCCGGATAGAGAAGTTTAAACATTATAAAACCATTTAACATGTTAGTGATTTTGTAGCGCTTTTGATCATTCGTGACAAATGCAATTCAGAATCCAATTCTTTTCACGGGCAATTTTTTTGCAAAAAATTTTTTCTGAAATTGCCCTTTTATTTCTCAAAAGAGGTGCTAGGTTATTACCTACTAATGCGGTTCTTGGAAAGGTGACGACGTGCCACTAAAAAAGCATGATGTCGGTTTCAAAGTAATATCCCTCCTTACCCTGGCAACCTTTCTATACCAAAATATTGTTTGGGCCAATCCGGATTATCTTACGCCAGGAGCGAACTACCAGCCCGAAACCACAGCCTCAACTCCCGCATCCAATGGCTCGCAAGTTCAACCGAATCCCAATTTAACGACCACGGATTTTCTTCTCAATCATTCG
>MHFU01000087.1:0-3768 GCA_001804345.1 Omnitrophica bacterium RIFOXYB12_FULL_50_7
GCACCGTTTTCCATTAATTTTTATGGGTTAACGGTCCCAATGCCTCAGTTTACCGGCTTAAATTACGGTCCAGAACTTTCAGGAATTCGTCGACCTTGAAGGGCTTCAGAAGAAATTCCCGGACCCCCAGCCGGATCGCGGATTGCCTGACCTGTTCATCATTATAGGCCGTTAGAACGATCTCGGGGATTGGCTGCTTTTTCATTTCGTGGCAATACTGACGAACGGCTTGAATGACCTGGAGTCCATCCATGCCCGGCATGCGGATATCCGTGATCAAAAGATCAAAATGGCGCTGAACAAGAAACCCGAGCGCTTCCTGCCCGTTGCTTGCAACCGTCGGATCATAACCGGCCTCCCGCAGGAGGATCTCAAGCGATCTCCTTACCAGCCCGTCATCATCCACCGCCAGGATCCTTTTCTTACGGTGATGTACCACGTGTTCCGTATTCATTCCAGCCCCCCGAATTTTTCAGGAACGATTGTATTTCCCCATCAATTGTCCCTCAGCCAGAATATGCCCCTGCATGGCTTGGGACAATTCCTGTCTGGACGCCCCCGGCTTCAAACGGAGCATCGCATCAAGAGCATAAATCTTGAAGAAATAGCGATGTTCGCCGTTCGGTGGACACGGCCCCCGGTAACCCGGCTTCCAAAAATCATTAAGACCTTGCGAACCTCCCATGGAAATTTTTTCTCCGGCAGGGATTCGGGCCGGTAATTGCGTCAGCTCCGGGGAAAGATCATAGGCGAGCCAATGCGTCCAGTTCCCGGACGGAGCATCGGGATCTTCTACGATAACCGCAAGACTTTGCGTCTGGGTTGGGACACCGGACCATTCGATCGGCGGCGACATATCGGCTCCGTCGCAAGTAAAATCCGATGGGATCCTGTCCCCCTCCCTGAACGCGGAACTCCGCACCACAATCTTTTGCGGCATACTTTCTTCAGCGTATCCGAGAACCCACAACGTGGTTAACAAGACTCCGATTAAAAACACACTGAAGATTTTTCTCATTTTCTTTCGCTCCTCATGACTCAAGGCTCGGACCTCTTTTAAGACATACTCCTGACCGAAACCCGGTCCAAATAGCTCAGATCATCGGTATTGAGGCGGATCGTTTCGCCTTCGCTGACAAATTGTGGCACAAGGACCTTCAGACCGTTCTCCAGCTCAGCCTCCTTGAAATTCGCATCAGCGCCAAGCCCCTTCGGCGTGCTCACCACCTTAAGCTCGACGATCTTTGGGAAAGCAATACTCAGGACTTTCCCTTCCCCGAAAAGCACCTCGATCACTTCATTTTCCCTCAGGAACACCTCGTGCTTGCCAACCGCTTTTGACGACAGGGGAAACTGGTCGTAGGTCTCCATATTCATGAACACGAAATGGTCGCCTTCGCGATAGAGATACTGCATCTTCACGACATGGACATCCACTTCCTCCGCATTGGCATCCGCCGACATTTTTTTCTCGATCACATTCCCTTCCTCGAGACTCTTGAGCTTGAGCATGGCACTCTTGCCGAATTTGCCCGTCCCGCGTATTTCCTGCGTGAGAACTTTGCAAAGCTTCCCGTCCACGCGGATCACATTCCCCACTCGTATATCCGATGCAATGACCATATCTTTCTCCCCCCCTAATGCTTCCAGTGAAATAACATCTGCAAGTATGATTTTTCTTCACGGTCCTTGGCCTGAAGGCCCAGTTTCTTTTCGATTCTTTTGATCGCTTGGGGCTGGCCTTCAATCTCCAGAAAACGGCCGAAGCCGGGCAGCCGGTCTAGCGCGACGAGGCTTTTGCCGAGCCGGTAAAGCTCTCTTTCTTTTTTGTAACGCATCACAACTTCAAAACCCGCCCGCCGAAGAATATTTCTCATGGGAGCGTAATCCACCGAAGTTTCGATCTCCATGCGCCTCGTGAATCGGGATTTGAGCCGGGGCCCTTTGAGCGTCAACACAGCCTTTCCCCCGTACTTCCGGAGCCGCATCGCAAGCCGTTTTTTCCTGAGTTGCGTCCCGAGATCAAAGAATTCGTTCGATTCAAGACCGCCTGCGATCTTTCGGGCGCCCAATTTTTTAAGAGCTATTCGAACCCGTTTTAGATCCCTCAGCCGGTATTTCTGCTCGATTTCAACAAATGTCATAATTTCTCACATTTTAGCCTGAACACCTCAGGGGACAAGTAGTCAGTAAATGCCTGTCCCCTGAGATACCGAACTATGCCTCGATCAGCATTTTACCGCGGACATTGTCGGCCATGTCTTTCCCCATAAGCTGGGCTACTATCTCAAGCGCGAATTCCAGGGCTGTCCCGGGACCTTGACTCGTGATGATATTTCCGTCCACAACCACTCGCTCTGTGGAATGAATGGTTTTCGTGGAAAAATCGGATTCACACCCGGGATAGCAGGTCGCTTTTTTACCGTCGAGAATCCCGATCGGGGCCAACACAACCGCCGGGGCCGCACAGATCGCGGCCACGAGCTTCCCGGCCGAATTCATCTTTTTGACAAGCGATGCGACTTCCCCGGACTTGGCGAGATTCGTAGCCCCCGGGAGTCCTCCGGGAAGGATCACCGCATCCGGCATTCCTGCAAGATCCTTGAGAAGCATATCGGCCTCGACGCAGATCTTCCTAGAACTCTTCACCCGGAGATCCGTCGCTCCCGCGATCGTGACACGCACACCGGCGCGCCTCAAGACATCGATCGGCGCGATTGCCTCAACCTCTTCAAACCCCTCCGCTAATATCACAAGCGCTGTTTTCGTCACAAGTCGCCTCCTTATGCGGGCCCTGGATTTTGCGCATTCGGATCGATCTGCTCCACCACGAGTTTCTTTTGCCCGAAGATCCTGTCGTTGGCGAAGATCCGGAATTCATAATTGCCCGCGTGCATAAAGCGGACGCCGCGAAGATTGAACACCAACTCATGAGCATCGAGCGGGCTCGGCACACGCACCTCCTCAGGCATTTCACTTTTCCCGATCGTGGCGTCGCTTTGCAGATCCACAAGTTCAAGCCGAAATTGATATCCCCCTTGCGCGTCCGTCAACTTGATATAGACCGACATGGCGAAATGTGTGCAGGGAAAGGTCGCCGCCCCGATATTCTCGAAGACCCCGATCAGACTTTTCTTGTTTGTGCCGCGCTCCGTGATCACGTAATCGCAGATGAGCATGGCATTCGTTTTGGGTGTAGGAGATGTCATAAATGCCTTTCGTTTAAAAAGCCTTTTACCCGAATTGGTAGTGTTTTTTGACGGGCTTCTTGATGTTCCAGACGCATTTCAATCCTCGGGGGAACATCACTAGATCGCCTTTCCCGAACGAAACCTCGCCGTCCGGAGTTTTGACTGTCACCTCCCCCTCTAGAAAATAGCAGATCTCTTTTTCGTCATAATACCAGTCAAAGCTCGAGACCTCCTTCGTCCAGATGGGCCACGAAAAAATCTTCAGCGTGTTTAGTTTTTCAGTCGTAGGTTTTTCTACTGTGATCTTTAAAGCGGTTTGTTGTGCCATGCGTCACCTCATTCTTTTAGATATGTGGTCGTGCGTGTATATTCAAGGGGACAGGCGTAATTATTTTAATTGTACCTGCTTCCTTTATTTTCTGAATTTTTCAAGCCATCCACAATATTCACACTTTGTCGTCGCCTTGGGCGCGGGACCTGTCAGGATCGAAAGCGCCTTGTGAAACAGATCCTTCGCGCGTTCTACGTCCGTTCCAATCCTGATCGGCTGGATCTCAAAACTCACTTGGCCGTGCTC
>MHFU01000087.1:3810-15546 GCA_001804345.1 Omnitrophica bacterium RIFOXYB12_FULL_50_7
GGCCGTCTTGAAGCCATTCCCCTCCAGCATCAGCGCGTAACAATCCAGCTGCGTCTGATAATACTTGGTCGCGTCCTCTTCATTCGTAGGAGACCCTTTGGTCTTGTAGTCGAACGGAATGTAAGCGCCGTCCTTAACAAGCAGGTCGTCGAGCATGCCCGACAGCACGGATCCGTCTTCATGATACTGGAGCCCGGTACGCCAGGCACGCCAGTCCTCGAGTCGGGCCTGATCGTCATAGAGATGAATACCTTTGAAGGCGTCAATTCGAAGCTCCGGAGGAAGCGTCCCCTGGGCCCGGAAAGTATCGAAATAGGTCTTGATCACACGATCCATGCCGCCCGGGAGCGAAGGAAAAATGCCGCGAGGCCGTTTGATATTCTTGACCTTCTCCAGCCAAAAACACCTGGGACAATCCTTAAAAAGGCTTAACGCCGACGGAGATAATGCGACTTGTTTCGCCATGATTTTCCCTAGTTAACAATCTAATGGAGAATCATGACAGCCCAAGTCGCCATTTAGAAAAAAATTAAAGACTTGGACGCCATGGTTTCCCCTGAGATAAAGTGGCGTCATTATATATCTGCGATCTGCTCAATAGCCAGCGATTTGCAATCAAGACTAACGACTGTCGACCATCGCAAAAAATTTCGTTCGAACGCTATTCTTCTCCGCAAGAGAAAGGAAATATAAAGAAATTCTATATGTTAGTCGTTCGTCGTTAGTCGTTGGTCGTTGATCGTCTTTTGTTTCCGAAAAATGGATTTTCTGGATCCTTAAAATCCGGCAAAAAATCCGTCTCTTCTTTGAGCTCCTGCGTATAGACTTTTTCAAACCCGAGTTTTCCCACGAGATCCAGGACCTGACCGTATTCTTCGGGACTAAGGATTCGTTGAAACTTTTTCCGCTGGAAGCAACCCGGAACCGGCCGGAATTGGCTCATAATCGAAAGCGGGAGCCCGGGACCGAACTCCTTATGAAGAAGCCTCAGAACTCTCAGGCTATTCTCGACATGCCCCGGCAAAACCAGATGACGGACAAGAACGCCGCGTTCGGCGGTCAGGAGCCCCGTAGTATCCCAAGGTTCCAGAAAGCCTTTGGATTTCACCATTTCACGGAGCGCCTTCAAGGCGATCTCAGGGTATCGAGCATCCCCCATACACATCTTTGCAGTCTCTGGCTCCGCGAATTTGAAATCGGGGAGAAAAATATCCATCTCCTGGGCATAGTCTTCCACCCTTTCCGGCCTTTGATATCCGGAAGAGTTAAAAAGCTTTGGAATTTTGATCCCTTCTTCCCGAAGCGCGCGGCAGAGCGACTGGATATGCGGCCAGAAATGGTCCGGCGTTACGAAATTCAGGTTGTGGACACCTTTAAGAAGAAGCGCCCGGACTTCCGAAAGAAGCTCCGCGGGCGTGATCGTGCGACCGTCGTGCTGGATCGAAATTTGATAATTCTGACAAAAAAAACATTGACTGGAACAGCCGCTAAAAAAGATCGTCCCGGAACCGTGGAATCCCGTGAAGGAAGGCTCTTCCCCGAAATGAGGTCCTATGAAAGAGACGCGGCAGGCCGCACTCTCCCCGCAGAAACCTAGCGGGCCTTTCGTACGATCGACTTCACAATCGCGAGGACACAAAGTGCAATTTTTATAAGAAGCAGTATCCATCCTGATTTTTCCAAGGCAGCATCTTGTCCCAAAATGGAAGCTCCAAAAACCAATTTCCAAGATCCAAACAATAACCAAATTCAAATTTTTAAAATCGCAGACACGATTTTTTGGATTTTGGTGATTGGAATTTGTTTGGTTCTTGTTTCTTGCCTGCCTGCCGCAGGCAGGGTTATTGGAATTTTCCGAGAAGGACTCTTTTGATTACAAAACAAGTTCCTTAAAAGCTTCCGGTAAAAACCGAAGAATATCCCCCGCCGTGAGGCTGACCTGCCCGACTTTTTTCGCGGCTATATCCCCGGCCAATCCATGAATATGCGCCCCCAGACATGCCGCCTCAAAGCACGGGAGCCCTTGTCCCTTGAGCGCCGCAATCACTCCGGTCAGAACATCCCCCGAACCCGCGGTCGCCATACCGGGATTGCCGGTCGTGTTGACATGACAATCTCCCTCGGGTGAAGCAATGACCGTACGATGTCCTTTGAGAACGATCACCACGCCATGTTTTTGCGCCGCTTCCGAAACGCGCTTTTTCCGCAATGCGTCCGAATCATCCAGCTTCCCGCCGAACACACGGCAAAATTCCCCCGGATGCGGCGTCAAAACAAAGGGGTCAGTCACCATTTTAGGGAAATGGTGACTGACCCCTTTTCTCAAGACCTTAAGATTTCCTTTCAATGCGTTAAGCCCATCCGCATCAATAACAAGGGGTAATTCCGTTTCTGCGATCACTTTTCGGATCAATTTTTGCGTCGTCGCGTGTTGGGAAAGTCCGGGACCGATCGCGAGCACATTCTGCGTCGCGCAGAACCGTTTGATTTCTGAAAAACCATGGAGAGACAGTGTTCCTTTATTTGTTGAAGGTAGCGGACGGACCATCAGTTCGGATTCGCGCTTGGCGATGACGAGGTAGACGGCATCTGGAATGCCGATCGTTACAAGTCCGGCACCGGACCGTAAGGCGGCCATACCCGCCAAATGCGCGGCGCCTGTCATGCCACGGGATCCCGCGAGAATGAAGACGCGACCCATATCACCCTTATGCGCGGTAACAGGACGCTTTAATTTTTTAGCAATGGATTGGATATTCATTTTTATGGTGGTAAGCGGTAAGTTATAAGCGATAAGTAAAAAAGCCGTTTCAAGCTTACCTCTTATCGCTTATCCCTTACCGCTGATGATGATTTTCTTCATTTCCTGAACCGCTTTAGCCAGCCCCACAAACACCGCGCGGCTGATAATGGAGTGGCCGATATTGAATTCGAGAACCTCCGAAATTGCAAGCAACGGAAAGATATTTTCGTAATTCAGGCCATGACCGGCATGGACGCGGAGCCCGAGTTCCTGGCCCAACCGCGCGGCCTCACGAACGCGAAAAAACTCTCTTTCTTTTTTCTTGCCTGCGGCATTCGCGTAAGACCCCGTATGGATCTCGACCGCATACGCGCCAAGTCGGGCGGCTTCGCGTACTTGTTTTTCAACCGGATCGATAAAAAGACTGACCTCGACTTTTTCCGCCGAAAGCGCGTCGATCGTCCGGATCAAGGAGTTTCTCTTGGAGAAAAGGTCGAGACCCCCCTCCGTCGTCAGCTCTTTCCGCTTTTCGGGGACCAGGCACGCCTTTTCCGGACGGACCTTGATCGCAATCTTGAGGATCTCGGGCGAAACGGACATCTCGAGATTAAGGGGAACATAGATCTTTTCCATCAGCTCGAAAACGTCCGCATCCTGGATATGGCGGCGATCCTCACGCAAATGGACCGTAATGCTGTCCGCCCCGCCCTGTTCCGCCTCGAGTGCGGCCTCCAGGACAGAAGGCTCTTCTCCGAGACGAGCCTGACGAAGAGTCGCGACATGATCGATATTAATGCCGAGTTTTTTTGAGATTGTGAGGGCCATCATCAAGGGATCACTTGGTAAGAGACCGGATCGCTGCTTTGATTTTGATCGGCGTTTTGTCCTTTAAGCTCACGTTCTCAGGTAAAACGACTTGAAGCGACAGGTCATAATCCCCTTTTGTCAGGTCCGCGAGATCCACATACGCCAACAAGGTTTCGGAGGCAAGTTTTTCGAGGTACAGTTTGGACCCTTTGAGCACAAGAGTCACCTTATCCGGATTGAGATCCACCACGCCGCTTGCCGCGGGAGATCTCAAGATACGCACCGGAACGTCCTTGAATTCCTTTTCGCCGAATTCTTCGCGAATGGGAATATAAACATTCACGAGTGATTCGCTCATGGCCTTGACACCGGATGGCAATTTCACCTGGACGGTACGGTAAAAAGAGCGGATACGGCCGACCAGGTCGATCGGCTCGGTCATTGCAGATTTCATTTTTTCCAGCACCCCTTTGGGACCCTGTGCAAGGACCGCGTTCGGATCCATACGCAATTCATCTGCGAGAAGTTTGTAGCCGACTGCGGGTTCCCCCACAAAATTCGGCTGGATCTCGAGTTTCTGGACGATCAATTCATCCAGCTTGACGGTCACGGCCTCAGGCACGATCTTCACAACACGGATCTGAAAGTTCGGCACACTGATCTCGGACGGTTCAAGACGAAAAGAATACTCTCCCGCAGTCTTGATCTCGGGACCAATCTTGTGCACGGCCTGAATGTCCTGGCTCGCGAGGTTCACGATCAGCGTGCGCGGAGCCGAAAGCGTCACTTGCACGACCTTCGCAGAGATTTCGGAAACCGTCATCTGCGAACTGGCCATCTGGATCTTGAGCGGGATCACGCGCGTCACCTCGATATTCTCTTCACCAACCGCGTAATACCACGTCCCAATCGCAAGCACGAGTGAAATGACCTTCAGTCCCCAGTTGCGTGTTATCCATTGCATCATAATGAAGAGGTCTTTCCGTGGAATTGAAAAATTTTTTTATTTTTTTCGATGAAATCGATAAAGACGTTCGAATTTTCAGCGGGTTTAAAAAGCCCTTCGAGGATCCGCTTCAGATCCTCCAGATCGAGCGCCTTGGTCAGCTTTCCGAAAACCGAGATCGAAATATTGCCCGTCTCTTCCGAGACCACGATGCAAACCGCGTCATTTTCTTCCGTAAGACCGATCGCCGCCCGATGACGTGTTCCCACTGACGTGGGAAGGGTGGTCATCTGCGTCAGAGGAAAAAGAGAACCACAGGAAGCGATCCGGTCGCCCGTAATGATAATAGCCCCATCATGCGTGGGGGTGTGCGGGTCAAAAAGACTGAGCAGGAGCTCCGCGCTTATCTTGGCGTCGATCATCATACCGCTTTCGATGTAGCTCTTGAGGCCCACATCCCGTTCCAGCGCAATCAACGCGCCAGTCCGGTGACGTGACATGTGGTCACAGGCGCGAATAACTTCGTCGATCGTCCCTCCCTTACTCAAGAAGCCGCTCGACATCGTGGTCCCGATACGCGCCAGTACGCGCCGCATCTCTGGCTGAAAAATGATGAGGAATGCCACGACGCCCACGGCGAAGACCTTGGAAAGAACCCAGATGATGCTATTGAGCTCCAACAACTTTGCACCAAGAAAAATGACGACGAGAATAATCAAACCCAACAGAACCTGCATGGCGCGCGTACCCTGGAAGAACCGGATCACCGAATAGATCAGCACCCAGATAAAAAGGATCTCGATCACCGGACGCCAGAACGAGGAGAAGAATTCGAGCATGTTATTTTTTTCCGAAAAGCGTGAAGGCGAGCGTGAGAATCAGACTGAGCAGGATGCAAGTCGTGAGGGGAAAATAGAAGGTAAAACTGCCTTTGCGGAGGAAAATATCGCCGGGGAGTTTACCGAGCATCGGGACTTTGGAGAAAATAGCCGCAAAAACACCCATGCAGATCAGGATCACGCCAAAGAAAATCAGGGTTTTTGCAAGATCGCTCATGCTGGCTCCTTTCGAAATTTGCCGTAATATAACACAGCACGGACGAGCATTCAAAGAACTCTATGATGCTTTCTAAAAAAGATGCTGGCAGGAGGCGGGTGACGTGAAAATAAAATGCTGATAGATACGTTCCGTGACGGCCCACCGCTAGAAAACAAGACCCTTTAACGAGGCGTGCTTCTGCGCTCCTGAATAGGTAAAAGAAAATGAAAGGTTGCCCCCCTACCTATTTCTGACTCTACCCAGATCTTCCCTTGGTGAAGGAGAACGATCTCTTTGGAAATGGCCAACCCCAGTCCTGTGCCTCCCCTTCTCGTTCCTTTCAATTGTTCAAAAGCTTGAAAAAGATGGGGGATATCTTCACTCTTGATCCCCGGTCCGGCATCCTGCACCGTAATATGTGCCACATTATTCTCTTTGCGCATCTTAAGAAGAATGCTTCCCTTTTCCATAAATTTTATGGCATTGTTCAACAAATTGATAAACACCTGCGTAATTTTGTCTCTGTCAAAATTCATCTTGGGTAGATCGTAATCCACATCGACCACCAGCCCCAAACCCTTCTGGCCCGCCAAAAGCTTCATGAGTTTGCCGGCCTCCAAGGCCACCTCATTCAGGTCATTTTCACGAAACTCCAGATTCATTTTCCCTGATTCTATTTTCCGGAAATCCAGGACATCATCCGCCAGGCGGCTCAATCGGTCCGCATTCCGTTTCGCGATATCCAAGAAGCCCTTCTGCCCAGGGCCAAGATGCCCCAAAGATTCTTCTTCGAGAAGATGCAAACTCTCTTTGAGAGCCGCGAGAGGACTTCTGAGTTCATGCGAAACCATAGAGTTGAATTCCGATTTGATGTTCATCACCAATCTTATTTTCTCTTCAGCCCTCTTGCGCTCGGTAATATCGCGGATGTTACATTGGATCACTTTGCGGCAATCGACAGGGTAAACATTGCTGACAAATTCCACATCGATCCTTCTCCCGGACTTTGTTTCCAGAGGCAGGTCTTCAAAACGGATATATTCTTTTGTTTGCAGTTTTAAAAAAGCTGCTTTAGATGCAAAAACATCTTTAAAGACACCCACATCCCAGAGATGCCTTTTCAGAAATTCACTTTTGCTATAACCAAGCAAATCGACCAAAAAAGGGTTGGCATCCACGATGATGCCCGTTTCAAAATCAACAATAAAGATTCCGTCTTGTGCTGCTTCAAAGAGCCTGCGGTAGGACAGCTCGGATTCATGGAGCACCTCTGCCGTTCGCTTGCGCTCGGAATCTGCCTTGTTAAGGAAAACAGAAAGAATATAGCCATAGGAACTAATAATGACCAGGTTCGCGGCCGCGACAAACGAGACGCCGAATGCATTATCCATCATCCCCGATCTTTCCCCTTGGAGCTTGAGCCAGCCCAGGAGCGGCGGAAACAAAACAGTGGCTGGGAAAAGGCGGCGGATTAATCTTCCGCCGACAGCCTCGGAACTGACCGGGGCCATGAGCCCGCAACCCGGACGGCAGAACAAAGCCGCTAAAAAAACCAGAAGGAACAGGATGGCCGTGTGTATCGCCATGGCTGTGCTGAAATGAGGGCCCCAAAAAAGTGGGGTGGCATGATAGATATAACCGAGCAAGGATAACAAGGACAGACCCCCTGTCGGAATGATCAATATCTGAGCAAAAAGACACCGGTTGGGGGTTCGAGAAGCCAAAAAAAACAATCCCAGACCGACAAGCGTAAAATTGATCGCTGTGTTGAGGGCCATCCTGCCAGGGCTGGAAGTAAAGATAGCGCCCGGAAGTTCTTTGGTTAAGAGCTGGTCGATTCCAAGATCCCAACCGAACATGTATTCTAAAAAAGTAAGCAGGCCGATCCCAAAAACCACCCCACTACAAACCAGAGCTGCCACTTGGAGGCGCGGGTTATCCCTCCGTTTAATCTGGAGTAACCACAAGGAGATGCCCGAGAAGACGAAGGCCAAAGCCGTGTTGGCTTTCATGGTCACATGATTCGGGGAAACGCTTTTAAGCGCAGGGATGTCTAAGACCCAACCTAGTAGCACCGCACAACCGCCCAAAAAGATCAGGACACTCAGGATCTCGGAAGCAGCCATGAAACGAAGCGTGATACGGGTCACGACTCCATTGCACTCACAGACGTTTTTCTTTGTTTCTTTTTCTACGGTCATGCCACGGCCTCTGCCTATGCCCGTTCAACCCATTCACAAAAAGAAAAATCTTCGCCTTATTGAATGAGGACCTAGCTATTCAAGATTTTTTTGAAATCATTGAGATCCTTATGCGCGAGAAACAATCCATTCTACGGGGTTCAGTTTACGATACTCCTCCATAAATTGCTATGGGATTAGAAGACAGCCATGGGACTATTCAACACGAGTTAAAACAGTTGTTTGTCAGAGGCGGGAGGCTTGGCGCCAAAGTGAAGATACGCGCGTTCGGTCAGGACGCGGCCGGAAGCGGTACGCTTGAGGAAGCCTCGCTGGATAAGATAAGGTTCATAAATCTCTTCAAGGGTCTCGGCGTCTTCCCCCACACCGACGGCGAGGCTATTGACACCCACGGGGCCACCTTTGCATTCCTTGAGAATATATTGCAGGATCCTTTTATCCATCGGATCAAGCCCTTCCTGATCGACCCCGAGCATCTTGAGGCCTTTGTCCGCAACCTCCACCGTGATCTTCCCATCCGCTTTGACTTGAGCGTAATCACGAACGCGGCGGAGAAGTCTGTTGGCGATGCGGGGTGTGCCGCGCGCGCGGCCGGCGATTTCAAGCGCGCCTTTCTCATCGATCCCGATCTCCAGTATTTTTGCCGAGCGCTTCACGATCGTGGCCAGATCTTCATCTTCATAATAATTCAACCGTTCGATGATCCCGAATCGCGAACGCAGCGGCGCGGTAAGAAGACCGCTTCGTGTTGTAGCACCAATGAGCGTAAAACGCGGCAACTGCATCTTGACCGAGCGCGCGTGCGGCCCTTTATCGATCATAATCTCGATCGAATAATCTTCCATCGCGGAATAAAGGTATTCCTCCACCACGTGCGGGATGCGGTGAATCTCGTCGATGAAAAGCACATCGCCTTTTTCAAGGTTCGTGAGAATACCGGCCAGATCCCCCGCCCGTTCGAGCACCGGCCCGGAGATCTGATGGATCTTGGCGTCCATTTTTTTCGCGATGATATTGGCGAGTGTGGTTTTCCCAAGACCCGGAGGACCAAAGAGCAGGATGTGGTCGAGCGATTCCTTGCGTCCTTGCGCAGCTTCGATGAAGACTTTGAGATTTTCCTTCACTTGCGTCTGGCCAATGAATTCATCGAGCGTGTTCGGACGGAGGGTGACCTCAATCTCGATCTCTTCGGGCTTAAATTCCTGATCCATCAATCTTTCGTCTGCCATAAAACTCCTAGCTATGAGCCTTGAGGCCTGAGCCATGAGAAAAATTTTTTGCTCATGGCTTTGTTATACATGTTTCAACGCCGCGCGAATAATCTCTTCCACAGAAGGTTTTTTGCCGAGCATCGCCTTCAGTGTTTTTTGGATCGCGTCCTTCGCTTTTTGTTTAGTATACCCCAACGACACAAGAGCCAAGACTGAATCTTCCACCATCTGGTCGGATACACTCGCATCATGGATAAGCTCTTGGCCTGCAGAAATCTCCGCCTTGCCGATCTTATCTTTCAGTTCGATAATCACCCGCTCGGCGGTCTTCTGCCCGATCCCGGAAATGGCCGTCAAGGCGGGCACATTTTTTTCCTGAATGGCGCGTTTGAGCTCCGGGAGCGTGACGCCGGAAAGAAGCGTGATCGCAAGCTTGGGGCCAATACCTGAAATAGAAATGAGAAGCTTGAACGCTTCGCGCTCTTCCTCCGTTGCAAAGCCATAAAGCAACTGCGCGTCTTCGCGCACCACAAAATGCGTGAAGAGCTTTACAGTTTCACCCAGATTCGGAAGACTCGAGAACGTGGAAAGCGACACACGCACCTCATAGCCGATCCCGTTCACATCCAGGATCACCGCTACCGGCGTCTTCTCCGCGATTTTCCCTGTTAAGTAGTGATACATAGCGTCACCCTAGCAAATTTAAGATCACTTTGACCATAACTTCTTTTTCGGACGGCCTGCTTGCCGCGATCATAAGAGTGAGCGCCACAAGTGCATTGTCATCAAGTCGCCGGCCTCCGTCCTTGCACAAAAGAATCCCGTTCTTCTGAAGAAAGCAGATAAAAATTGCCGCGGCGATCCGTTTGTTGCCGTCCACAAAACTGTGGTTTTTCGTCACAAAATAAAGGAGATGAGCGGCTTTTTCTTCAACAGTCGGATAAACGTCCTTCCCGCCAAAGGTTTGATACACGGCTCCGATCGAACTTTTGAAACCCGAATCCTTTTCGCGGCCCACGAGTGCCGAATCATGGAACTTCTTCTTCATGGCCCCGATGATCTTCCGGGCCTCTTCATAAGTCAGCTCAAATTTGGATTGTCTCGTCCCTTTAGGTTTGGAAAGCCGCTCGTGGTCAAAATCATCCAGGATATCCAGCGCGCGGGAATATTCCGCAATCACTTGGGCAATCCCCGCCACTTCCGGCGCTAGTCCCTCAATCGCTGTGAGATTTCCGATCAACGCTACCGCCCTCTGCAATTCCCGGTACTTGGCTTGAGCCGCTTGCAACCTTTTTTCGTTAAGCGTGTATCCATCGATCAGATGTTTCTTTAAAATCTGCGTTGCCCAGATACGAAATTGCGTTCCCCGTTTAGAGTTGACCCGGTACCCGATAGAAATGATCATATCGAGGTTGTAAAATGCGACGGGTTTATCAGAATGAGGAATGTGCATTTTTTGCACATTGCTTTTTTCCTCTAACTCCCCTGTGGCAAATACATTTTGAAGATGCTTCGTAATAACACTCCGCTCCGTCTCGAAGAGCTCAGCCATCTGCTTTTGCGAAAGCCAGACGGTGTCCTTATCCAAACAAACCTCGAACCGATCCTTGTAAAGAACGACCGCTCCTCCGTACAATTCGCCCTCTTCTCTTACCCGCATTTTTCTCATTTTATACCCATTGGATCTTTTTCTTTTTCGCGACTTTTCCGATCAAGTAATGATACATTGATGACTGTCCCTTTTAGTGACACTTTTGGTGACTGTCACCTGTTTTTCTCTTTAGCTTGAACGAGGGACAGGCATTAAGGGATTGCCTGGCCCTTGTCCTTTCGTTTTATTTTAAGAAGGTTGACAAGGACTGGCACTGATTTCTTTTTAAAAATTAATGAAAATCATGCGCCTGTCCCCTGCTTTTTAAAGAATGCAAATGACACATCGCGATGGCAAGGGCGTCGGAGGCATCCGGCGCCGGGCTTTCTTTCAAATTCAGAAGCCTCTTGACCATGAACTGGATCTGCTCTTTAGCCGCCCGGCCGTTCCCGGTCACGGATTTTTTGACCGCAGTCGGGGCATACTCTATCACTTCGAGACCCTGCTTGGAAGCCGCGAGCATGGCGCAGGCACGCGCCTCACCGATCCGCTCCACAGCCCGGATATCCTTAGCAAAAAAAAGCGTCTCAAGCGCTACGATATCGGGCTTATAACTTTTGATATTTTTCTGGAGGGATTCAAAAATATGGAGAAGGCGTTTGGCGATCGGGTCTTTGGACGAGGCACGGATCGTCCCGCAGATCACGAGTTTGTAATCCCGCCCGCTGGATTCGAGAATCCCAAAACCCGTGCGGTGCGTGCCGGGATCAATGCCCATCACGCGCATGGAACAAATTCCCTGCGTGTGAAGTCCATAGTCCATTGTCTACAGTCCACAGAAAAAAAATTTCCCTTTGGACGGTGGTCTATGGACCGTGGACCGTGGACCCTCATGCAAGTTCTTTCATGACTTCTTCAGGGATATCCGCGTTGGAATAAACATTCTGGACATCGTCGTGCTCTTCAAGCGCTTCGATCAGATGGATCACCTTGCGCCCCGTCTCCGCCGACACGCCCACTAGATTCTTGGGAATCATGGTGAGGTTCGCGCTTTCAATCTTGATCTTGGATTTTTCAATGGCCTCGCGGACCGCCCAAAGGTCGTGCGGCGCGGTCGTGATCTCGAACATCGTGTCGGTCGAAGTCATGTCCTCGGCCCCGGCGCCAAGGGCGATCTCCATTAGCTGATCCTCGGTCGT
>MHFU01000087.1:15576-28089 GCA_001804345.1 Omnitrophica bacterium RIFOXYB12_FULL_50_7
TTTCTCGAACATCCACGCCACCGTTCCGGCCCCCCCCATGTTACCACTCCCTTTATTGAAAATACTCCGAATCTCGGAGGCTGTCCGGTTCTTATTGTCCGTCAAGCATGCCACCAGAATCGCCGCACCCTCGGGGCCAAAACCTTCGTAGGCAATTTCCTCATAGGTCACGCCTTCGAGCTCGCCCGTCCCCTTTTTGATCGCCCGCTCGATATTATCCGCCGGCATGTTGGAATCTTTGGCGGACTGAACGGCGGTGCGGAGTCGTGGATTGGTATTCAGGTCCCCACCGCCGGTTTTTGCCGCGACCGTGATCTCGCGAATGTACTTCGTAAAGACCTGGC
The DNA here is from genome assembly GCA_001804345.1 of Omnitrophica bacterium RIFOXYB12_FULL_50_7. GTDB lineage: Bacteria > Omnitrophota > Omnitrophia > Omnitrophales > Aquincolibacteriaceae > Aquincolibacterium. The sequence goes on from MHFU01000087.1 coordinate 15,921, forward strand.
CGCGCTTGGCGTCCACGATCGCTTTTTTATGCTTGATACTCGCCCATTTTGAATGTCCTGACATCACTCGCCTCCTGTTAGTCGGCTCAAAATCCCAAATTGCAATTTTCAAATCCCAAACAAGTTCCAACAACCCATATCCAAAAATCAATCAAGATTATTTGGTTTGTTTCTTGCCTGCCTGCCGGTAGGCAGGGATCTTGTTATTTGGAACTTGTTGTTTGTTGAATGGCTTCCGTCATAAGAATGACATCACGCATCGCCTTGACATCATGCACCCGGAGGATCTGGACTCCCTCCCTGACGCACGCCGCAACGCAAGCGGCGGTCCCGAACGCCCGGCCCTTCGCCTCGCGCCCCGTCACCTTCCCGATAAAAGATTTCTGGGAGGACCCTACAAGAACAGGAAGCCCGAGTTTGTGAAAGACGCTTATTTTTTTCAGGATCTCGAGATTTTGTTCCGGGGTCTTCGCGAAACCAAGCCCGGGGTCGACTACAATCCGTTCACGTTCGATCCCTGCGTCCGTAGCGACCTGGATACTTTCGCGAAGCTCACTCATCACATCCGGGACAATGTCGTCGTAGCTAGCCAGCTCCTGCATCGTTTCCGACGTCCCGCGACTGTGCATCAGCACGAGCCCCGCACCGAACTTCCTCACGACTTTCGCCATGTCTGGACCGGACCGCTTCAACCCACTCACGTCATTAATGATGTCGGCGCCCGCCTCGAGACATTCCTTCGCGACTTCCGGCCTGACCGTATCGATCGAAATGGGAACCGAGACTTCTTTGCGGATCCGTTTCAGAACCGGCAACAAACGATCAAGTTCTTCCCGGTCTGTGACGGGCACTGCTCCCGGCCGGGTGGACTCGGCGCCAAGATCCAGGATGTCCGCGCCTTCTTCAACCAATTCAACGGCATGTTGATAAGCGGCTTCGGGATTCAGATAACTACCACCATCAAAAAAAGAATCCGGCGTGATATTCAGAACCCCCATCAAAAGGGTTCGACCAAAGGAAACAGTATTTTGACGAATCTTCCAGATCAAGCGAGGGGATTCCCGTTCTCGGACGGAGTAACGATCTGGAGCCCGGTGATCTTTTTGATCTCGTCGGCATCCAGCGTTTCCTTTTCTAAAAGCAACTTGGCTAACGCCTCTAACTTCTCGCGGTTTCCCGTAAGGATCTTCTTCGAAACCTCATAACCCTCCTCGAGGATCCTTTTGATCTCCGCATCGATTAGACGCGCAGTGTCCTCCGAATAATTCTTCTCGTCCATGAGATCCCGACCCAGAAAAACCATCCCCGCTTCTTTCCCAAACACCACCGGCCCAAGCCTTTTGCTCATGCCAAAGCGACATACCATTTCCCGGGCGATTTGCGTAGCTTTCTGAAGGTCATTGTGTGCACCGGTCGTGATATCTCCAAAGATAAGCTCCTCAGCCACCCGTCCGCCCATCAAAACCGGGATCTCCGCCAAAAAGAACGTTTGACTGTGAAGCGTACGGTCTTCTTCCGGTAAAGTCACCGTATAGCCACCGGCCAAACCTCGGGGAATGATCGTTTCTTTGTGAACAGGATCCGCCCCAGGCGTTAAGAGTGCCACTAGCGCGTGCCCGGATTCGTGATGGGCCACAATCTTCCGCTCCTTATCCGAAACTTTCTTGCTCTTGCGCTGCGGCCCGGCCATCACACGCTCAATGGATTCCTGAAGCTCCGTCATGCCGACCGTTTCCTTGTTAAGACGGGCAGCCAAAAGAGCGGCCTCATTCACCAAATTCGCAAGATCGGCACCTGAAAAATAGGTCGTTTGCTTCGCGATCGTCCTGAAATCAACCGCGGGATCCAGCTTCACCTTGATCGCATGGACTTTCAAAATCGCTTCCCGGCCGACAAGATCCGGCAACGGAACCACGACTTGCCGGTCAAAACGTCCGGGCCGAAGGAGTGCGGGATCCAGAACATCCGGACGATTCGTTGACGAGATCAGGATAACACCCGCCTGCGTATCGAACCCATCCATTTCCACTAAAAGCGCGTTCAAGGTTTGCTCCCGTTCGTCATGCCCGCCCCCGATCCCGGCGAAACGTTGACGTCCAACCGCGTCGATTTCATCGATAAAAATAATCGCACCCTTGCCACCCGCTTTGGCCGCACGCTTCGCTTGTTCGAAAAGATCCCGCACGCGGGCCGCACCAACGCCAACGAACATTTCCACAAAATCCGAGCCACTAATGGAATAGAAAGGCACTTCGGCTTCGCCCGCGACCGCTTTCGCCAGAAGGGTCTTCCCCGTTCCCGGAGGTCCCATCAAGAGAACGCCTTTCGGGATCCGCCCCCCAAGCTTGGTAAACCGCCGGGGATCTTTTAAAAATTCGATGATCTCCTGCAATTCCTCTTTGGCCTCATCCACACCCGCAACATCCTTGAACGTAATCGGACTCTTTTCCTTATCCACGAGCTTGGCGCGTGATTTCCCGAACGAAAAAACCTTCCCCCCGCCCTGCTGGACGCCGCGATATACGAAGAACCAGAAAAATCCGATTAAGAGCAGCGTCGGAAAGATCCCCGCAAAGAAATTGCGCCAAAAGGTCTGCGGCGGACTGACTGAAAAATTCGCGACGTTCTTCCGGATCATCGGGATGATATCGGGATCATTGTAGGGAATATGGACCTGGAAGTAAGAAAGCGTGGTCAGCTTCCCCTGCACCACGTTGTCCACAAGTTCGCAGGAAAGAATTTCACCGGTCTCGGCATTACGCCCGAGCATCCTATAAAATTCGGAATAGCTAAGCTCTTTAAGTTCGAAACTTGGGAACACGAAAACTTGAAGGACAAGAAAGATCCCGAGAGGTATAAGAAAAAGCGCGATCAGCCGTCGGCGATCCGGCTCTCCCTGAGGGGGAGACAATTTTCGACCGTTCTTGGGGCGTGGCACATTCTTTCTCGACTTATTGTTCTTACTATTGACAGGAGTCGCCATGGAGCTTGTGATTCTCTGTTGTTTTTTTCAGAAAAAAGGAGCCGTAGTCTAGCATGGGAAATTGAAGATATCAAATTTGATTATGAACTTCCTGCTTCATGAAAATTGTTACATTTTTAGGAGTGAGCGCAAAATCAATATCCTTGGGAAGCGACGAGCGATAGCGGTGTCGCACGAGCCCTTGGCGGATCCGTTCCCAGGCTTCAAACGAGAGCCCGCTTTGCTTATTCAGCATCTTGAGAGCTTTTTCCACAATGCGAAATTGAAGTGCGGGGGGGGATTTAAGAAAAACCGAGCGACGGAGCTCCACATTTTTACCGCGACGCTTTTTGAACGTTTTCTTCCATGCTTTTTCTTCAAGCTCCTCGATAAGAGCACTCTCCCCCGCCACGATCGCGGGAATGCGCGAAAGAGCCTCCACGACCCTCGGGTTGAAATCGCGCTGAAGCTGGGGGATAAGTTCCAAGCGAATGCGATTACGAATGAATCGCGAAGAATCGTTCGATTTATCGAAACGGTAAAAAATCTTTTGCTCCGTCAGATATTGCAGCAGTTCTTTTTTTGTGAAAACAAGAAGCGGCCGGACCCAGGTCACACGCCCCGTCCTGAATTTTTCGCGAATTCCTTGAAGCCCCCGCAGACCTGTCCCTTGAAGAACTCGCATAAGCACGGTCTCGGCTTGATCGTCCCGCGTATGGGCCAACGCGATGGCCTGGAATTTTTTTGCCTGCGCGGTTTGGAGAAAAAAATCGTAGCGCATTTTGCGCGCCGCTTCCTCGATCGAGGTCTTCGTTCTTTTGGCTTCGTGCTTCACGCTCCCCGTCCCACAATAGAAAGGAGCCTTGAATTTCCGAGCCAGGGCTTTGACGAACCGCTCATCCTTTTTCGCGTCGCTAGGCCGGAGCTGATGATTGAAATGGACAAGACCCAGTTTCCAATCGTACTTCGTGATAAGTGCTCGCAGGAGATGAAAAAGCGCGACCGAATCTGGCCCTCCGGAACAAGCGACGAGGATCTTTTGCCGCACTTTGAAAAATCGTCTGTCCCGGAAATGTTCCTCAAGACGCGGCAGGAGATTACTGTGGGTCTTTTTCATAATGTTAAGAGGCTTGAAAGCTAAAAAGGCTCAACGGGCTTGCGATGCGTTTTCTGCATTTTCAGCCTCTTTAAGTACTGTTCTCCATTTGATTTTAGGGGTTAACAGTACTATACCGCATACCCCTAATTTCAAATGTGATGCGATATTAGCCTTCAGCCTTTACGGAGCGCAGTAAAATGCCGGGGGCCAGGATTGAACTGGCGACCTAGGGCTTATGAGTCCCTCGCTCTAGCCAACTGAGCTACCCCGGCACGATCATTTCAAAAAGGAAAAACTGATTTAAAATTAGTCTGTTTGAGGACGCCCGAAACCATGTAGAGTCCGGAGCTTTCTCGCACCCCATCGGTTACGAGGGCGGTAATACTAGCACAGCTTCGCGCGAACGTACAAGTACGGTTGCAGCAGAAAACAGGAACCCAAATCATTCTTTACAGTACCCACTTCAAAGCGTAGACTGAGCACATGAAACAGAAGGTTCCTTCGAAAGTACTTGTCCAGCACCCCCTGGTTGAAAAAGTTCAAGCGGATGCCATTATTTTCGACATCGACAATGTCCTCGTGGATACCCGTCAATCGTATCTTGAGGCCATCCGTATCGCCGTAGAACTCTATCTGACGCACGGCCCCATCCCATTTTTTAGCCGTTCCGCCGGAGGAAAATTCCCAAGCCTGCTCACACCGGAGGACGTGGACCAATTCAAGCTCCTGGGTGGATTCAATGACGACTGGGACTGCTGCTACGGCCTGCTCGTTTATCTTCTATCGCTGCCAGTCAAAAATAGAACCCTCGAAGCTCTCAAAAAGTCAGTCGCGATTGAAAAATTCTCCAAAAATGTTAAGCAAAGACCTCTAAGGGTATCTGGCATTACTGCGCTTTTTGGCCGCCCCACGACCGTGACCATCGAAAAAGTGGCTCGTATCTTTCAGGAGGTCTACCTCGGCAAGGATATTTTTCCGCGCGTAACGATGAACAGAATGCGCTATTGGAAAAAACGTGGCCTCATCCATCGCGAAAAACTTGTTTTCAAGCGCCCTATTCTGGAGAAGCTCAAAAGCTACGGACTGAAACTCGGCATTGCAACCGGACGCCCCCTCTATGAAGCTTCCCACGCTCTCAAGCATTTAGGTATCGCCGACCTCTTTGACGCCATGACAACCATGGATGACGTCAAAAAAGAAGAGCGGGAGAAAAAAGAATCCCTTCGCAAACCCCACCCTTTTTCCATTCTCAAGACCGCGCAAGCTCTCGGCGCAAAAAGAAAATTTCTCTACGTAGGCGATCTTCCGGACGACGTTCTCGCCGCAAACCGCGCGAAATCCTCCCTTTCGATCCGTTCCGTCGCTTTTCCGATGCTCGCCGCCAACCCCTTTCAGGCCACAAAAGAGCTCGAGTCCGTCAAACCCGATTTTTTCATCAGAATCCCCGCGGATCTTTGCCGTCTCCTAAAAATATAATCTCTTTTTTTTGACTCTTTGATTGCATTTCGAGGACCTCAACGTTAAAATCTCTCCAGTGCCCGAAAATATTTTTTATTTTTGAAAAGATCGCTTGCCGGAGAGACCATGAAACCATTCACGAGGGGATTCCTTTTCCTATGGATCTTTTCCGCAGCCACTTCCCTCTGGGCCCAATCCCAGGACACCCCGATGACTGCGGATGAACTAGGCTGCCTCCAAAAAATGATCTTTTTCAATGAATGTTCGGGCCGTGTCGAACGCATGATCATCTGGAATGCCGATGAGGATTTTCCTTCGTTCGGATTTGGACACTTTATCTGGTATCCCCAAGGGAAAAAAGGCCCTTACCAAGCCCAGTTCCCGGAATTCCTTTCCTTCCTGGAAGCTCAAAAAACGGCGATCCCCGCCTGGATCACGGCCTTGCCGACGCGGGAGGCTCCATGGCAAAACCGCGAAGAGTTTTTAAGCGACCTTTCAAGCGAGCGTATGACCGCTCTCAAGGATTTCCTGGACCGAACCCAGGGATTCCAAACCCAATTCATTATCCAAAGAGTCAAAGGGATCCTGCCCCGGATGCTGGCGGCAATTCCGGAGCAAAAACGCCCCGAGATCGAACTGAAATTTAATGAGATCGCGGACGCTCCCAGGGGCATGTTTGCTTTGGTCGATTATGTGAATTTTAAAGGCGAAGGCATCCTTGAAACTGAAAGGTCTCAAGGCCAAGGTTGGGGACTGCTTCAGGTCCTGGAAGAAATGAAAACCCCGGAAAAAAAAGATGATGCGTTGGAAGAATTCGTTCGGGCGGCAAAAAAAGTCCTTGAAAACAGGGTTAAGAACGCCCCGCCCGAAAAGGACTGTTCCAAACGCCTTGGCGGCTGGAAGACCCGGGTTAAAAATTATCTGAAGATCCGCTGTTAACAACCGGGCAAGGTTTTTGGCAGGGCGTTTAGGAGAGAATGGCTTTGCGGAGAAGGACCATCCCGACGCTGATCAAAAGAATGTTCGGGAGCCAAAGACTGATCATAGGTGGCAGACCACCGCGTGACGCGAGGGTCTGGGCTATGGCGAAAAGAATATAATAAATACTGGTTGCGGCCATGGAGATCCCGAAACTGATCACCACTTCCCCGCGTTTGACGATCGTCGCGATCGGAATTCCGATAAAAACGAACACCAGGGATCCGAACGCAAACGCAATCCTCTGATGGAAGACTGTCCAGAGATCACGGCGTTCTTTTTTCCCGGTCTTTTCGGAAACATCTACAAGGATCTCAGCCAAGGTCATGTCTTTTTTCTTTTTGCCCATGTTGCGGATATCATTTTCATCCATCGTCGGGAACTTGTAGGTCTTGAACTGAACGGACTGAATCCCTTTGTCCTGCGATTCCGAGACGCTCCCATTGAAAAGCTGAACCTCCAGCTGTCCGGTATTCGAATCCATCACGATCTTGCCGCTTTCCGCAACGATCGTCCTCACGGGATTTTCCGAATCCACGCCCTCATGAGCCACGATATCTTTCATTTCATTCCCCTCGACGCGTTTCGCAAGAAAAAGAATACTGGGGCTGATCCTCACAAAGCGTCCCGGCTCAATCAGCGCCATCGGATGCTGCATGATCATTCTTTTGGTCGCACGGCGCAACTCATAACGGGCGGGCGGGCCGACCTGATCATTAAAAACAAACATAAGCATGCTAAGTGCGAAACCCAGAATGAGCGGCGGCATCATGAATCTCAGAGGATGCACCCCTGAGGCTTTCATGGCGCGGAATTCATTGTGCTGGGAAAAACTTCCAAACACGATCAAGACGCCCGTAAGAAGGCTCATCGGCGCGGTATAGCTGACGATAGAAGGTATAATAAGCAGCATCACATAGAGCGTCTGCGTAAACGGAACCCCTCGACCGATGATCATATCCGCCGCTTTTACAAGATACCCCGCCATAAAAATAAAGCTGAGGACCGTAAAACAAAGGAGGCATGGCAGAAGCAGCTCTTTTAAAACATAACGCTGGAGAATTTTCATTTTAAACGGTTTCTCAGAGGTTTGACATGTATGCGTTGACGTATTGTATCAAAGAACCGGGAAACGGCAAGCGCCCACGTCACTCCACGTCACTCGTTCCCCGAGACATTCCCCAACTTAGAAGAACGAACAGAGTTCACGAATTCTTCCGGCGCAACAAAACCATTCATGCGAAGACCCGGAATCTCCAAACCTTTCTCATCCAAAAAAATGATCGTCGGGACACCGAATACCCTGAACCGGCGTATTACCTCGCGGGTCTCGTCCGTATCCTCAGAAGTGGCGTCGACCTTGATCTTGCGAAAATATTGCAGCGTTTTGCGGACCCTTGGATCCGAATAGGTGAACTGATCGAGTTCGTGGCACGGAATACACCAGTCCGCGTAAAAATCGAGGATCACCGGCTGTCCCGAAGCGCTGATCTCCTCAAGAATACCGGCGTGATATTTTTCCCACTCTATTCCGCTTTTGGGCGTGAGAAAAAAGAAAAGGCCGACCGCTACGGCGAGGGTCCCAAGGATCCCCTGAAAAGCAAAAAGCTTTTTTGCAAGCCGGGCAGATCGTTCGATCCATCCAAGATAAAGACCGCCGGCCACAAATGCCCCCGGCACGATCCACTTAAGGAATGGCCACTTGAAAGCAATCGCGACATAAAATATCCCGAACGTCAAAAGTACCACACCCATCAGTCGCTCAAACCAGACAAGCCACGCCCCGGACTTCGGAAGTTTCGAGAGAAGCCCGGAATAGGTCCCGAGAACAAGATACGGAAGCCCGAGCCCGAGCGCCATCACAAAAAAAAGCGAGAAACCGAAGACCCCGTTCTGCTGCACGCTCACAAAAGCCAACAGCCCCAGAACTGCAGGCCCCATGCAAGGCGCCGCAACGATCCCCACCATAAGCCCCGAAACGAAAAAACTGAGGAGGGCCCCCTTGCCCATTCCCTGCCGGGACGGTATCAGCCACGAAGGTAGCCGGAATTGATAAAGCCCGAACATACTGAATGCGAGGCCTATGACCACAAGACCGGTCGTGAGCTGCACCCAGAAATTCTGGAGCCATTCACCAAAAAAACTCCCGGTCATAGCCGCCACAAGTCCGAGGATGCTGTACATGGTCACCATGCCAAGCACATACGCCAGGGCCTTCACGAACGCGCGACCATGATGTTCATGCTGCGACCCCCTGAAAAGTGAGATCGTGATGGATAACATGGGATAGACACACGGCGTCAGGTTCAGGCCAAGGCCCAGGAAAAACACGCTTATATAAATAAATGGTGAGTTTGTGGTCTCAGTCATTTTTTCACCTTGGAGATAGGATGGCGGAGGGCGGAGGGTACAATAGCTTGTCTTTCGTCATCCGCTATCCTCCATCCACCATTTTGCTTTTAAAAAAGACTCGTTGGAAAATCGGTTTTGAGCGCGCTTTTCCTCTGCAGGAATTCCGAAGTCGCCTGCTTCCAATTCACCGGAATCTCATAGGTCTTGAAATCCCAAGTCGAAGTAAAATAGACTTTCCCTTCGCGACAGCCGTACTCGTAGACATTTTTTGTCAGGCGAACGTCATCTAAGCAGTATTTCTTGAGTTCCTCCATCCGACCTTCCTTGAAGAGCACCAAGGCCTCCACCCCATCGCCGGACTTCCCTTCCTTGACCGTCGCACGCGCCACGCTATCAAGGCTCGCCCGGTGTCCACGCGCTTTTTCGATGTCATCCAGCAGATCAAGAACGGGCAATTGATCGACCGTTTTAAAAAGATACGGCTGAAGGACTGCCATATCAAAACGTCGGATATTAAACCCGACCAGAAGATCTGCAGTCTGGAGCCTTTGTTCGAATTTCACCATATCTTTTTCTTCATAGGACGCATACTCGCCGGGCAAGTAATCGTACGTACAAACCACCGAGACCTTGAGTTTCGAAAGGCTCATCGCTTTCGACTTCCCGATCTCTTTGAAAGATTTCTGCGTCTCAACGTCCAACACGAGGATGTTTTTACTTTTTTCCATGCATCTTTCCGATCAATCCCTTCCAACCACGTGGGGGGCTCAACAGATTTTTGATGGCTTGGGATGCTTCTTCGGCCTTAGAATCTTTGGCGAGATCCTCATGCTTCACGGGCTCTTGAATTGCATCCCTGGCGCTCTTCGAATCCAATTCCACGGCCCTTTTGTCACCAGAAAAGACAACCTCGCCTGTCGCGGGCCTGAAATATTCCAGCAACCGGTCATAAAGAGCCCCGCTATCCTTCGGTTCCAGATCGGTGACGTTGACTGCTTTTGAAGCCTCGGGGCTTTCCTGGGATCCTTCATGTTTGATAAATTCTTTTAAAGCATCCGAGGCGCCTTTCGGATTCAATTTCACAGCCTTTTTGTAATCAGAAATGGCCGATTTGTATTCCGCGAGCCTGAAATAGGCCAGTCCTCGATCGTAATAAGCCCAGCTGTACTCCGGATCCAGTAAAAGGGCCTTCGAGTCATCTGCCAAGGCTTTCTTAAGATCTCCTGTCTCCTGATAGGCCCATCCCCGGTCGCAATAGGCGTCAACGTCTTTAGGGTCCATCTCGATCGCTTGATTGTAATCGGCTATCGCCTTGTCAAAAATCTTTTTGGATAAATAAACTTTTCCTCGTAAATAATGCTCTCTGCCGAAGACAGGCTGAATCTCCAAGGCTTTATTAAAATCAGACAAGGCTTTGTCGAAATCCCCTTTTTTAGAAAAAATAATTCCACGGCTGGAATAAGCCGGCGCAAAATCCGGTTTTATCTCGAGCGCCTTCGTATAATCCGGGAGAGCCCGGTCCAGATCGTTCCTGGAGTCATAAATACTTGCTCGATAAAAATAAGCGTCCGCGAGGTTCTTCTTTATTTCCACCGCCTTCGTAAAATCCGCAAGCGCTTTATCACCCTTTCCTTTCACGTAGTAAATAAGGCCTCGGTTATGATAAGCCTCAGCAAAATCGGGCTTGAGTTCGATCGCCTTCGTAAAAGCCTTGATCGCAGCGCCATAGTTGCCTTTCTGCCCATAAGCCACCCCTTTCAAAAAAGCTTCTTTCTCGGATTCAGCGCCATACGCATGTGAGCCGCAAAAAAGGAAACTGCCTATCATGAAAATCGCTATAACTTTTCCAAGGAAACCTACGCGCTTGTCCATAATTCTGCCGCCCTTGCTGGTCTGTGGTTTATTGTCCCTCCGAGCCTATCTCTCCGAGTCCTTCGACTCGTAGAGTCGGGAACGACCCGTAGGGCCGGAGGCTAGATAAGTTCTCTCAAATCCCGGATCACAGTCACAAAATCTTGTTGGTCTTTGGCCAAAGTCGCATGACGACCCGAACGATCAAGCCAGATCGATGGGATCCCAGCCAAGTGCGCGCCGCGAACATCATCTTCCAGGCTATCACCGACGTGCACGGCTTCATCCGCGCGAACATTCGCCTGCTTTAAGGCTTCTTTGAAGATCCTGGGATCAGGCTTGGCGGCGCCGAAAACCGCCGAGATAACCTTGAAATCAAAATACGAATCGATCCCGAGTCCCCGGCACAATTTTAAGAGACGGCTGTCCCAATTCGACACCATCCCAATAATAAAATTCTTTTCTTTAAACAACCGGAGCACCTCCTCAACTTCAGGATACAGTTTCCAGACACCGGGTTCCGCAAAAAGGGTATGAAGTTCATCAAAAAAAGGACCGAACGCTTTAAGGCCCTTGAAATCCTTGAAAACCGCGGTAACGATCTTATGCCAAAATTCCCTCTCGATCTTCTCATCCGAATGGCTCCTGAGATCGCCGATCTTGTCGTGTTCACTCCACACGCGATGGAACGCCGCTTCCACTTCTTCCGAGCTCACCTGACAACCATGCTTCGCGGCAACGCTGCTGTAATAATGTCCCACGGACGGGAACGGGCGGAAAAGCGTTCCTCCAGCATCCAACAGGACCGCTTTCGTCCCCGCCGGAATTTTATGGCTGTGAGCCACTCGTATCCTCCCCGCCGCCACCGCCCCCAAATTTCTGCATGAGCATTTGTCCCAGAGCGGGAAGAGCCTGCGCCACCCCCCCCTGATCCTGTGCATTGGGATCCTTTCCCATCGCAGCCGCGGTCTGTGGATTCATGGAAAGAGAGCTGCCCATCGAAGGCATCCCGAACGAGGAACCGCCTCCGCTTTCCGGAGCCTTGCGCTTGGCGTCCACATCGCGAAGGGCTTCCTGAATATCCGGATTTCCGTAGTCAAGCTCGCGAGCCTTGAGGTAAGCCTCCTTAGCCTCCTCAAAAAATCCCTGCTCCTCATAGACCGACCCGATCTGGAGCCAGGAAGCACACAAGAGATAAGTGTCCTTCTCCGGATCGCAAAGCCGGATCGCTTTCCGGAGCTCTTCGCGCGCGCGTTCCATCTGAGAGAGCCGTTTATAGACAACCCCAAGATTGTAATGGGCGACCTTGTCCTCGGGACGGACCATCAAGACTTTTTCAAGCGCATCCCGACTTTTCACGATCCATTCGAGAGACTGATTTCCTTTTTGAGTGCGGGTCCGATCAAAAAGTGTGGCGTAAACCGCTGAGAGCCGGTAATAAAGATCCGCGTTACCGGGTTCCATACCAA
>MHFU01000088.1 GCA_001804345.1 Omnitrophica bacterium RIFOXYB12_FULL_50_7
GTTCTCGACCGGGGTAAAATGTCCGTGCCAACGGTCATTGTCGAATAAAACCATGGGGGCCTCCTGCCAGGCCGGAACGTCTTTTTTCCTGAATTTGACGCAGGCGCCGAGCACGTCGTGACCCTCTTTGTAAATATCCGCTTCCACAAGAACGGACTCCCCCACCACGCATTTGGCGGGAAATTTCCCGCCGTCGATCTCGGGAGAAACGTTTTTGATGATCACGGCCCCCGCCGCTCTCAATAACAAGTCCGGATCTTTCTTGTTTTTCCGTGCCAAGGATTTTTTTCCTGCCGTTTTTTTCACCGTTGTTTTCTCCATTGTTACCCTAAGGTCCATGCCGCCCGGACCTCGTTTCATTGATCCCTCTTTAGGCATTCTAACAAAGCTTTCGAAGATTCCAAGTATCTTTATGCACGGGCGCGTTTCCCAGGGTCAGGCGGTCTTTGTGCCGGGAAACGCCCGCTGCCCTTGGTATTAAGGATAGTACGCCGTTCGTTAAGTTTGTACCGAATTTATCCGTATTTTCTTCCCCCTTTCGCAAAGGGGAACCGAGGGGAATTTAAGAAATCTCCCTGCCTGCCGGCAGGCAGGCCCCTTCCCCCTCTCTACGAAAGAGGGGGAATTCTGGTACGAATTTATCGAACGCGGTAATAGATTTACTATTTTCTAAGTCCTCGAAATGTTATATGATGCCGGCCATGAAAACCCTGTTGCTCACCAATGAGTACCCGCCCAATATTTACGGAGGCGCCGGAGTCCACGTTGCCTATTTGAGCCGCGAACTGGCGAAGCTTTGCGAGGTGGACGTGCGCTGTTTCGGGAGCCAGAACCATCCGGGAAAACCGCTCTCCGTGACCGGGTTTGAACTGGACGAACGAAAGTATACGGCGCCGCCTCCCCTGAAAAGCGTCTTCGGAGCGCTGCAACGTTGCCTCGATTTTAATACCAAGGCCGTGGATGCGGACATTGTCCACGTCCATACCTGGTACACCCACTTCGGGGGCATCCTTGCCAAATTGAATTATTCCATCCCCCTCGTCCTCACGGTTCATTCTCTCGAACCCCTGCGTCCGTGGAAACGCGAACAGCTTGCCGGCGGCTATGATTTTAGCAACTGGGTGGAAAAAACCGCCCTCGAGCTTGCCGATGCCGTGATCGCCGTTTCCAAACAGACCCAGGAGGACATTGTCCGGCTTTTCCGTGTCGATGGAAAAAAGGTCCACGTCATTTACAACGGGATCGATGCGGAAGAATACAGGCCCGTCAAAAGCCCGGAAACACTCTCGCGGCTAGGCGTTGACCCGTCCAAACCCTTCGTTCTTTTTGTAGGCCGAATCACTCGGCAAAAAGGGATCCTTCACCTGGTCCAGGCGATCCGGTATCTTGATCCGGGATTTCAAATCGTCCTTTGCGCCGGCGCTCCCGACACTCCGGAGATCGCGGAAGAAATGAAAAATCTGGTCCTCAAGGCGCAGCAGAAACGGGGGTCCATCGTTTGGATCCGGGAAATGGTTTCCGTCCCCGACAAAATCGCGCTTTATTCCCACGCCGGTCTGTTCTGCTGCCCTTCGATCTATGAACCCTTCGGCATCATCAACCTGGAGGCCATGGCCTGTGAAACCGCGGTGGTCGCAAGCGCCGTCGGCGGCATCAAGGAAGTGGTCGTCGACGAAGAAACGGGCTTCCTCGTCCCGGTCCATCAGCAAAAGGAAAGCCCTTTTGAACCGATTGATCCAGAAAAATTCGCCAAGGACCTCGCCGAAAAAATAAATTTCCTGATGGCCCACGACGATCTAAGAATCCAGATGGGCAAGGCCGGCCGGAAGAGAGCGGTTGAAACGTTCAGCTGGTCCGCCATCGCCCGGGAAACCCTCGCACTCTATCAGTCCCTGGTCTAATGGCGCGCCCCTGGGCGCTACTGCGTAGAGCGCTGCCAGATGCCGTTCGTGGTTATCCGCCCACTGATGAACCCACCGCCCCATGCCCGTACCAGCATTTCAAGAAACCGGGATCTGCTACGGATCTTCAATACAAAATCCTGATTTTTTTCGTCTTTCCCGCATGCTTTTTTACCACGAGGCTCTGGACGAATCTCTCTGAATCTTAAGCTCGATAAAGCCGAAGGCCGTCTCTCGACGGAAAGCGGGAATCCAGGGAAAACGTTGGGGTTCAAGCGTTATAAAAAACACAGAACTCAGGTTATCAGATCAAGCCTTTAAAATTTATGCCCTGATAGATTGCGAGATGGTCCTGTTGCTGCAATAAGGGTTGGCGTCCCTTCCAGAATTTCTTATAAATATGATCCGTGATCTCTTTCCTTTGCTTCAAACTGTAGGGATGCACATGGGGATAAAGCAGGATCATCCACACCACGCCCATTAATTTTTCAAAGTCGTTTACAAAGCACTTCACGTGGCTTGTCTTTGATCGGATCTGCGCTTTCCGGAAAAGAGGGTTGTGGCACAACTTCCTCTTGAACCTTAAAAGGTCCTGATCGTTCCGGTGACCAAAAAATTTTCCGGCAAAATAGTTATAAAGCCAGGTCGTAGAGTGGGGATTCGTGCTTTCCGAAGACATGAGCACCGCATGGATCACGCCTTGGGGCTCCAGCAACCTCTTGAACAAATTTTCAAAGAGAGGCAACCATTGGGACTCATCAGCGTAATAGAGAGAATGATGAAGCGTGATGAGATTGACCTTTCGATCGGTAAGCTTTTTTTTCAAAAACGCTTGGGCATTCCCCGGACGCAAAAACAGCTCCCGATAATCTCCAACGATAGCCCGAACGTGGCCCGTGTATTGGCGGCAAATACGCTCCCGAACGATATCCAGGGCACCTTTTTCGATGTCGAGCAGATAGAGACCCCCGCGAAACATGGTCTCTAAAATACGGAATTGCGGTTCGTCGCTTGAACCGATGGAGAGCGCCCTGAGATTTCGAGAAAGGGGCAATGCCCGTGTTAAAGTCCGGATGACTTTTGCAAGGGTCTCGCCAATATCTACTTTATCGTTGCTGTACCGAGCCCAGATTTTGTCTTCATGGGACATGTCACCGCACGCTGCCTTAAGGCCGGCTCGAATCATTCTTTTCATCGGGTTCCTCATACGTGAAAAACTCTGGCATTATTATAAGTCATTTCCGGATTTTGTAATCGAGTAAAGAGCAAGTAAAGGGATCAAGACTTTCCGCCATAAAAACGGCGGATCCGTCCTCTGGCAGACAATTGTAAGTTGAGCACCTTTTCAAACTCCTGGACAAAGCAATAACGGCCCGCTTGCCTTGCGATCTCGTCCGATGCACGACGATATTGCATCAAGAAAGCAGCCTGGGAGATCCCTCAAAACTCTTCCCCGATCTCTCTCTCAATTGAAGTCTTGACCCCTTTCTTTTTCTTCTCTCACATCTCCTAGAACGATCAAACGATCTCGCTCATAGTCAAATCCAACTCGTTTGAAGCATTGCAAAAGCGCTTTGCATGCACCGTGAATATCGCCGCCAACAAGTGTTCTCATATCTGTCCCAGATCTATCCTAGCGCCAAGGACCCGGGGCATGCCAATGAGTCGCGAGGTTACGACCGGCATGGATCGTTTTGACTGGCTCAAGAAGAAAATCCTCGATAGCTAGAGCCATCTCAAAAAGCTCATCAGGCGCACCCTTGGTTTCTATCTTCTGCAGAAATGCTTTCCAAAGTTGCTGGCGGTCAGACAATTTATTATAGATTTCAGCCTCAAAAAACGGCGCTTTTTCCGGAAGGCGCGTCCCCCTGTGTTCGAAGGTCCGGCGAATAGCCTGTGTCAATTCTTCACCTTTGAATTGAAACTGCCGCGCCATAAGCCAGATGTCATAGAAATCCTTCATTCTGCTGTTGAGGCGCCCAAGCTTAATCATCGCCTCAAATTTTTCGGCGACGACGGTCTCAGCCGCATAGCCTTTCAAATGAGCACTAGGAAAATCGAGGATGGCAGGATAGCTAATGGTTTTCGGCTTTGGAAAGATAACGTCCCCAAACCCGATGTCAACCTGCATGGGAATCCTAGCTTTTCCAAGGAACCCTGTGAATTTGATCCGAACTCCTTCATAGTCTGCATCTTCCTTAATTCTTTCTCCCTTAATGGTTTCCGGTTCAAAGACAAGCCCGTCCTGGGGGACCCGCATAGAACATATTTCTTTAAAAACACTTTCTATACCGATAATTTCATTATCAAAACGGCCAAGGAAATCAATGTCTCGCGTCGTCCGCATCCCCGGAACTTTCCAAACTACGAACATAAGGGCACCCTTCAAGACAAACGTGTCAGCATATTTCGATTCGCTCAGTCGATAAAGAAACCGCTCCATTCCATAATATTGGAAAACCTCCGCAAAGGGACGCCCCGTTTCTTGCGCTTTGTTTTGCAACCGAGCGCGAACTGAAGCTTCGATGTTTTTAGGTTTTGGGTTTTCATTGAATGTCATATCAGGGATTCCAGGATGGGTTGTATTACTTTCACGACGCGACAAGTTTTGGCATACATCATGATCTCCTTAGGGGACACTTTTTTTTCTGACAGAGCGGTTTTAAGCGCCTTGAGCGCGACATCAAAGCCGATCTTATTTCTAAATTTAAAACAATCCACTATCGTCTTGGCAAGGCTGTAGATCCTGACCTCCTGCCCCACTATTTTCTGAACCTCTATTCCCGCTTGCCATGCATCCTGAGTAAAACGATAGTATTTTACAGGCGGATGATTGATTTTATTAGCATGCGACCCTCGCGGAATTGCGAGATCCACGTGACGCGGAATTTCGTCAGTGACTTCATAAAAATACAGCGCGGAAATAAGGCACACAACACCTTTGGGGGCCCCTATTGCAGCAAGAACCAGATCCGGGTTAACAAGGTCATCCATTTCCGTAAGCCTATAAACAGATCGGCCGATCTTCTGAATGCGCCCCGAGGCAATAAGGGCATGCAGCGTATCGTTATGAAACCCGGCTTTTTTAATGTCGGGATACTGCACGACCCCCCCGCACCGTTTAAAAAGCTCTACAAGACTATCCCCTCTAGTTCCCATATGAATACGCTCCATTTCTTTACATTTGTTAATAAGTGTAATGAATCAGAACGATTTTGTCAACCGTCAATTTTTCATACTTCTATGGACGGTCCATACCCGCGGATGTCGCTTTATATGGGAAAAGCGAGATTGGATTTCTCCTGGAACTAGAGATACACAAGCCACAAAGGCCTCGCATGACCAGCATTCCAATTTCAGCAAGTTTGTCTTGATGGTCAGTTCCGGAAACACTGGCAGAAGCGATTGAAACTGGCGGTTGGTTTGGAGACAGCTCGGGAAATGCGAGAATATTTGGAGCCTCAAAATGGCTCGGAAATGAAAAATCCCTCGAATGCCTCGGGGGGATTGTATCTCTGGGGTTCAGAGATAGACATGAGAAGTGACGCTCTCACGTCACATGTCCAAATGGTGAAACAGGCCTGAAAAATGTCCGTTTTGTCCGCTATAGAGAGGGCGACATTTCAGCAACTACATATGGAGGCATGGGATAAGGAATGTCCGGCCCCAAAGGGCGGACATCGATGTTATCGCCCCGTGGGGTGGGACTTATTGTCCCACCGTTTGAAGGAGTCAAACCTCAACAAGCTCTGCTTCCGGTAATGCGGACAGTCTCCCCCAGTCGGGTTGGTGGTGAGATCGTTCATGGCGGAGTTCCTTTTTCAGAGATGCCAGGATCAACCCGTCGATGAATTTCCAGATATAGGATACGAATCGAACCGGCTTAAAGTTCCCGCACTTGTCGTAATAGCGGAGGTTATAAGATTGGATCTTTTCGTACAGGACAACGATCGTCTGAGAAAGAATGTCCTCCCCGAACCTGCGGGCATAAGCCGGAAAAGCGCGTTTGTGGATGCAAAAAATGACGAAGCCGATGTGCCGCAAAACCAGCTCGTCTGCAGCCTGTTTTGAACCTTTCTTGGCCTTGCGTGCGTAGCGCGGCGACTTCTTCCAGCTGGCGCGGTGAACTTCTTCCACTCCGGAGCCCGAAGGGCGACG
>MHFU01000089.1:0-1850 GCA_001804345.1 Omnitrophica bacterium RIFOXYB12_FULL_50_7
TTCACCGATGTTGCTATGGATGTGAAATTCCAGAATGCGACTCAATTGCCGCTTAATGAGCTTTTGAAAGGCTCGGATATCGTGACTCTTCACTGCTCAGCTAAGGGAAAACTGATTGGAGTTCCAGAATTACAGGTGATGAAGAAAGGTTCCTGGCTGATCAATGCCGCGCGCGGCACGCTTATTGACGAAACGGCCTTGGTTGAATCCCTTAAAAACGGGCATTTAGCGGGCGTGTCCCTGGATGTTTTCGAGCAGGAACCTTATTCGGGCCCGCTGACACGCTTGCAGAATGTTATTTTGACTCCGCATATCGGTTCCTACGCGACAGAAAGCCGTGTCCAGATGGAATCGGATGCGATAAAAAACCTTCTGGAAGGCCTGAAAGAATGATGCGTTTTCTTTCTTATCCGATCAACCGGACTATTCCCAGTTACGGAAATCCACGGAAGCAGTGTGCGATCATTCCAACACGGGCCATGAAGCGTGGTGACGCATGTGATATTTTTTCATTCACGATGGACAATCATTGGGGGACCCATGTGGATTGTCCGGCCCATTTTTGCAGAACCGGAAAAAAAGTCGTCGAATTTCGAGCCGAAGCCTGGAGGTTTAGTAACCCTCAGGTGATTTCCATGACCTTGAAAGAAGGCGAGCTCCTGACGCCAGACAGTCTCAAAAAGCCGATTAATCCTAAAACTGATCTGCTTCTCCTGAAATCCGGATGGTCAAAATTCCGCGGAACAATTCGCTACAGCCGGAAGAATCCCGGCGTGCATGCTTCTTTTGGGCAATTTTTAAGAACCCGTTACCCCAAAGTTCGTGCGATCGGTTTTGATTGGGTTTCGCTTTCGTCATTTCTCCATCGTGAAGAAGGATGGGCGGCGCATCGTGTGTTCCTGGATTCTAAAGCCCCGGGGAAACCTGTTCTCATCTTCGAAGACATGGATCTTCGGGCTGCAACCTCGAAGTTGAAAGAAGTTTGGGCGCTGCCGCTTCGGATTCAAGGAATCGACAGTGCGCCGTGTACGGTAATCGGGGTCGGACAATGATCCAAGCTCTTATTTTCGATTTTGACGGGGTTATTCTCGAATCCGCGGAACTCAAAACTGAAGCTTTTGAGCAGCTTGCAAAAGAAGAGTTCCCAGCGTTCGTCAAAGAGGTCGTCGCCTATCATCGGAAGAACATGGGGATCTCTCGTTTCGTGAAATTCCGCTATGTTTTTGACAACTTACTGAAAAAAAAACTGACGCCCGAGATCGAAAAACGTCTCGGGGAGCGTTTCACCGCGATTGTTTTTGAAAATCTGAAAACCGTTCCCTTTGTCAAAGGCAGTCTTGAATTCCTTAAATCCAATCGCGGAAAATACAAAATGTTCGTGGCGTCCGGGACTCCGGAGGGGGAGTTAAAAGAAGTGGCCGCACTCCGCGGGGTATCCGACTATTTCAACGAATTGCACGGTTCACCCCGCACGAAGCGGGATATCGTTCTGGATATTTTGGCGCGCTATAACCTGGAGCCTCGAGAGGCTGTTTTTGTCGGTGACGCAGAATCGGATTATCTCGCGGCCAAATTGACCGGTGTTCCTTTCGTCGGACGCGTTCATGATGGGCAACTTTCGGACTGCGATTGCCTCCAAATCCAAGACTTGAGCGATCTTGAAAAAATTCTTACCCAGATGAGGTGACTTATGTCTAAAGCAAAGAAATCAACTAAACAAGAAACGGCGATCGTGTTCGGTGGTTCCGGTTTTCTGGGGAGCCATGTTTGCGATGCTCTTATCGAGAGAGGCTATAAGGTCAGGGTTTTTGATCAGAAGCCTTCAGTCTATCTGCGGGATGGGCAGACGA
>MHFU01000089.1:1891-5919 GCA_001804345.1 Omnitrophica bacterium RIFOXYB12_FULL_50_7
GCGGTAGAAGGTTGTGACTATGTCTATAATTTTGCCGGAATTGCCGATCTTGATGACGCGAGCACAAAACCGCTTGATACGGTGCAACTAAATCTCGTCGGTAATCTTAATATTATGGATGCGGCTCTGAAGGCAAGGTCCAAGCGGTATGTGTATGCAAGCACGATTTATGTCTATTCTGAAAAAGGGGGGTTCTACCGTTGCAGTAAGCAAGCTTCTGAACTTTACATTGAAGAATATCAAAGACACTATGGCCTTGATTTTACGATCCTCCGCTATGGCACTCTTTATGGTCCCCGCGCCGATATGCGGAACAGCATCCATAAATATCTGGCAGAGGCTCTGCGCCATGGTGCAATCACCTGCGCTGGCAGCATCGAAGGCGTTCGGGATTATGTTCATGCTCACGATGCTGCAGCTTTGAGCGTGCAGATCCTTGCTCCCGAATATAACCGCAAACACATCATTATTAGCGGTCTTCACCCGATCAAGTTCAAGGAAATGATCCTTATCATCGAGGAGATACTTGGTAAAAAATTGAAAGTCGTAATGACCAATGAGCGCAGTGCTGCACATTACGATTACACGCCGTATTCCTTTGTCCCAAAGATCGGTTCCAAGTTGACCAGCAATCTGTATACCGACATGGGGCAGGGTTTGCTCGAATGCCTTCATGAGATCCAGGTTGAAGATCCACACTGGAATTCGAATGCGCTTTGCGAAGTTTCTTCGACGAAAAAGAAAAAAAGAGGTTAGTGCTCTATGCGTAAATGGTACAAATACTGGCTTGATTTTGAACAGCAAGGCGTCCAGCGCTTGTCTGTCGACGAGGATTTTTCAGCTCATTCAAAATCAATGGGGGGGTATAAGGCGGACCCTTGTTGCGTGAGCATACAAAGTTTTTTTAGCCGTTTTCTTCAACGCAATGGCGTTCGTCATGACTGCTACGACGATTTTCTTCAAAGCCACCTTAAGAAAAACAAAAAGATTCTTTCGCTTGCGAGCGGTCGGGCTGCTAACGAGGCTTTTTTATTTCAGCAGGGCTATTGCATCACATGTTCTGACATTGAAGTACCACCCATTTTTTACGATGTTCAAAAGTTATTTCCAGGATTGGCGTATAAATGTCTTGATATTCTTAAAACGCCCGCCTCATCTCGATATGATTTCATTGTTGCGTTAAGCCTGATTTATCTTTTTACGGATGTACAACTTAAAAAAGCGATGACTAATATTTTTCAAAGTCTCCAAGATGAGGGGGGGGGCTTTATGCTGGATTCGGCAGGATCGCCGGATAATTTTTTGGCCTTTGTGTTGCACGATTTCCTTCTGCCTGTGGAGATCCATGCCCGGCGTTGGTTCGCGTTTTTTAGAAAAGGAAAATTGCCCGGTCTTGTTGTTAAACACCACGGGTATCGGCGCACCAATTCTGACATCGTGAAGATCGCGGAAGAATCCGGATTTCACATTTCGGCTCAAAAGGATTATTGTTTTCTTTCGGAGTTCCGCCGGAGCGCGCTTCTCGCTAAGTTGTTGAAGTCAGGTTCATGGGTAACAAGGCTCTTTGAAAAATTGGGCCGTTCAATTCCTTATGTGCGGATGTTTTATTTTAAAAAATCAAATGTGAGGCGACAAGACGAATGATGGCGGTCGTTTTGTCTAATCAAGAACAGCTGGAATTATTCCGAAATGCAAAACTCACGGCTTCTTCGGTAAAGATCTATTGTGACGACGAACATTTTTTTGCCGAATTACAACGAAAAAGAATTAAATATCATCCGCTGAACGAATTTCGGCTGCAGCCACAATGGAATGATATCAATGCTTGGGGGTGCCAGACCGCGTGCCGGTGGATCACTGCGAGTAAGGAGGGCGGTTTTTTCAAAACCATCGATTTTGCGTCAGTCTTTTATCTCTTCTTTTCGCATCTTCTGGTCCAAGGGCTCAAGAATCTCCATTATGCTCGCCGGATCGTTGAAAATCCAGATGTGCGCCGTGTTGCCGTATTCGATACAGTCGCCCCGAATGTTTTTCCGGAATTTTCAGGCAACGGATTCTTGAATTATTTTTTGAAACAGCTAGCCGAAACCAAGGGTAAGGAAACGATTATTCTGCGGAGCGTGGCTTCCGCCAGGTCCGAGTTAGTTCGAGTGCCGAAATCCGGATGGGTCAAAGCGCTCGTTGAAAAAAGTTATGCTTTTTTTGTTCGACCGGGCTGCAAACCGTCTCTTTGGGTGTACGGTTCCTTGATGCATCTTGAATCGTTGCTTCCTGAGCTCAAACGGCAGAAAGTGCCGTTTTTTTATTACAACCAAGAACTCAATATCGACCAGCTGAAATTTTCGATTTGGCACAGGATTCCGTATTATATTCGAAGTTCCTTCCCGGAGGCTCAGGTGTTGCCTTCTGTGGATTTTGTCAAAGAAAAATCTTGTGAAATCCATGCCGCACTCGAGCATGCGGCCGCAAAGGGCCTTTTTATTTATCAGGGATTCGATCTTTCAGATTTCGTAAAAACGCAGATTTTTGGCCGGATTGAAGAAACGCTCCAACGATATGTTCCGTTGATGACCGATTATGACACTGTACTCCGCGAGATACCGGTAACCGGTCTTTTGACTGATGAGGATTATGCTCTGCGGGGCGGCTTTCTTGCTGCATTTCTGCAGAGCCGGAATGTCAAAACTTATTGTGTTTCTCATGCGAATACAGCCGTTGATTTCAAAATTCCCGAACAAGATCGTGCGTTCGGTGGCTCCACCACGTTTGTTCAATCGGCTTATGAACGCGATAATTATGCAGCCCGCGGCTGGCGGCCTGAAAATTTTATCGTGACCGGTACACCTCGTTATGATCGGTTGTCCCGATTTGAGAAGACGGGGGCCCCATTTTTTAGAAGGAAATTGCGGCTTCTTTATTGCACGAACAGTTCCGTGACCGAAAAACATTATCCGGATAATTACGGCTACCTAGGCCAAGCGATCTATTCCACAGAAATCGTAACGCGGCCGGCAGCCGATGCGAGCTTTGAGGCGATTAAGGGCCTGCCGATTGAGTTATGGCTTAAGCCTCATAATCTTGAAAATATTGGAGAGTGGGAAAGTTACGTAACACGTTCCGGCGCTTTGCCTCAAGTAAAATTCCTTCGGAAGAAAACCACGATTCTGTCATATTTCGCCGATTGTGACGCGATGATTCTGTCTTATTGGTCGTCGGCGCTAATTGAAGCTGCCCTGGCGCATATGCCGGTTCTATTTGTTGATATTAACAATCTAGGGCGGCCTTCGTTGGCCGCATATGAATCCAAGGGCTTCTGCCGCATTGTGAAAAATGCCGGCCAGTTACGTTCAGAGATCGAGTCGCTTTGCCGGTCCGGTTCTGGAGTCGCGCTGCAGAGTTCGCACGATGTCGAATATTATCTTGGAAAGGCAGATGGAATGGCCAGTTTTCGAGTTGCGAAGGTGATTCGCGAAATGCTTCATCCGAAAGCTGAGATCCTTTAATGTCTTAAAAGATGAAATTATCAGCGATTCTAGTAGGGGTTTTGCTATGTCTGTTTTGAATAAGGGGTGATGATTGTGACCAACTACGCGGAAAATGTTCGGCGACAATTGAAGCTGCATGGCGTGTTGGGTGTATTTCTGAAGGCGTTGGGCCGGCTGGGCTCTTTTTGGAACAGTCTGCTTTTGCGGGGTCTTGTAAAGCAATGCGGACAGAACCTGCGGGTCATCGGACCGTGCTATGTTTCCGGAGGAAAAAATATTTTCCTCGGCAGTAATTGTTTTATTGGCCGAAATGTTGTTTTAGATGCAACTCATGGCACGCTCACAATCGGAGACGGAGTCGAAATACGGGATGGGGTAAGAATTTACGCGAAGGATATTAGCATTGGTTCAAAAACGACGCTGGCCGAATCTAGTATTTGCATTGGTTTGGTAAAAACGGGACAGAATGTCTGGGTGGCGCGCGGCTGCGATCTTGCAGGGGTCGAGATCGAAAACAACGTCATTCTCGGTCCCTATGTTTCT
>MHFU01000090.1 GCA_001804345.1 Omnitrophica bacterium RIFOXYB12_FULL_50_7
AGGAGACGCTCAATGAAAGTGTCGGGGACCGCACCAAGCAGGTTACCGAAGATCGCGCGAAGGAAGAGTATGAAAAGCAGATGATCGCCAAAGCGGACGAGAATGCGAAAAAGCAATTTTCAAAGACGCAGGCGGGCGTGCGTTCAGAGGTCGTGCCCCGGGAAGCGCCGCAAGCGGCCGCAAGGGTCGTCAGTGCCGCCGACCTGTCAGTTCAACGGAGATTGAAAGGGGCCACGCTTACGGTTGAACTCGTGACTGTCGGGATCCATCGTGAAGCGCGTAGTGAGCTTCAACCGGCCCAGGTGACATCGTTGGTTGCCACGGAAGTGGGACAAACCCCTGTTGAAGTTTTTGAAAAGGCGAAATTGATGAATCAGATGGGCCAGGATGTCGGCGCGTTGGAAATGGCGGACGGGACGGTCTATCTTATCGGGAGAGTGAACGGAGCGGGAGAGTACCGGTACAAGAAATTGGGGGCCTCGCTCCCGCCTGAGGCCTATCGCCAGTTGCTCTTAAGAATGCAGAGTCATTATGTCCGTGACCGGAATGGCAACCGGCATCAGGTCCGGATGAACGAAAACGGGGTCATTCTTATCGGGAAAAGCGAGATCGGTGAAGGCGTTAATTTGGCTGCAGGGACAGTTCTGTTTAACGCGATCATCACGACTGAACGTGCGCATGCAATGAGAAAAGAAGTGGGTGAGCTTAAGGCGGCTCAAACGGCTCTCGCTTCGAATAAGGACGATCAAAAGGCCCAGGAACGCGTCACGGCCGCCGAAACGGCTCTTGATGCAGCGAAAGAAAGAACCAAGGACTTGAAGGGAGATTTTTCAGCGATGGGGCCGTTCATGATGACGGAGAGTGCGATCATTGCGACGGGGTCTTCCTCGATCACGGGAGGGACCTTGATCGAACGCTCTTATTTCAGAGGGACGATCCATCTGGGTGAGAATTCCAAAATGTCCTATGTGTCCCTGGAGAAAGTGGCTCCGCATATTGACGATGAAGGGGTCACGATTCCGAAACGTCTCGAGCGGGAAGGGTCGATCACATTAGGCTCGGGAAGTGAAGCCTATTTTTGTCGTTCAAATAAAATCAATGTGAAGGCCGGTACGATGGCGGCTTATCGCGGTATTACGGCCGCGCGGGGCGATCGTGCCGGCGGGGCAAGGTTCATGGAACACCGGGATGGAGTGACCGTCAAACAATACGGATTCTGGGCGCGCGGTCAGGATTTTAAATATTGGTTTGTTGATCGCTGGGCCCTGCTCCTGACGAACTTGAATGTGATCTGGGATGACTTCAAGTTGGCCAACCAGAATATTGAAAAACACAGAGGCGGCGTGAGTGTGGCGAAAAGAAGGGGGTTGGAGAAATGGGACTCGCGGCGCGTGGCGGCTCTTGTTCAGGGCGAAACCCAAGAGGCCATGGATATTCGCGAAGAATTGGGATTAACTTATGATCAAGCGCAGGGTCTTCATGCCGGAGAAATTCTGGCGCTGGTGAGTCAAAAGAAAGGAAAATTGGCTTGGGGGACTGAGCTGGCAAATAGATTTACCGAATACAGGGATTTCCTCGGCAAAATGTTTGCCGGCACCGGTCTGAAGCAGGTGGCCCTTGCTTCCATCGGTATCGGTCTCGCGACCTTGATTGGGGTTTCTTCGTTGGTTGTTGCCGCTCTGTTTGTTCTCTTTGCCTACACGCTTTATTTGGTAGGTCGTTTTGCAATATCGAAGGTTTTAACTTACGAAACATTCAAGCAGTCGCTGTCTTCATGGCAGGCAAAGGTGGGCTCGTCCTGGTTAGTGCCGGTTTCCGCGTTGGCTGGGGTGGCTTTGGGAGCCGTGACAGTTTTTGGGGTGGGGTTGCCCCTGGTCATCATCGGCGCGCTCTGGGTGGTTTATATAGGCTTCCGGTTTGCCGGAAAGATCCCTGCAGAGCACGGGATTTTTGCTTCTTCGTGGCAGAGGTATTCGGGCTTCCGTAACGCGATTATCGAAGACGTAAATATGGTGCTCAGGAATGAGTTTGGCGGCAATTACGGGAATAGGGACGAGGTGATCCGTGTTTTGAGATCATCTCCCAACATTACCAAAGAGGCACTGGATCTTCTCGCCGAGGCATCGGAGGGGCTGAGTTATCAGCAATCCCGCGAAGAGAAAGATGGCGTTGTGGAGGTCCAAAAACTATTGTCGGATTGGGAAAAGGCGAAGACTTCCAAAGAGCGACAAAAAGCTCTTGATGCTCTTGCTGGGAAACTGGCGGATGCCATTTTGGGAATCACTTCTCAGACCGGTGTTCAGGAAAAGGATAAAAATCGGGAAGGGCTTGCAAAGGAGATCCGGTGGCAGTTGGAGCATAACCAGCTCACTATTAAAGCGGGAGAGACCTCGAAGCTTTCCTGGATCCCTGAAGCTGCGGAAAGTTTCAGGGCCTACAGCAATATGACTGATGACGAGCGCAAAGAAGCGAATCAAAAGTGGCTTGCAGAGCACAAAATCCCAGATGTTTTGAACGTTAAAGTGGTATTTTCAAGCACTGCGGCAGAGGCTATTGGGAAGTACTGGAAGTTTGTCGGGAAAGATGCCCAGGGGCGGACTTGGGAAGATCGGGAAGGCGCGCAGGCGATTGTGAATGGTAATTTTGATACGAGTGTGAAGGCCGATAATTCGTTTGCCAAAGCCGGGTTTACGGCTGTGACGGAGCGGTGGGATCGCGGTTCTTCGCTGCACGAACTTTGCCACTTCAACTCGCCGATGAGAAAGCTCCTCTCCAAAGACCGGAAGGATTCGGCCATCGGTCTGGAAGAGGTTTACAATTTCTATGCTCAGTATATTTCGGGAGCGTATGAATATGGGAAAGGCTTCTACAATGTCGAGCGTGCTATTGAAGAGAAGATGACGCAATACGGCCGCTTCTTTGGTGATGGCGAAGAGGGAAAACGGATCGCCAAACTGGCGTTTGAAACCGTGCTCTACATGGAAGAGATCGGCTTGACGCGTCCCGAGATCATGGCTCTCTTAGGCAAGATCACGACCGTCCAGGATCTCCTGCAATTCCAGTTGTATAGCGCTTCCGATATAACACACATGAGGCCGGGTGCGGCGAATGTTGCTGAAGCGAGTAACGCGCTCAGGGTGGCTGAAAAAGCCGCACAGGAAGCCGGGAGCAGGCCGGGTGCGACGGACGATCTCTTTATCCATGCTGTTAATGTGGCCAATGAACATTTGAGGCAGGTACTGGAACAGGCCAGGGTGAGTGGCACAGTATCGACTGAAACAGGAGGGAGCTTCGAACGTCCCTCAGGCGATGATGTCGTCGAAGACATGAGTCTGGATTTTACGTGGCCACGAATCCAGGAGGTTGTGGGCACATGGATGAAATCTGAAATTGATTTTGACGGGTTTATGAGCGCGCTTCGCGGTGCATCCCCTAAGGAACAACTCTGGATGCTTTATGAGCTCAAAAAACGCTCCGTGGCTGCGGGAACCGCCGATCAGGCCAAGGCGAAAGAATTCCTGGATCGATTTTATACCGAAAAAGATGAACGAAATAATTTTTTCGCTCAGGATATTTTGATCTCTATTGCTCAGGTGTCGCGGCAGGTTCTGTTCCATGAGCCCAAAAAAGAGCAGCTTTCGCGCAAACTTTTGTCGCCGCTCCTTTTACCGGCTCCGGAATACGTGCAGGTCAAGGTGACAGAATATACAGGATGGCTCCCGCCGGTCGCTCCGGAATTTGTTACTACAGCAGACGGCCGACGCGGAATCGAGGAAGCGAATTACCGGATGAGGACCCGGAAGCTTGTCGAGAAGCACGATTGGGCGGAGCTTGAGGGCATCGTTCGCGGAAATCGCGGTTCGGACGAGACTCGCACCTGGACCGTCTATTACCTCTACCGCGATCATCAGTACAATCCGGAGGTGAAAAAGATCCTGAGTTATCTCGATCCTGTCAGCAAGCCCGGGTGGAAAGCGATGGCCTTGGGCGTTGCGGCTGCGCTGGTCGTTGCTGGTGTTGTGTCGTTTTTCGGGTTGCTTCCATTTTTCTTCGCCTCACAGATTGCCAACGGACTTTTTGGGATCTATCTCGCGGCGCGTATTTGGGTATTCCAGTCTCGCGGGAAACGTTTTGAAGAATTCAAGAAATCGGCCCAGCAAAGCGCGTTGAGGTCCGGCCTGACAGAAATAGCGCAGGATCTTCCTGAAATTCTTGAAAACGCGAGAAAAGGTGAGTATGGCATCGAGTTGAAAGATCGGGAGTTACGGAAAGCCCTCTGGGAGCATGCGCATAACGATCGCGGGGCTCTCGCAAGACTTAAGGCGATGGGCGCCAGCCTGATCCCGACAGGAGCTTTGCTGAATAATAAACAGGTTGTTCCTGCTGACGCGCAAGCATCCCTGAATGATGCCCTGACTTTGAAAGCGCTTGGCCGGGCTGAGGCAAGGACGGTTTGGAGCGCCATCGAGGATGAACTGGTTTTAGGAGATCGTCTCAATAAGACGGCCCTTGAGGCGCTCAGGAATTATAAGGCTTGGATGGAGACCGGGACCGTCGAGGAAAGGGCTATCGCAAAAGAGGCCTATCAGGAACTCCTTGCCGCGGCTTTTGAGGAATATTTGACCGCAAGTCTCGGAGAGGATGCCGCGATCGCCGCGCTTGCGCATTTCACGGATATCTTCCCGAAAAAAGATGTGAGGTCTGTGGCGGAGCGAGCTGTTATCGCGGGCCGTGTTTCGAAGAAGGCGGCCATGCGTGATCCGGAGCTTCGTAAATACCTGACCGATCATTTTTCGATCCCGTTCCTTATCGCCGAAAGCGAACTGAACGATCCGGAAAACGTAAAAGCTCTGGATGCCGCAGCGGCAAACGCTTTAGCGGCGGGAGTCCAGCAAGTCCTGGAAGATCAGGCCGCAAGGCCTGTGGCGGGCCAGGCGAGTCCGTGGCTTAGCGTCAGGCCGTTGCAAGATGGAATTCTCTCTAATGCTGCGAAAAAAGATCTCGATTCGCTCGCCGCGGCCGGCAATTGGGCGGATTATGAAAGCACTCTGATGCGTTCCTTGGAGGTGGCTCTGGTGACCGCGCTTGGAGCTAAGGCCGCTTCGCAAAAATTGCGTGAGCTTCGTGGTGTGATCCGCCGTCTTGAGCATTCCGAAAAAGACAAGATCCTCGAAAAATTGAATTCGCGGGATCTCAATGTGAAGCGGGCGACGGTAAAATGGATCCTTCAAAATCTTGCGGATTTTCTTGATGAACTCATTTCAAAATACGGGCTTGATGAAGAGACTCTGATGCACGCAACCTTCAAGCCTAAAGCGGACGGCATCGGAGGAGATATTCTTCTTGATCCGAAGCATTTGCCGGCGAGATTTATGATCAGGGACGGGGAGACGGGGGCGAGTGAGCCGTTCGGACGGCCGCAGGAGTATCTGCGTTACACCTTCATGTTGAAGTCTCACAAGGAACATACGGCGGTCCACGAAGAGGGCCACGATCTTGACAATCTTCATGCCTTTGACTACGACGGCAGGATCTACGGGTTCCGGGACAAGAAAGATTTTGTCGTGAAGAAGATGGCTCTGATCGGCGCGGAATTACATTCCTTCTTGCGGGAGATCTATGTTTCTCCCGAGTGGAAGAATTTGAGGAAGATCAAGGATCTGAATGCCCAGGCTGCTCAGAAGACGCAGCTGATCAAGCTCCACATTGCCAAGATCCAGTCGCAATATTTGCCGGGATACATGGGGAAGGTTGCGCGCAATCTTCAGAGCTCGCCTCGTCCGGAATTTTCATTGAGTCCTGAGGAGATGTCCATGGTCATGGAGGATGTGAAGAAGTATGCGGAGGGTATTCTCAAGGCGGTTGAGCCCCTGATGGCCGCTGTACCTGACGCTCAATCATTCAGTGAGATGTTTTTGGCAAAATTCCGCCCGGATATTACAGGACCCAAAGG
>MHFU01000091.1 GCA_001804345.1 Omnitrophica bacterium RIFOXYB12_FULL_50_7
GTTTTCAGAGAGCCCGTAGGTTTTTCGGATCACATCGATCACTTTGAGCGGGGCGGGATAAAAACCGCGCGTCTGCTTCAGAGTGTTCTTCGTCGCAGTCCGATAAACAAGCGTGCGGCCCAACGCGCTCTTTTCAAAGAACCACGGCAAAGACCGTTTTGTGACCTTCTCTCTCCCCTCCGCCAAGGCCTTTGCAAACTCGATCGCCTGAGAAAGCAGATTTTTTTCCTGGAAAAGCCGATCGACAAGACCCAATTTCAGGGCTTCCTTCGCACCAACCACTTTGCCGGCCAGGATAAGCGGCAGCGCTTTGACGATCCCGATAAGTTCAGGAAGCCTGAGGGTGCCCCCGAATCCCGGCAGGATCCCGAGCTGGACTTCAGGCAGTCCGATCTTGACTGCGTCCGCAAAACTTGCGACACGGTACCGGCACGCCAACGATAATTCGAATCCTCCTCCGAGGCATGCCCCGTTGATCACGGCGATCGTCGGGACCTTGATATCGGCGAGCATCCTGAGAATGGTTTTTCCGCCCTCGGCCTTTTCGATCCTCTCCGCCCGATCCTTGAAGTTCTCGATCTCATGGATGTCAGCTCCGGCAATGAAGATCTTTGGTTTCGCGCTCGTCACAAGCACGGCAACAAGATCGGTCCGCTTTTGGACGGCGCCCAGTATTTCCCGCAACTGCAGCATGGTGGCCGTATCCAGCAAATTAACCTCTTTTTCCGGATGATCGAATTCGATCCGGACGATGCCGTGTTCATCTTTCAGATGGATGTTAATCGACATGATTCTCCTTTCAAAAAATTACGGGTAATCATGACAGCCCAAACTTTTTATTTCTTTTCCAAAATGGCAGTTTGGACTGCCCCAATTTCAACTCCGTTAAAATTGATAGGTATTGGGACTGTCCAAGTCGCCTTTCATGAAAAGAAAACGGAGACTTGGGCGTCATTTTTATCTCTCCAGGATAAGGGCCGCGCCCTGACCGCCCCCGATACAGGCCGAAACAAGCCCGCGCCTCGAGGACCGGCGTTTCATTTCCTTCAAACAGGTCAACACAAGGCGCGCCCCGCTTGTCCCGACGGGATGTCCGAGCGCGATGGCGCCTCCGTTCACGTTCAGGGCTTCCCGGGGGATCTCGCCTACCGGCACTCCCGACGGAAAGTATTTTTTAGAAAATTCCGGGGACGCAAGCGCACGCAGACAGGCCAGGACCTGGACCGCGAAGGCCTCGTTAATCTCGAAAAGATCGATATCCTTGAGAGTCATAGAATTCTTTTTTAATATTTTCTCGATCGCAAGTGCCGGGCCGAGCCCCATGCGCGCCGGTTCGAGCCCGACACAAACATAGTCGCGCAGATATCCGAGGACCTCGTAGCCCATCTGCTTTGCTTTTTCTTCTGACATCACAAGAAGCGCGCAGGCACCGTCCGTGATCTGCGACGCATTCCCGGCCGTGACGGTTCCCGTATGTTTTTCAAAGATCGGCTTGAGTTTTTGAAGCGCCTCAAACGTCTGATTTTTCCGGACCCCGTTATCGTCCCGGACGCACACCTTGTAATCGGGAGGAACGAAAACGTCCAGGGTCTCCTCGCGTAATTTCTCCTGTGCGGCCTCGACGCGCCGGTGGCTCTCCAGCGCGAACCGGTCCTGCTCCTCGCGCGAGATCCCGAAATCCTTGGCGAGAAGCTCGGCCGTTTGTCCCATGTTGAGTCCGCAGACGGGGTCGGTCAAACCGAGCATGAGGGACGGTATCGGGGCAAAGTGATGCGGCCGCATTTTTGAGATGATCTGCAGTTTTTGGGAAAAGGTCTTCGCTTTGGAAAGTTTCAGGAAAAGTGTCGCGGTCTCTTTCTTAAAGAGCATCGGCATGTTGGACATGGATTCCGTACCGCCCGCAATCACGATCTCATCGACGCCGCATTGAATCTTTTCGGCCGCGCTCGTGATCGCCTCAAACCCCGAAGCACAGTTACGTCCTACGGTGTACGCTTTTTTCTCCGGCGAGATCCCGGCAAGAAGACTGATTACGCGCGCCACGTTCGAGGCCTCTGCGGGCTGACCCACACACCCCATCACCACTTCATCGACCAAGCGTCCGTCAAGCTCAGTCCGCTGAAGGAGTTCGGTCACGCACATGGCACCAAGGTGATGCGCCGGGATATTGTCAAAGGATTCCCAGGCCTTGATAAAAGGCGTCCGAACGCCGTTCACGATCGCAATCCTTTTCATCAGCTCCTCCCTTACCGTTTAAACCTGTGGCCGTCGATCAACAATCTTTTTCGCTTTGACTGACGAATCCAGCTCCAACCGTCGCCGGATCTCCTCCGCCGTAACAAACTCGATCCGGTTGAAGTTCATTTCGCAAGAGGCCGCTATTTTTTCGTTCAGTTTTTTGACAAAAACGGCTTCGTCCACATGCCCGCACGCCTTAAGATAAACATTTAGTTCATCAACTTCGTACGGATCGTCGTGCCTCTTCGCGATCTCGATCTGCCACTGGTCGATCATTCTTTCGTCGTCTAAAAGGTACTCCAGATGGTTCAAGTTCACAAGCGTCCCTTTGATCTTCGAAAGCTGAAGGTTCTTCACATTGAAAGCCCTTGAAATGTCGCTTGAGAGACGGGGCAGGGTCCGCTTGCAATGCGGACACGACGCGTAGGTGATCCCGCCTTTGACAAGGTCCCCGGTCCTGTACCGGAGCACGCAGGACCCTCGGCCGGAGATCGAGGTATAAACGATCTCACCGTCCTCCCCTTCGCCGACAACGCGTCCGCTCACAGGGTCGATCACTTCCAGGATGTCCTGGTCCGGATAGAGGTGGTACCCGCTCGAAGATCCTTCCGGGGAAGGGCATTCGGTCCAGGCCCCACGCGCCTCGGTAAATCCGTAGGTGCCAAGTACGCGTATCTCCGTCGCGCCCATGGACTTCATCAATTCCGTGAGCTTTAGTTTGAACCCACGCGGCACGCGAGACGCGCCGAGCGCAATGGTTTTCACAAATCCCAGGTCGCATCCTTTTTCCTTGGCGGTGTTCAGCACGTGATAGACAAAATCCGCCGTCCCGATCAGGATATTGGGTTTGATCTTCATGAGTGTCTGGACGCTCAATTCCGTCCCGAAGACCTTGCCACCTCCGGTGCTGAAAATAAAAATATCGCTCGCAAACCCGGTAAAGGCCGTTTGCCAGAAGGCCAGGTGCGGGGCGTACGGAAAAAGGTTCAAGGCGCGATCTTTGGGAAGACAACCGAGAATAGTCCCCAAACGACGACCGTAAAGCTGCAACCTCTGCAGGTCAGCGGCTGTATAAAGGAAGGAGACGGGGGTCCGGGTGGTCCCGGTCGTCACCGTGAGGAATATGGGCTTGTATTCATTTTCAAGGTCTTCCCTCACGCGCTCCGCTCCGTAGAACGTTTTGTTCCATGCCAACCCGAAAAGTTCCGCGGCGGAAGCAGACCGCCTGATCGAAGCCTCATCGGGCTGAAGGACAAAATCAAGAGGGTTGCTCGTGAGAACGTTGATCAGGTCCTCTTTAGAAGTGAACGGAATATTCTGGAGATCCTTCGCCGTTTTGATCTTCCTGGGATCGATATGGTGCTGGTCAAAGAGTTTCCGGTAATAGGGGCTAAAGGGATAAAGCTTCCGGTTAATGAACGCGCTCAGCGTCCGATCCCGGATCTCTTCCAATTTTTCTTTCGGGTAATAAAAGATCTTTTCATCTCTCATGTGAAACGACGTCTCCTTGACTTCCGCCCCGGGTTACCGCCCGATCTTTGTGGGACGACCCTTGGGATCCACCGCCACCATGACCAGATCCGCCGAACCGATCCGGAGGGTCTTTTTTGTCTTGAGATCTTCGGCCTCGAATGTGACCTTGAGCTTCACAGAGGTGTGGCCGATCGAACTGATATTTGCGCGAAGCGTCAGCAGGCTCCCGACCTTGACCGGATGGTCAAAGGACGCGTGGTTGACGGCAGCAAGAACGACATTTTTGCCGGTCAGTCGTGTTGCGGCCACGAACGCAACCTCATCGATGAATCCAAGTATCACGGCGCCGTGGATGCTGCCGTAATGATTGGTGTGCAGGGGAAGCATCACGTGTGACAGGACGGTGTCGGTCCCGGAGCACGGGGTTCTGTTCTTTGAAACCATAGCAGAAATCCTTTCTTTCGCCTTGTTAACTTTAAGATTCGAACACCCGCATGAACAGTCTACTCTTATAACGGCATTTTCCCTCAAAGGTTTGATGTTCTTCGATTCGTAATGGCTGAAGAGGCTAAGAGAGAACTCTTTTCTGTCGCTCCGACAATTTTTCCGGAGTCCTGATCCTCCGGAATCCCGGGAAGGAATCTGTCACTTGCAATTTCGCCAAACCCTCGAATTACAAGTCGATCTGTAAGATCCCTCGGGTCTTGTTTACCTCATCCCGGATCGAAACTGAAAAGGAATCTTCAAACAGGAGGCATATTCTGCATGTCACGTGCGCTGCTCGATCGGGATGTAGCTTGACTTGGCGGGACCCGTATAGATTTGGCGGGGTCGGCCGATACGCGGGGGTTTCGTTTCTCGCATTTCCTTCCAGTGAGCAATCCATCCGGGAACGCGTCCTATGGCAAACATTACGGGAAACATGGCCGTGGGAATCCCCAGGAAGTTATAGATCAGGCCGCTGTAAAAGTCGACATTGGGATAAAGCTTGCGACTGATAAAAAAATCCTCCTTGAGCGCCCGCTCCTCAAGCCTCAGGGCAATCTCCAGAAGCTCCTCTTTGCCGCGGAATTTGCTTTTCCCATGGACTAAACGATGGAAGGCTTCTTTTAAAACCTTTGCACGCGGGTCATAGGTCTTGTAAACACGGTGTCCAAAACCGGACAGACGCTTGGTCGAACCCGGTTTCATCGCCTCGTTAATGTAATGATCGATCTTCTCACCCGAGGCATT
This sequence comes from Omnitrophica bacterium RIFOXYB12_FULL_50_7, assembly GCA_001804345.1. Taxonomy (GTDB): domain Bacteria; phylum Omnitrophota; class Omnitrophia; order Omnitrophales; family Aquincolibacteriaceae; genus Aquincolibacterium. Next base: position 4,945 of record MHFU01000091.1, read on the forward strand.
AATATCCTCCAGCATCTCCATCACTTCCTGGTTAGCGCCGCCGTGCAGGGGCCCCCAAAGCGCGCAAATGCCAGCCGCGACCGAGGCGAACAAATTCGTCCTGGCGCTTCCGACAAGACGCACGGTCGAGGTACTGCAATTCTGCTCATGATCGGCATGGAGGATCAGAACCAACTCGAGGGCACGGGTCATATCGGGATCCGGAACATAGTCTTCCCCCGGATAAGAGAACATCATGTGCAGGAAATTCTGGCAATATTTGAATTTTTCACGGGGATAAATGAACGGCTCCCCCACGGATTTCCGGTAAGAATAAGCCGCAATCGTCCTGGCCTTGGAGATCAACTGAAATGCCGTTGAGGTAATCTCACTTTCATCGCGCTTCGGATCAAGGGAATACGGATAATACCCGGACAGGGCCGACACGACCGAGCACAAAATAGCCATGGGGTGCGTCGCGCTCGGAAAACCGTCAAAAAACTTCTTGATGTCTTCATGCAGCGGCGCGTTTTCAGTCAAGCCGTTGGAAAAAGCGGTAAGCTCTTCGCTCGTCGGAAGCTTTCCAAAGATCAGGAGGTAGGCCGTTTCAATAAAAGAGGCCTTTTCTGCGAGCTCCTCGATGGGAATGCCACGGTACCGCAAGATCCCTTTATCGCCATCAATGAAAGTGATGTTGCTTGTGCAGGATCCCGTGTTCATGTAGCCGGGGTCCACGGTGATATGCCCTGTCGCCTCACGCAATGTTGAGACATCGATCCCACGTTCGTTCTCGGTCCCCTCATAAATGGGAAGCTCGATTTTCTTGTCCCCGATCTTCAGCTCCGCCTTCCCCACGTTTTCGTAACGATTCATTTTCTGACCCTCGCTGTGAACCTAGTACTGTTTCCATTCGATTTTAGGGGTTAACAGTGCTGTACCGCATACCCCTAATTTCAAATGTTATGCGGTACTAGTGTTTAAAAAATTATTGTTTTAGCAGCTTTTCGAT
>MHFU01000092.1 GCA_001804345.1 Omnitrophica bacterium RIFOXYB12_FULL_50_7
GAGCCGCTGCATGATGAACTCCCCGATGATCCGGGAAGGAACCTCCCGGTCATATTTTTCGCGGATCGTGGTCTCGAGATCATCCGCGACTTTTTCCTGAGCCGCGAGCGGCACGGGACGCTTCTCGCATGCCTTATACACCCCGGCAAGAACTTTGGAACGCTCATACGCCTCACGACGCTGGTCCTTTTTTACCACGAACATCGGAATCTCCTCAACCCTCTCATACGTGGTAAATCGCTTACTGCAAGCCGTACACTCGCGCCTTCGGCGGACCACTTCCCCCTCATTCGCCGCACGCGAATCGATCACCTTGTCAGAATCCTGCTTGCAAAAAGGACAACGCATGGCGGTCTCTTTTCTGTTTTTGCCAGTCCCGCACAATGTTTTCGAAGGAAAACAGCGAGGCTATCTTTTCTTTTATTGAAGTTCCGGATAAAGCGGGAACTTCTGAGTCAGGGCTTCGACCCGCGAAAGAACTCTCGCGAGATTCGCCTCGTCGGTGGAAGCCTTGAGCGTTTCATCGATAAGCTCGGCGATAAGTTCCATATCCTTTTCTTTCATACCGCGCGTGGTCACGGCAGGCGTTCCCAACCGGACCCCGGATCCTTTAAAGGGTGATTCTTTATCGAACGGGATCATGTTCTTATTCACCGTGATCTTCACTTTATCCAAAAGTTCCTGGACCTGTTTTCCATTAAAACCCTTCACCGTCACGTCCACGAGCATAAGATGATTATCCGTGCCACCAGAGACAATCCTCCAACCGCGCGCGACCATCGCGCTGGCAAGCGTCTTGGCATTCTTCACGATCTGAGCGCTATATTCTTTAAACTCTGGACTCAAAGCTTCCTTGAGCGCCACCGCCTTCGCAGCAATCACATGCATGAGTGGCCCGCCCTGGATGCCTGGAAACACGGCGGAATCAATCGCTTTCGCGTATTTTTCTTTGCAAAGAATCAGTCCCGCGCGAGGTCCACGAAGGGTTTTGTGCGTTGTCGTGGTCACAACATCCGCATAGGGCACGGGACTGGGGTGATGCCCTGTGGCCACAAGCCCCGCGAAATGCGCCATATCCACCACAAGAAGTGCCCCCACTTGATCGGCGATCTTCCGTCCGCGCGCAAAATCAATGATCCGCGGATACGCCGATGCGCCCAAAAGAATCATTTTAGGCTTATGCTCTTTGGCCAGCTGCTCTAAGGCGTCATAATCGATTCTCTCGTCCTTCGGACTGACACCGTAGGGAATGATCGTATAAAATTTCCCGGAATAATTCATTTTATGACCATGCGACAAATGGCCGCCATGCGTCAAATCCATCCCCAGGATCTTGTCCCCCGGTTCCAGCAGCGCCATAAAGACCGCAATATTGGCCGAGGTCCCGCTGTGAGGTTGGACATTCGCGTGCTCGGCCCCGAAAAGCTGTTTCGCGCGATCGATTGCCAGCTGTTCGACTACATCCATATTTTCACAGCCGCCGTACCACCGCTTCGCCGGGTACCCTTCGGCGTATTTATTCGTCAGGACCGAACCCATCGCCTCGAGAACAGAAAGTGAAGTGAAATTTTCACTCGCGATCAGCTCAATATTCTCGTTCTGCCGTCGGACTTCCGCCCGAATCGCGTTATAAATATCCGGATCGGTCTTTTTAAGATGCGTTTGATCGATAATGTTTCTTTTCATAAACCCTAATTTTGTTAACACGGACCTCATGTCGTCCCCTTTCAAATGGTGTGTTGAGCCAGGTATCCACGAGCGGAAAGATAATATCCTGCGGCAAAAACCCCGCGCCCAGGATCAGCATATTGGAGTCATTATGCCCCCGGGAAAGACGCGCTTGTTCGATGTTTTGGCAAAGCGCCGCACGAACGCCATCAACTTTGTTCGCCGCGATCGTGCTCCCGATCCCGGTATAACAGATTCCGATCGCTCGGTGGCATTCTTTGCTGGACACTTTTTCGGCCGCGGCAAAAATAAAATCCGGATAATCACAAGACTCGTCAGTAAAAGCACCGCAGTCAATAACATCGAAATTCTTGTTCTTGAGAAAATCGATCAACACATTCTTCAGTTGAATGCCTCGATGATCGGCCGCGATCGCAATCTTAGGTTTCATCATAATTCTCGCCTTTAGGGTTGATCCAGCTGGAGGATCCGGTTCATATATTGTTTCATTTTTGATTCGATATCAAGCAGGGTCTTCTCGTAAACTTGCATGCCCAATCCGATCGGATCTTCAACGTTCAGCGTTATCGTCTTTTCCTTCGCTGAAGGTAGCATGGCCGCCACATCCTCCGCATGCTGTACCGCCATCGCGAGAACCAGATCCGAGCTCCACAGATCTCCTTTTCGACAACGCCGGCTGCGAAACCCGCAAAAGTCAATCTCGCGATTGCGTAGCACGAACTCCGCCTCAAAAGTGCACGGAAGTCCGTCCCGCGCACTTGTCCCGCAGGAAACGACCTCAATCTCAGAGGACAATCCCCTTTTCTTAATCTCGTGCTTGAGCAACCCTTCCGCCATCGGTGAGCGGCAGGAATTTCCGGTGCAAACGATCAAGATGCGTTTACGCGGACATTTTCCGGATATAATCTTTTCGACAGCTTTCTCCACATCCGCGCCGTGCGCCCCTTTGCGGAGAACGATCGGGATTTCTCCCGTAAGGTCCACAACCGTCGAATCAAGCATCAGCTCGGTCTTACCGCCATCGATCAGTTGATCGAAAGCACCTCGCAATTGCTCAACCACTTGGTGTGCTGTATGCGACGAGGGCTTCCCGCTCCCGTTCGCACTAGTCGCGATGAGCGGCTCCCCGACCTCCTGGATCAAAGCAAGCGCGATCTTGTTCCTCGGAAACCTGATCCCGATCTTTTGGCCGGCAAGATCAGAAACCACTAGCGTCACCGGGCCTGGCCAGAACTGCTGGGCCATTGCACGAACAAGCGGTGTTTTTTTGACTTTAAGCGCATCGAGCATCTCCCAATCGCCTATATGGTAGGCAAAAGGTTTTGTGTCCGAACGCCCTTTGATCTCACGAAGCCGCCTTTCGATCCCCGGAGCGCTCATCTTTCCGCCGATCCCATAAACCGTTTCCGTGGGGAACGCGATGACTTTGCCCGCTTCGCAGGCGTTGGCCACTTCCCGAATAAGCGCCATATCCGGATCATGGCTATCGATCTTAATCACTCCAGACGTTACCATCACGATGTTCGAAACCTCCGCATACAGGGCACCAACCCTACCCAAAATCAATAGGGACGAGTGCTAGGCTGCCTTGGATTGGTCTTTCCCACTCTTTTTCAATAAAGCTTTCAACTTCTCCAGGTCCATACCACTTTCCTGAAGGAACTGGTGCATGTTCGCACCGCCCTGGGCGTCCAGATTGATTCCAAAGAACTTCTGCGCATTTTCACCAGAAAGGATCCACTTGATATCCGCCTTTTGAATAGCCTGAGCCAAGGCCTGATACTTGCCAAGCAAGACCTCTTTTTGAACATCTAGCATTTTTACGCTCAGCGCAACATCATTGAATTCCTTTAAAGCGGCGGCAAGCTTCAATGTCCCGGCCGCGTCCGCTTCCTTTTTGATCCTGATAATGTCCGCTTCGGCTTTCCCGACGGTTTGGATCTGGTTGGATTGACCTTCTGCCTCAAGCGTGAATTTTAATTTTTGAGCCATGGCGAGCTGTTCGATCTTCTGCTTTTCGATCTCGGCTTTTCCAACCTCGAGTTTCCGCAAAGCCTCGATACGCTGGCTATTGGCTTCCACCTCTTTTAATGCAATATCCTGGTTCTTGGACTGTTCCGAGATGCCGATCTGTTTATCCTTTTCGATCTGTCTTTTCCGGTAAGTTTCCTCGGCTTCGGCTTTGGCAAGCTCCGCCTCTTTGGTCGTGGTAGCGACCCGGATATCCGCATCGCGACGAATTTCGGCTGCGACCTTTCTTTCGATATCCTGAATGATCGTACTCCCCGGCGCGTCCTTAATGTCCTTCAATTCGAGGTCCACAAGCTCGATCCCCCACTTGGGGAAAACCTGTTCGACTTCTTTGGTGATTGCCTGGTCCAGAAGCGAACGATTCATATAAATATCCAGAATCGTTTGTTTGGTGGTGACCGTACGACCGACGCTTTCCATAATGGCCCGCAGATCTTCCGACAACTTCACGAAATCAAAACCCATCTCCGCGGACGTATCGGTCAATATCAATCTCTCCACAGCGAGATTGATATTTTTGATATTGATGAAGCACATCAGATCGCAAACAAACTTGGCCATGTCCTTGTCGTTTAGTTTGATATCATTCACGGGAATCGCCAGGTTACAAAGCGGAAGTTTGTGCAGCTTTGTGATGAACGGGATGACCCAATAAGCGCTTTTGCCTTCCCGAGAGGAAAAGATCGTTTTTGTATTTTGAAGGATCCGGATATGCGTCTCATTCACGGGAACTATGCGGTAAAGTCCAAACATACCGCCCAGGATATGCCTTAGCAGAAAAAACACCGGAAACACGGCCACCGCAATAATTGCGACCAACATAAACTGGTTCATGCCTATCCTCCCATTATTTGTTCCACGCGTTTACTTGATCTTTTCCTGCAACTTTTTGTTCTTTTCCCGGCTGCTTTCCACTAAAGATTCCTTAAATTTTCTTAGCTTCTCCGCCAGTTTCGTGTCCGAAAGAGCCAGGATCTGCACGGCCAAAAGACCGGCATTGCGCGCGCCGGGTTTTCCTACAGCCACCGTTGCCACCGGAACACCGGCCGGCATCTGAACAGTAGCCAAAAGCGCGTCCAAACCATTCATCTGAGTTGCCGCCAGCGGCACCCCGATCACCGGTAAGATCGTATTCGCAGCCACGGCCCCGGCCAAATGCGCGGCCCCACCGGCACCGGCAATGATAACCTTGAGGCCTTTTTGCGTCGCTTGGGTCGCAAAATCCGCGACAAGGATCGGTGTCCGGTGTGCCGAAAGCACCTGCATTTCGTAGGATACTCCGAATTCCTTCAGAACGTCGGCACTTTCCCGCATCACTTCCAGATCTGAATCACTCCCCATTACAATTGAAACAAGTTCGTTCATCTGAGCACCTCCATACTGTTCTCTATGATCAAATTTAAAGGTTAACAGTATGGCACCGCATACCCTTCAATTTCAAATAAAATGCGGCGCCATGGCCTTCTGGCCGATGTCCCGACGGCAAAAACCGCCCTCGAAATGGATTTGTGTGATCACTTGATAAACACGTTCATGCGCAGTTTTTAACGTATCGCCCCACGCCGTCACGACGAGCACTCTCCCCCCAGCCGTCACGACCTGCTTTTGCGCGTTCAATGCCGTACCGGCGTGAAAAACCGCCACATTCTGTTGTCCCTTCGCAGTATCAAGCCCCCGGATCGGAAAACCTTTTTCATAAGAACCCGGATACCCGCCTGAAGCCATCACGACCGCAATGCACGCTTTGTCATACCATTCAAGACTCTCCATTTCCAAGCAACCGTTGGCAACCTGCACCATCACAGGCAAAAGATCGGAGCGCAGACGTGGAAGGATCACCTCAGTTTCGGGGTCCCCAAACCGACAATTATACTCCAGCACGAACGGCCCGTCCTTGGTCATCATGATCCCGGCATAAAGAACGCCTCGGTAGGACATCCCGTCCTGCGCCATTCCTTCAAGGATCGGACGCACCGCGATATCGATAATCCCCCCGATCTCAGCCTCCGGGATCTTCATGCTTGGAGAAAAAGCGCCCATGCCCCCCGTGTTCGGCCCTCTGTCATGGTCATACGCCCGTTTATGATCGCGCGCGCTCGCCAGAGGAATGATCTTTTTTCCATCCGTCAGCACCAGGATCGAAAGCTCCTCGCCTTCAAGCTTCTTTTCGATAACAACTTTGGAACCCGCATCTCCAAAGATT
>MHFU01000093.1 GCA_001804345.1 Omnitrophica bacterium RIFOXYB12_FULL_50_7
ATTGAAAAATTAGAACCCGGTGAACGACAAATGGTTTTTGAAGCGACAAGACGCATTGCTCAAGATCTCAAAATGCATTTTAAGGATGCTTTTGATAGCTTTAATGTAATTCTTTTGAACGATGGGTTTTATGCCTTGCCGCAAACCGAACGACGCACTGTTCTTGAAGCCGTGCAAATTATTCCCCGATTTGCTACAGGCGCTTCGGCCGGGGCTTTGGGAGGAGTGAATGTAATTCTTTCCAATAGAAAGATAGATGAGTTAGAACCTTCGAGCCGTCAGCTTGTTTGGGAAGCCGTGAAAGCGATCCCTCAATATGTAGAGGGATTTACTTTTGATGCTTACGGTAAATTAAATGAGTTTCTTTCAAATGAAAACTTATACGCTTTAGCGGCAAATGAAAAAGTTATCGTTTGCAGTGCAATCCGAGCTATTCCACAGCATGCAGGATTTTATACAATTCAGGCATATCAAGCCCTTAACGAACTTTTCCTAAGCCCGACATTTTTTGAAATGCCGGGCACATTAAGGGAAGCTTTTTATGAAACATTACGGATAATTCCAGAACACGGCGGAGCAAACGCCGGAGAAATTTATGGAAGTTCGACTTCTTTTATCAATGATCCCACCGGCGGTTTTGAGAGAAGTTCGGAGAAAGAATGGCTGTGGGTCAGCCTTGTGATGTGCCCGGGACTGGCGACTTTTTATAATATTAAACAAGAAGATATGGATAAAATCTTCATAGAACATTTTAGATTGTTGCAGGCGCTACAAGATATCAAGGAAAAAGCCGGCATGACGAGACAATTGCCACTTGGTGGCAAGGTAAGGGGAGAAAGAAACCAGGAAGGTCACTCATATTCAACGGATTTTCAAATAACCGACCAGCCTCAGGCTCTAGCGCACGAAATTATAAAGTATCAAGATAACAAGAAAGCGAAACAGATTCAAATCAGCATAGGGTATGACACGGGAATTGGAATAAGAGCTCAGGAAGATCGCGGTAAGTTGATGGAGTTTTATTTACTCATGGCCGGGACGAATGGAGAGTGGGTGCCGATGCTTGAGGCGGATCCCGCTCGCGATGCTGGCGCCGATGCAGGGCTAGTGATACGAGGCATTGAAGTGAGCAAGGTTCCCGGGTGGGTAGGCCAAAGCAAGAATCGGCGAACAGATTTTATTTTTTATCTCCCCCCCGGGATGACAGAATTCGAACTTAGCCAGATCCTGGGGGATTTGCAGGTTATGCTTATGGGGATGTTTGTCGCGAGTATTCAGGAAAGTTATTGGCATCTTTTCCCTGGCCAGGAACCTCCTGTCATAAGGGATCATAAACAGTTGCAGAAAACAGCAGATATTTACCGCTTATGGGAACGGGCGGTCGTTCAGCATTTGCGGCGGTTTAATCAATACCGGAATATCGAATATATCCATAACCCCGGGAAAGAGATGTCAGAATACGAAGCGCAAGCCGAAGCATTTCAGCGCTTTAGAGTTGAGGAAGCGTTTTTCCCAACTTATCGGTGGCTTGTTCCCTTATACAGTGGCTCCAATGCTTGGGATCGGCTCAGACCAGTAATGCAAATTTTGCCGGGCATGTTATGGAATCAAATGCCGATGGGTGAGCCGCACGGTGATGATGGACTGGTCCGGCCCGCAAGAGTTGCCTTTCACGACGATTTGATGAGGCTCAGTGAGAAAAGCTTTTCTGCGATGCGCGAGGCGTTAACAAAAGAAGAGAAACCGCGGGAGGAAGAGAAGCTATCAGGACAAGCAGTGACGTCCGCTAAAACCTGGGATCCATTTTTGGATTTTGGCGATGAAGAGGGTTCCAAGGCGTATCTAAGAGCCGTTTTGGCAGGGATCCAAGCAGGGGATATCACGGAAAATGATTTGCCGGATCCAAATAGTTTCAGAGCGGCTGTGAAGTATTTTGATATAAAGCCGGAAGACACAGAAAAACAAAAACGGGAAGAATTGCGGACAACAGAAGAGGATTACAGGACGAAGCTTGAGCCAATGACAAAAATTCCGTGGGCTCAATTGCCTGAAGCTACGCAAAGAATCCTGAGGACTGTCGGGGTGACGGATGATCTTATTGAGTTTGCCAGGTCTTACCGAAATTATCCCAATAATTTCAAGAACTTCGCTACTGAAATTCTCCCAGAGCTAGAAAAAATCTTTACGCTCGACGAGCTAAAGATTTATTGGCCTGATCTTATGCGGCTAGGTGTGGCCAGCGGTCGGCAGGCCTGGTATTTATTTGATCCAAGCCTTTCTGAACTCAAAAAAGCTTTTACACCAGAAGGATTTCAAAATTATTGGCCGATCTTCTTTCGATTAGGTTTGGAATGCGGCGAGAATATGGTGTTTCTATTTCATGACGGTCTTCTGCAAATGAGAGAGTTTATCAAAAATCAAAATGATCTTAAGCGGATAGGCCACGATCTTGTTGAGCTTTGCAATGCGGCAGGGAAGGGCAGAAGTGTTGAGCTTTTATTATGTCAGGGTCTTTTAGCATTGAAGCAAAACTTCACTGCCGAAGAACTTAATGCCTTTTGGTCTGATTTTATACGTCTGGGTGTAGCGAGCGGTAAGAATGCAGGCTTTTTATTCAGAGATGGTATCTCGGTACTCAGATCCATATTTACTCCCAAAGAATTTCGAGCCCATTGGCCTGACTTTTTCGAGCTGAGCAAAATAGCAGGTATTAATACGGGGTATTTATTCGCAGGAATCGCTGCTTTCAAGGACCTCATCAAAACCCGGGAAGATCTGCTAAGTGGGATAGGGAAAGATCTTGCTGAGTTGGCACTGGCAAGCGGAGACGGGGCTGAATTTTTATTTCCGCACGGTCTGTCCGCCCTTCAAAGCAACTTCCCCCCTGAGGAATTCATGGCCTATTGGCCTGATTTCGTTGAAATCGGTAAAGCCACTCGCGAAAACGGAGCGGTGATTTTGAGATCTATTCTTCCCAAGCTCAGAAAGATATGCACTCCTGAAGAATTTAAAGCTTATTGGTCGGAGCTCTTTGCCCTCGGCAAAGTTTGCGGTAGTGATTCGTTGTATTTGTTGGATGCCTTTATGGATACCAAGCTTCCCATTTATAAAGACATGGCTTTTTGGAATGAGAGAATCTCCAAACTCGCACGTTTGACCGGTGGCGAAAACCGGCAGCAGATTCTCCGACTCATTTTAAAAGAGGCTAGAATCTTGTCATTTGTCCAACAAAATGGGGGAGACCCTAAAAAGCACTTTGATTTCTATTTGGAAATAATCGAAAAAAGGCCACGCTCCGCAGCTCACATCCTGGAAGGCCTTTGCGAGGCAATTAAATCCGGTGTCGTTACCATCGATCTTTCTCCTCTAGAACAAAAACGCATTTTCGATATTATTAATTTTACTTCCAACTTGACTCCGGGCCTGTATTCGTCATACCAAAGAAGGGGCAAGCAGGCTTTAGAGGAAGCATTTGCAGATTCCGGAATATTGAAAGCTTTCAAAGAGCAAAGGGAAGAAGCCGGAAAGATGAAACTTCCTTTGGCCGGAAAAGTAAGATTGCCCGGGGATCATGACAGCATTGATTTTCCAATTACGAGCGAACCGCAGGAGTTGGCGAATGCCATTATGCGATATCGAGATCCAAATGAGCCTCGCAGAATCCAACTCAGCGTTGGCTATGATACAGGTATCGGGATAAGAGCGCAGGAAGATCGCGCTAAATTTATAGAGCTTTTCCTGCTTATGGCCGGCATGAATAGGGAGTGGGTACCTGTCATTGAAGCAAACCCGCCGCGTGATCTCGGTGCGGATGCAGGATTAGTGATACGCGGCATTCAAGTGACGTCGACTCCCGGGTGGCCTGGGGTGCAAAGGAACCGTCGCACCGATTTTATTTTTTATCTGCCGCCCGAAATGACCGAAGCCGAACTAGGTCAGATTCTGGCGGAGCTACAGGTGATGCTGATGGGGATGTTTGTAGCGAGTGTTCAGGAAAGTTATTGGCATTTTTCCCCGGGCGAGGAACCGCCGGTCATAAGGGAGCATAAAAACTTGCAAGAGGCCGCAGATGTCTACCGAGCGTGGGAGCGGGAAGTTGTTAAGCATTTGCGGCGCTTCAATCGATATCGCAATAACGAATTTATTAAATCGATGGGCAATAGTAGAGATTACGAGGCCCAAGTCGCAGCCTTTCAGCGCTTTAGGGTTGAAGAAGCATTTTTCCCAACCTATCAATGGTTGGTTCCGTTGTACGCGGGTTCCGAAGCATGGGAGCAGCTCAGACCGGCGATTCAAATTTTGCCGGGCATGCTATGGAATCAAATGCCGATGGATGAGGCCACCGATGACGAGGGTAATGTCCGAACTGCAAGAGTTGCATTTCGCGAAGACTTTATGAGGTTTAGTGAGAGGAGTCTTTTTGCGATGAGGGAAGCATTAACAAAAGAAGATGTGCCGCAAAGGGACAAGGGGACATCGGAGCGGACGCCGGCGTCTGGCAGGACTTGGGACCCGTTTTTGGATTTTGGCGATGAAGAGGGTTCCAAGGCGTATCTAAGAGCCGTTTTGGCAGGGATCCAGGCAGGGGAGATCACGGAAGATGATCTGGTGGATCCCGGTGCTTTTAGAGCGGCTGTGAAGTATTTTGATATAAAGCCGGAAGACAAAGAAAAACCAAAGCGTGCCGAGTTGCGGATAGCGCCGGTTCAGGCAAATCGTGAAGTAAATCCGAATATTGTTCCTGAGAGAGTTCCTCAGACGCTTCCTGAGCGGGTGAAGCCGCTTCGACTGCCGCAGCCGGCGCCAACGCCCGCGCCTAAACAAACTCCGGCACCTCTTGAACCCGCCAAAATTGGTAGCGGGGAGCGAGCGGAGTTTTCGCAAACGATGCCTCGTGCTAATCGTGAAGTAAATCCAAATATTGTTCCTGAAAAAGTACCTCAGACGCTTCCGGAACGGGTGAAGCCGCTTCGAACGCCGGCTCCGGTACCGTCACAACCCATTCCATCTGAACCGCAACGGACCCCTGCGCCTCAAAAACTAGTGCCGCTTGAGCCTTCGAAAGTTGCTGATTTTTCGCAGGTGGTGAAGCTTACGGAGCCGGTGGTGTTTGTGATTGAGCAGGCGCAGATTGATGCCTTGCCGCTGGAGATGTTCAAAGAACTTTTGGGGCTTGCGGCGGTCAATCGAAGTGAATTGCGAATCGTGATTCCGGATATGACTCAGCAGCAGGAGAGCCGCCGGGTCAATGAACTGAAAACGCTAGGCAGTGTCGACTATCGGCTTCCTGAGATCGCGAAACAGAAGCAGGTTGGCGTGGTGGCTTTTTCCGATAATCAAGTGTTGGTGAAAGATTTGGCCGGGCGGCTTGGTGCCCGGGTGAGCCAACGGGTCAAAGCCTACTTTGACACGAACCACAGCGGGAATTTCTGCGTAGCGCTTTTGTATGCCATCGATAATATTCCGCAAGAAGAACTTTCCGGACAGAACGGCTATCTTTTCGACGGCGCCGGCCGGTTTGCCGCTCAGGCGCTTAGCATCCTCCAAGCCGCTTTCGAAGTAGTCTCCCGCTCCGCGTAATCATCCTTCCTTTTCAAAGGTATCCCCAGCTTGTTTATGTCTGTGACCCAAAACTCTCACCACTGGCGAGAGAAATTGGCTGATTGCAGAATCCGATCATTTCTACGAGTTGCAAGATCGTTTGCAGCACCCTCTGGAATAGTATCAAGGTGGCGGGATGTCAGGACATGTCGGCACGTAAACATCTCGCGGAAGTTATCTGCGACGCTTCGAGCGTACAATCTTGACAATTCACTATAACCAATAATTAATTGATTAATATTAAACTTCATGGTAAGCTTTCCCCATGAAACTAAAACGACATGTGGCCCAATATGGAAAGCTTTTGCAGGGTATCAAG
>MHFU01000094.1:0-3360 GCA_001804345.1 Omnitrophica bacterium RIFOXYB12_FULL_50_7
CCCCAAGGCGTCTCGTAGACATTTCTATTGAATTTCCGTGATGCTACGCGCCCCGGTATTACTGTCTGATTGATAAAGATATTCGGTGCGTGTCCCGTCAGGAGACGTTTTAGTTTCAATCTCACCCGCCGGGGTATAGGTATAGCTCGTCACATCCCCTTCGGTATCGATGAACCGGAGCAAACGTCCGTTGGCATCATAAAAATTTTCGGTGACAAATGTGCTCACGATTTCTTCTCCGTTAATATTGCGCGACGTCACCGTGAGGGTTTCCTTCTTCCTCTTGAGGGTCCCTGTTTCGTATTTTTCGATCTCATAGGTTTTAACCGTCTGGTTCGCGGGATCCTCGACCCGGAGAATATCTCCCTTGGAATTGTAATAGGTCGTCACTCCGTTTTCATCAGTACGGCTCGTCAGGATTTCGGAGCCTCCATATTGTCTTTCTGTTACAAAATGCCGCACGCTCACAAGATCATCGAAAGAAACCTGACCGCCTCGAACCCCCAAAGACAACTGTCCCGAGCTTGGCAAAACGACTGTATCAGGAATTTGCCAATCCAAAACCTTGCCCCCATTGATCTCCAGGACAAGCTTTTGATCCTGAAAATCGGCCTTGAACAAATAATCCTTATTCCAGGTTAATCTTGTCAAAAGCGGGATTTCCGCATAAACGGTCGGTTGCGCATTTTCGAGCTGGAGGACCTGGATTTTGTCGTACAATATTTTCAAACCAAAATAACGCTTTTCCGAAACATAACGCGGCAAAATATAAACTTCCTGCGACCGGACACTGACCAGGCGGAACTTCCCGCTCAGTTCATATTCATCCCGCGCCACGGGGAAAATAGAGCTCTGCCACATTTGATTTTCAGGGGGAGTCACCACCAACAGTCCAAACTCCACCCTGGAACCCTCCTCAGGAACGTCCCAGTCCCGCAGAAATTCATAGGAACCGTCAAAAACCTGTGTATTGGTCTCCGTCCCCGATTCGCCAGAAGACAGGGTCCTCCCCTTTGCATCTTTTTGGATCCGATAAGTCGTTTCTTGGGCCCAAACGTTATCGGTCTGGGATTCCTGTATGGATAACGCAAGACCATCAAAGCCTCTTTCATAATCCATGATTTTTCCATAGCCATCTTCAAAGTGAAGCAGGAAGCCGTAGGCATCATAAATTTTCGCTGTTTCACGATAACTTTTCACGGAAGCCACTTCGGCTTCATCGTCCCGATAATCCTCCAGGACTTTGCCGCTTTCACTTCCTTTAATACCGATCATCGTAAAAGCGCCTCCTAAGGCAAGCCCCCGGACCTTGGTGGCACCGAAATTTTCCATCGCGGCAAAGAAGGATTCGCTAACGGAGGAAGCCATGTCCCCGCGGGTGGCGAAAACCACCGCATCGCCCTGGTCCAGACTGTTCAGTTTTTCAATAAGGGCATTGATCTGGGTCAGCGTGTACGAATAAACCACGGCTCGGGACGGATCCTGATCAGGCAAAACAACCAAAACAGCGCCGGCGCCTTCAAGCTCGGACAAATCTTTTTCGACCCCCTGAAGAAGAATTTTTGGCGAAGCGTCCTCTTGAAGATAGGCCTTGGCTTCGATATAGAAAGGTAAAAGAGGCCCGTCTTTACCTAAATTGAAATAAGTCTTTTCCAGGACCTTCTGGGGGACTCCGATTTCATGGGGCGTAATGGTTGTCAGGGACCTGCTTTCTCCTTTTATCTCAGAAATGACCTCATTGCCTAACGCATCCCATTCTTTATAAACAACCTGCGCTGGAAACTTGGCCAGCACTTCAGAGTCCGAAGCCAGCAAAAGTTGATACCACTGGTCCAGCAACTCAAGCGAAAGATGCTGAAGATCCGCACTGGCTCCCAAATGAGACTTGGCATAGGCAAGAAACCCCTTGGCATCCATTAATTCATAGGTCCAGAGTTTTTGGATCCGGTCTTGATCGTCCCTTTCCCGAACAGAAACCGCGCCTTTTTCTTCGCTTTCTATCGAAAGGATCTCTTCTCCACGCGTGTCAAATTTTTGCGCCGTATAAAGATCCACCTGGCGACCAAAAGCATCCGTACCTTTTTGGGTTTGTTCCGTGGTCTGAAACTCCCCATTAAGATACCGTCTGAGCGTTTGAGAAGTAACGAGACGATGCGTTCCGCTTCCCGTTTCCGTGGATGAAAGCATTTCGCCGGTAGGCGCATACTGGAAAGTCGTCGTCACTCCCTGGGTATCGATTTGCCGGGTCAAGCGGCCCTGAGCATCATATTCCTTGATAAAATCTTTGGGAGTTTCCCCATCCATCAGTGTTCGCTTTGTTTCTTTCTTCACCTTCCCGTCTGGATAGCGCTCCCTTTCATACTGCTCCACAAGACCTTCTTCGTTCTCGGTCTCAATGACTTCGCCCAAAAAGTCGTACTTCTCTCTTGATATGAGTTTTGGATTTTCTTGATAAGCAACCCCAAGTTCCTCAAGGCTCTCGATACCGTCATACTCATATACCCGCATTTCTTCTACGGCATCCCAGGCGAACAAATCATAGGCGAGGATCCGCCCCTTGCCGACAGCATCGATCGAGGCGATTTCCCGGCCCAAAGAATCGAACTGGTGAACCTCCTCACTCTGGAAAGCATTGTTAAAACTATCGCTTGCTGAAGTTCTGGAACTTCCCTTCAGCAAAAAACCGGCGGGAGAACGATTCTCATCCGGGATTGTCACGACCTCATAGGTGACCGCATGATTTTCTGCATTCACCCACGGAATTTTCTGAACCTTCCGGATAAGTGACCCCATGGCTCCGTAGGTATAAATATTTTCTTTGCCGTCAGCCAAAACTTCACGGATGAGATTGCCGTCCCGATCCCACTCTGATAGCTGAGTCATTGATACTGGATTATTGCTTTCGCCGGTCCAGGAGATCACGCGCGATTCCTTCCGCACATTCCCTTGAGTATCTTTTTCTTTTGTGATCACGACGGTTTTCTCATCCAAGCTCTCGGCGCGCGTTACTTCGCCCAAAGCGTTAAAGGTGGTCTTTTCCTTGAGGCTGGATTTGGTTTGATGCTTTGCGGCTAATGCCTCGAGCGTCAACACCTCCTGATAAAGATAACTCGTCTGGGTCTTGATCTCTCCATTTGCAAAAAACTCATACTCCACAACCTTCGCATCCCCCTCGGATGAAATTTCATGGGTTAAGCGGCCTAAGGCGTCGAATTTTTGAATAGAAACCTGACGGACGACATTTTGGTAACCATCCTTAAAAACAGTTTCTTCCTTGCGCTCCGTCAGAATATCCGCGGAAGTTCGCGTTTCATGATAGGACGTCACTTGATCGTACAGATTCGAAGTGTCTTCCTTGAA
>MHFU01000094.1:3391-6609 GCA_001804345.1 Omnitrophica bacterium RIFOXYB12_FULL_50_7
GGATCGTAGGTATACGTTGTCGTATTTCCAGCCGAATCCATAGATTGAGTGGCTTTGCCGTGAAGATTAAAATAAGTTTTTTCTTCCGATGAATAGCCTGTCCCGGCGATCGAAAATCCGGTCGTATCTGTTCGACTCAGCAAATTGCCAGTGTTATCACGCACATAGACGGATCGCTTTTCAACAGAATTTTTTCCTCTCTGGAAGGTCTGCTCCCCCAATTCATTCCACTCTACTCGTGAAGACACGGCTGAAGGCGCGCTGGAATGCGTGCCAAGAAGTTGATCGAGCGAAGAAATTTCTTTATAAAAATAGGCGGTTTGGCTCTGGGGTTTGTGATTGTTTTGATAGAATTCGTAAACATAAACAACCCCCCGCCCATTCGCGCTAAGCTCCGCGACGAGGTTTCCATAAACATCATATTGCTTCGAAAGAGTCGTCGCGATGGCTTGGCCAAAATCATCGGTATAACTCAGGGTCTGCACCTCACGCATAATATTTCCGAAAGCGTCTTTCCCATAAACCCAGTTTGTCTGACGACCTTTTTCGTCCGTAGAAGTCAGAATGTCTCCCTTTTGATCATAGACAGCATGGGTTTGGCGTCCATAAGCATCCTCTGTTTCTAAAACATTTCCTTCCGGATCTGTAACTATCCTCGTCGCTATCTCAATAGGATGGCCCGCTGAATCGGTGCCTGGAATTTTGCTTAGGACGCGAAGAACTTCCGAGCCGTCATCACGAAGCTCATAGCTTCTTGTTTCAATAACGCCCATTTTGTCGGTAACAGAGGTAAGTCGACCTCGCGCATCATGCTCCATCGAAACGGTATAAGTCGAGGACCCTTCAGTCACCGAGGCCTGAATGGCAGAAGCGCCGGTGTATTGATATTGAACAATCTGTGAGGGCGTTTCAAAACGCAATCTCGCACCGGCCGCATTGAAGGTTTCTTTTGTTACGGCTTGGGCCTCATTCCCAAAACCATCGTGATAATGAAGTGTTCCTGTCACCGCCGTATTTCCACCTGCCTCGGAGGAATAAACAAGACCCAGTGTCCGCTGGTTAGGGATTTCTTCGCGCAGGGTAAGGCGGCCTTGCGCGTCATACGAATAACGGATCATTTCATGATTTGCGTTTTCCACGCTCAAAAGTCGCCCCGATCCGTCGAAGGTCTCTTTCATAACATACTGAATATTTTTTAGTTCAGGATTTTCAAAGGAAGCCCATGAAATGCACTCTTCCAGCCCGATAAGGTGATCCGCTAAATCATACTGGTAAGTGATCTGATGGACTTCCCCGTTCGAAACTAAAATTTTCTGAGTCTCCCCGTAAATCGAATAAGAATCAAATTGAACATGAGCGCTCGTAACATCAAGATAAGGATTCGCCTGAACTCCTGCCAGCGCAAGGACGGGATCGGAAGAAATCTTTAAACCGTCTTTAACCACATAGACTTCTAATCCGCCCAAGGTGAAATGATATTGAAGCTCATATTTTTCTCCGGCCTGGGGCTTCGTTTTGACAAGAACAACACTCTCTTTTTCAAGCATAAAGGGAATGCCGCCGATGATTTCCTCTTGAGGCTCTTTAACTTTGACTTTTAAAAAGCCGCCTTCCAGAACAAGCTGCACCGTTCCTTCTACGGCCTTGCCCTCAAAAAATTCGTCCGAACGCCTAAATCCTGTTTTGATCGAAAGTGTTGATGAAGCAAACTCCTCGCTGGTGGAGGGAAAGGCAAAAGCAACATTCAAACTGGGCAATGTCGCGCCATGAGTCGGGGCATTTAAGTGAAAGGAGGATCCGCTTACATTATTACTACTGATCAGAACTTGGCGGTCATAAAGATCTCGCAAATTCCCTCTCTCGTCAGTTCGCAACAGCCCTTCCCGGATAAGCTCTTGCATGGAACGATCGGAAGCACTACTTTCAAATCCCACGACCGCCCGCATCGCATCAAGATTGAATTCGTTTTGATAGACTTCGGACACTTTGCCGGCTGCGTCATAAAATTTAATCGCAAGACTGCGCCGTCCCACGCCTTCAGGGACATTAAGGGTCTTGGACGCCCCATAGCTTTGAAGCGATGAAAAGTCGCCGCCGTCAAAGGAATAACTCCAGCTCACGACTCCGCTACCGCCGTCATAAGCATCGAGCGCAAGTTCGAGTTTGGGTTGATTCTGGAACAGGTCGATAAATTTCGAGATTTCAAATTTCCCCGTCGGGGGCGCCTGATCTAAAATGATGGAATCCCTGAATATCGCCGCGTTCTCGACTCTGTCGCGCAGCTGATAAAGAATTTCTTTCGCCCCATCTCCTGAAGGAAGTGTTAATTCTTTCGTTGCGGCAAATGCTTCCCACGCAGTCCATGTATTTCCCCCATCTTGGGAAAAACGCATTTGACCAACGCCGCTTCCAGAATCACTCCCTAAAAGATTTAAAGTCACGCCCGTCACGCCCGTGTAGCTAGCCCCGGAATTGATATTGATCGAACCCGTCGGAACAATTGTATCCAAAGTAACAGTCACAGACACAGGAGCGGACCAGAAACCCATTTTATCCTGAAACTTCACATAGACTGTTTTATTGCCGTCACCGGCTGAGAAGTTCCAGGATTTCGTGGCGGCATAGGCTTCAGCAGGACCGTAAGTCACGCCGTCTGACGAAAAGCTCATCTTGTCGAGCCCGGAACCCGTGTCAACCGCAGAGAGATTGAGTGTCGCTTGGATTTGTTTAATATAGAGAGCTCCATTATTCACCGAGATTGTTCCGGTGGGAGTCGTGGTATCGACAGTAATGGATTTTGAAAAAGCCGTGCTTACATTTTCGGCCCTGTCGTAATACCTCACATACACCGTCTTGCTTCCATCGCCCGCAGGAAGAAGCGTGTAGGCCTTCGAAATCGCGTAAGCCTCGGGATTGGTCCAATTCACGTTATCGCTCGAGAAACTCATCTTGTCGAGATTGACGTCAGTAGCAGCGAGATTTAAAGTCACGCCCGTCGCGCCCGTGTAGCTAGCCCCGGAATTGATATTGATCGAACCCGTCGGAAGGGTTGTATCCAAAGTAACAGTCACGGGCACAGGAGCGGACCAAATGCCGATCATATCCTGGAACTTCACATACACCGTTTTATTGCCGTCGCCAGTTGAGAAGTTCCAGGATTTTGTCGCGGCATAAGCCTCGGCTGGACCATAAGTCACTCCATCTGACGAAAAACTCAT
>MHFU01000095.1:0-5906 GCA_001804345.1 Omnitrophica bacterium RIFOXYB12_FULL_50_7
AGAACTATTTTCTTGTCGCGCAGAAGAATCTCCAGGTCTCAAAAGGAAAGATGAATCTTGCGCTTGGCCGCACGGTCGAATCACCCATTCAATTAAGCGATTTCCTGGCTTATGAATCCGTGCATCTTCAATATGCCCAAATTATGAAGCAGGCGCTCGAAAAACGAGCAGACGTTCGTAATGAGGAGACAAGGCTAAAAACCAGGAAAAAAGGCGTTTGGTCAGCTCTGCTAAAAGTCATCCTTCCTAAAATGGCCATTGGCGTGGAACGAACGACTACGGACTATGAAAATGATACCGCCATTCTCATCGGGGCTTCTTATCCGCTCTGGGGTTTTAATCTGGGCGAAGTCAAAGAGGCAAAAGCTGAAAAGAAGATCCAACAGGTCCGGGTGGAGGCTCTCAAGCGCCAAGTGGGTCTTGAGGTTTATCAGGCGTTCCTGGAGTCTGAACTCGCTGATAAGCAAGTCACGCTTCAGAAGAGAGCCCAGGACGAAGCTAATGAACTATTAAGACAGATCACCCTCCAATACGAAGAAGGCAAAGTGCCCTTTCTTTCGTATCTTGAAAATATCAAAACCATCAAGGAAACGCGTCTTGCTTACTTTACCACACTCAAAAATTACAAAGAAACAGTGGCTGACCTGGAACGAACCATCCAGGCGACGCCCATTCCAGAAGGAGCGAAATCATGAAGAAATTATTATTACTCTGTCTCGTAGTTCTTATGATGCCAGGTTGCGGTTGTCAGAAGAAGGACGTTCATTCGGAAGAGGGGCATCATGATGAGAAAGGAACCGTTCACGTCAAAAAAGAGTCGCAGGAATTGATCGGGCTGGAGCTTATGACGGCTCAAAAGAAGGCGTTTATCTCCAAAATCGAGGTGACCGGCGAGATCGCGAAAGAAACGGAGAATATGTCGCACATTGTTTCTCCGGAACCGGGCATTCTGAAGTCTTACCTGGCGAATCCCGGAGACACTGTGGAGAAGGGGTCTTTGCTTTGTGTTGTGGAATCGAAGGCGGGAAACTCGGTAGAGATTCCCTCACCCGGCCACGGGATCATTTTTGCTCAATACCTGAAGCCGGGGGATGTTGTGGATTCTCTGACTTCGATTTTAACCGTCGCCGATCCGGATCTTTTACGCGCCAGCTTTAATGTTTACGAGAAAGACCTCGCGGGAATTAAGCTGGGACTGAAGGTTCTGGTCAAATCGGTCGCGTATCCTGAAAAAACATTTGAGGGAAAATTGGTTTATATCTCCCCAAGCGTCGATGAAAAAACAAGGACGATCAAGATCCGTGTTGATGTGAGCAATAAAGAACATCTCCTCAAGTTCGGAATGTTCGTTACGGCCGATATTCTGATCGAGTCAAAAGACCCCTATTATGTGATCCCTCAGAAAGCGGTTCATTTCGTCAGCGGGAAAAGAGTGGTCTTTGTCAAAACCGCTGACGAGGAATTTCGTGCCCGCGAAGTTAAGATCGCCGAAGAAACGAAAGACGAAGTAGCGGTCAGTGACGGGCTCTGTGAAGGGGATTCGGTAGTGATCAAAGAAAGTTTTCTACTGAAGTCGGAACTATTGAAATCGGAAATGGGCGCGGGATGCGCTGAATAACCCAAGGGGCTTAATACTGTGGATAAGATACTCTCATTTGTTTTAGGACGGCGGTTTTTAGTAATCCTTGCGACGATCCTGCTGATTATCGGAGGCATTTTTTCCTGGTCAAAATTACCGGTCGACGCTTTTCCAGATGTCACCAATGTCCAGGTCATGATCCTGACCCCGGCAGAAGGCCTGGTCCCGACGGAAGTGGAGCGGCTCATCAGTTCCCCGATCGAGTTGGAGATGAACGGGCTACCAAAGATCAAGCTGATCCGTTCGCTTTCAAAGACGGGGCTTTCTCAGGTCGTGGTCATTTTTGAAGATGACGTGAACATCTATTTCGCCAGGCAGCTTGTTTTTGAGAAGTTGTCGGCCGCCAAGGAAAAGTTACCTCCGGGATTTGATCCTGAGATGGGTCCCATTAGCACCGGGTTGGGTGAGATCTTTCAATATACTCTGGAAAGCAAAGATACGGACCTGATGGGACTAAGGTCGATGCAGGATTGGGTGGTCCGTCCGCAGCTCCGTTCGATCCCGGGTGTCACTGAGATCAATTCATTCGGCGGATTTGTTAAACAATATCAAGTGATCGTTCATCCTGATCAATTACTCAAATACGGGCTGACCTTGAAAGATGTGTCCGAGACGTTGAGCCGGAACAATTCGACGGCTCCCGCCAATTATATCGTTCAAGGGCAAGAGCAGATCATTGTGCGCGGAATGGGCCTGATCAAAGACTTGTCGGACATCGAGACTGCCACCGTTACAACCGTTAATGGAGCGCCGGTCTCTGTCCGCGATATTGCATCCGTTCAGATCGGCCACGAGATCCGCTGGGGAGGTACGACAAGGGACGCGAAGGGAGAAACTGTCTGCGGCATGGTGGTCATGCTCAAGGACGCCAATTCAAAGACCGTGGTCGACCGGGTCAAAGAAAAGATCGGAAAGATCCAGGAGCGCCTTCCGGAGGGTGTCCGTATCAATCCTTTTTATGACAGAACGGAATTGATCGAGGCTTGCATCCATACGGTGACGAAGGCGCTGATCGAAGGCGGGGTCCTCGTCATTATCGTATTATTCATTTTCCTGGGTGATTTCCGAACGGCAAGCGTGGTGTGTCTTTCTTTGCCGCTTTCAGCGTTGATCACTTTTATCATGATGCGCTGGACAGGGGTTTCCGCGAATCTGATGTCGCTCGGGGGTCTTGTGATCGCGTTGGGAATGATTGTGGATGCGAGTATTGTCGTTGCGGAGAATATCTTCAGACATCTCACCGAGAAAAAACCAGGTTCGGTTCATGAAAAACTTGTGTTATGCCTGAACGCCACAAAAGAAGTTGCCCGCCCCGTGATGTTTGCGATCCTGATCACGATCATTACCAAGGTGCCTTTGTTCGCGCTTCAGGCCGTGGAGGGCAAGATGTTCAGGCCCCTTGCGTGGACCCTGATATTCGCTATGGCAGGCTCTCTCATTATTTCTCTGACCATTATTCCGGTCATTAGCTCCTTCTTTATCAAAGGGCATTCTAAAGACGAAGATAATGCTGTTATCCGCTGGATCAAGAAACTCTACCTGCCGGCGTTGCATAACGCGATGAAGCGAAAAAAGAGGACGGCGATTATTTCAACCGTGATATTCCTAATCTCTCTCTTCCTCTTTCGGTTCGTTGGCACAGAATTCTTGCCCTATCTTGATGAAGGGTCCATCGCTGTGAATGTTGTTAAA
This sequence comes from Omnitrophica bacterium RIFOXYB12_FULL_50_7, assembly GCA_001804345.1. Taxonomy (GTDB): domain Bacteria; phylum Omnitrophota; class Omnitrophia; order Omnitrophales; family Aquincolibacteriaceae; genus Aquincolibacterium. The sequence goes on from MHFU01000095.1 coordinate 3,332, forward strand.
TTCCCAACCGTTTCGCTGAATGAATCCGTTAAGATTGGTGAAAAGATCGAAAAACTTCTGCTCGAGTTTCAGGAAGTCAGCACGGTGGTCACCAAAACAGGACGCGCTGAGATCGCGGAAGATCCGATGGGACCGGAGCAGAACGACATCTTCATCACGCTGAAGCCTAAGAAATTCTGGAAAGCGAAATCGAAAATGGAGCTGATCGGTTTGATCGATGCCAAATTGAGTCTGATCCCCGGTATCAAACTAAACTTTTCGCAGCCGATCGCGCTTCGGGTCAATGAGCTGATCTCAGGCATTAAATCAGACGTTGCTGTAAAACTGTTCGGCTATGATCTGGAAATTCTTGGCGAAACAGGTGAAGAGATCGAGCATATCCTTTCCAAGATCAAGGGAGCCAAGGATGTAAAAGTAGAACAAATATCAGGTTTTCTGCAGCTTGATATCGAGATCAATCGCATGGCGATCGCGCGGTATGGCATCAACGCAAGCGATGTCAATGATGTGATCGAAACGGCGATCGGAGGCAAGGCTGTCAGCACCATCTTTGAAAAGGACCGGCGCTTTAACCTGAGTCTGCGTTTTGCCGAAGAGAAACGGGGCGACAAGAAGGCGATCGAGGGTATTCTCGTCCCTTCCCCGAACGGTCCCAATATTCCCCTTGGACAACTTGCCAAGATCAGCCTCGTGGAAGCTCCCAACCAGATTAGCCGGGAAGACGGGATGCGGCGCGTCGTGGTCGAGTGCAATGTCAGGGGAAGGGATATCGGCAGTTTTGTTGCGGAAGCCCAGGCAAAGGTCAAGTCCATCGAGAAATCCTTGCCCGACGGATATTTTGTTTCCTGGGGAGGGCAGTTTGAAAACCAGCAGCGGGCCATGAAATCGCTCATGATCGTTGTCCCTGTCGTAATCTTCACGATCTTCCTGTTGCTTTTTCTGACCTTTGGCGCGGTCAAGCCGGCGCTTCTTGTGATCCTGAATCTGCCTTTTTCCTGGGTGGGCGGCATCCTGACGGTGCTTTTATTTAAGATCACCTTAAGCGTTTCCGCTGCGGTGGGTTTTATTACACTTTTCGGGATCGCTGTGGCGAATGGAACCATTCTTGTCGCATTCTTCATCCAATTACGTAAGGAGGGTGCAAGCTTGGAGGAGGCGATCGTGAAGGGCTGTGAGGTAAGGCTTCGCCCTTTGCTTCTGACAAGTGTTAGCGCCATTCTTGGCCTCATCCCCGTTCTTTGGGCGAGCGGCCCCGGAGCGGAGATCCAAAAACCAATCGCGGCTGTCGTGATGGGCGGTCTTGTTTCTTCGCTATACATGACTTTAATCGTGCTGCCGGCGCTTTACGGCTGGTTTGAGAAGGAACAGACCGAGCTCTAACCCCATGGGGCCGAAAATCAGACGGAAAGATTATCGTGCTGGATATTAAAGAAACCATCAGTGTTCGAAGTGGCGAAAGAGGAGAAAAAGCGGTTTGAAATTTTCCACCAAAATATATGCGGGCTTGAAAAAGCGGCGTTAAAACATTCAAATGAACGGGGGCTGCAAAATGAGTCGTGTAGGAAATTTACTCTACTCTCTTTTTTTAATGATCTCTCTGGCGGCTTGCGCCCATTCCGAGGATCTTGTGCGAGATAGAAAAGTGTCTCTTGAAATCGTCGAGCCGAAGGTGCTGGTAAGCATTTCGGATGTGCGCGTTTTGAGAAAAGAAAAAGGTGTGGAAGTAGTAGGTTCTGTAAAGCGCACTGGCCTTGGAATAATGCGTGGTCATATGGATATCGCAATCGTGTCATCGGAAGGTAAAGTTTTGAGAATGACGAGCACTGAATACACTCCGAGTTTCCGGAAGGTGTATGTCCGTCGGCGAGCAGTGAGGCCGTCTTCTTTTTCTTCTCAATTTCCCGATAATCTCTCTCTTGGCGCCATAGTTCGTATTGCGTTTCACCCTGAAACTCTGGACAAGAGTCTTAACTGCGGTAATAACCAAGCGCTTCCAAGTACGCTATTCAGCATTTGATGTTTTAGATTCTTCAGTAAAAAAAAGACACGACTTTTGCTTTTGCTATAAAATAAACTTCATTCAAAATCCCACCGCGGAAATATTTATTCAATTTAAATGACTTCCCGTCAATGATCGGATAAAATCCCTCGCAGTTTTCAAAAAATCATTAATGATTTTTTATGAATCTGGCGCACAAAGACCCAACGGACTATTTTAATAAACCGTTCGCTGAACTAGGGGAGGTCGGACCATTTGGATGCAAGCATTGGACACCCTAAAGACACCAAGTTTTTAAAAATGAAAATTGTGAATTTTGTAACTCGTTGTAAAATAATAAGTTGTGAGAAGCAATAAATTGTAAACCCAACGGACTGAGCGACTTATGAAATTCGAAAAAAAATATTTGTGTAACTAGTTGAAAGATAATAAGATACGCATCATGCCCGAGTGGCGGAATCGGCAGACGCACCGGACTTAAAATCCTCGTGAAGAATTTTTGTAAGTGCTTGAAAACAAACGTAATTTGAATAAATATAACAAGTTACGATTTATCGCGAAATTGATTGGTTTTGA
>MHFU01000095.1:5915-8459 GCA_001804345.1 Omnitrophica bacterium RIFOXYB12_FULL_50_7
AGTTGATGCAAGCTTTAGACACCCTAAAGACACCAAGCTTCTTTTCTCCATCCAAGAACGGTGAATTCTTAGTGGAGGGTCTCAATTCCCTTCACTATACGCAGGCTCGTCGTGGGACTGAATAATTTACCCCTCAGATCAGCCTTGTCAGATTAACCGTATGGTTCGTTTAGGCTTCATATGCCTAAGCTTTAAAATCCCTCACCTGATACGCCGCACGTAATGCGTATTATCGTGCATTAGGGACATCCTGATGCGTAATCCGCTGGAAAAAAAAGGAAGGTCAAAGAGACAGCACGATCTTGCCGTCTTTCTCCTCCACGGGGAACGTTTTAACGCATTCATGGCCTTCACTGCCCTGCCCGGTCGTCAAATCGAACTTGTGCCCGTGCAGGGGACAAACGATTTTTCCTTCACCCATGATCCCATCGGCCAGAGAACCCGCGCGATGCGGGCAACGATCTTCAATGGCTGAGAGGCGACCGTTGCGTCCGCGAAAGACCGCGACCTCTTGACCCCCAATCAGAAAACAATGGCCCTGACCTAAGGGGATCTGCTCAACGCTTCCAAGATCAAAGCAAGTGGTTTCCATCGGGTGCTCCTAACCGTTGTTTTCCGCCTCTTTCAACACTTGGGCTAATTGCGGTCCCTCGAATTGCGCCGAATAAGCCGGGACCTCGCCCTCGAGCCACGGATCCTTGTACGAATCTACTGCCTTCTGGATCCGTTCATCCAGCTGTGCGCAGATCCCCAAAGAATCCTTGACCAGGATGCCGCGCAGGACATCGATCCCGATACGCTCCACGAATCCGTAGCTACGTTCCGTATATTTGGCATGTTCCCGGTAATATTCCATAAAACGGCCGGTATACCGCAGGACCTCTTCATGGGTGTTGACCGTGCAAAGGAGGTCCCCTTTGCGGACATTTCCACCGGCCGCTCCTCCGACATAGATTTCCCACTGGCCGCCTTCGATGGCCACCGCGCCGATATCCTTTACATATGCCTCCGAACAGTTGCGTGGACACCCGGCTGTGGCTAGTTTCAACTTGTGCGGCGACTCGATCCCCTGGAAACGGCCCTCGATCTTTTGGGCCAAGGCGATCGAATCCCCGATGCCGTAACGGCAAAAATCGGTTCCTACGCAGCTTTTGCAAGTCCGGAAAGATTTGGTGTAGGCATGGCCGCTTGGCATCCCCAGGTCTTTCCAGACCATGGGGAGGTCATTCTTCTTGACGCCCAAAAGATCAATGCGCTGTCCGCCGGTGAACTTGACCATCTTCACGTTATATTTCACGGCGGCTCGTGCGATCTGCAACAATTCCTTGGCGGAGGTTACCCCACCGTAAATACGCGGGATGACCGAAAAGGTCCCGTCCTTTTGGATATTGGCATGCACGCGGTCATTGATGAACCGCGCATCACGCTCATCCTCATATTCCTTGGGCCATAATATTTTCAAAAGGGACGCCAGACCTGGTTTACTGTCCGGATCCTCTTTCCCCTCGGTCAGCTCCGTAAAGACTGCGCTGACCGATTTTAAGCTTTTAGCCCTGATCATGACGACCAGCTGGGACTTCTCCAGTGGGATGCCAGGGACATAATAATGCTCGCTCGGGTCATAGGAGACCTTGCCCAATTTTGCCTCAATGATCTGGGCGATCAGGTTGCGGCAGGAGCCGCAGCCTTTACCCGCCTTGGTTTTCCCACCCACTGCAGCGACTGTTTGCGCACCGCCATCAATGGCATCGACGATGGTCTTTTTGTTCACACCGTTGCATTTGCAGATTTGCGCATGGTCGGGTAAATCGACTGCCTGGATGAAGGCCGAGCGCTTGATTTCCCCGAATAAAAGGTCCGAACGGTTCTCCGGAACCTGTTGATCATTAAAGAACATCTGGAGCAATACATTGGCTGCATCGGCGTCTCCCAGGAGGATGGCGCCATAGAGCTTGTTGTCGCGGACGATCAGTTTCTTATAGACCCCCTTGTTTGGTTCCCGATAAACAATCACCTCATCGCCAGGCAGGCCAGGCTCTTTCTCGCCCAGCGACATCAGATCAACGCCCATCACTTTGAGCTTCGTTCCAGTCTTCGACCCTTCGTAAACCGCGTTAGGCTTGAACCCGGTCAGGACATCCGCCAGAACAAAGACCTGTTGCCAGATCGGCTCGACCAGACCGTACAATTTTCCCCGGTGTTCAACGCATTCCCCCAGCGCATAGATCGAGGGATCACTGGTGCGCATCTGGTCATCGCAAAGGATCCCCTTATTGACCGCCAGACCGGAATGGTGCGCCACCTCCGTGATGGGACGGATACCGGCGCTCACGACCACCATATCGGCGGGGATCGTAGCTCCGTCAGTGAACACCAGCGAATGCACCTTTCCACCCTCCCTGTGGATCTGCGCTGTCTTGCGATCCGTCAGCACGGTGATCCCCATGGCCTCCATATTCCGCATTAACATTTGTCCGGATTGCATATCCAGCTGGGCAGGCATCAGCTGGTCGGCGGCCTCGATGACCGTGACCTCCACATTAT
>MHFU01000096.1:0-943 GCA_001804345.1 Omnitrophica bacterium RIFOXYB12_FULL_50_7
CCCTCAATTTTCCATCTTCATAATATTTAAGCAACCCCTCTAGCTTTCCGTCCTTGTAAGTTACCTCTGACTTTAACTGCCCATCTTGGTAATAAAACTTAGCCGACCCATTCTCTTTTCCGTCTCTGTAAACCTGCTCGTTTTCTACTTTCCCACTCTCGTAATACGACTTCGCCAGCCCATCAAGCTTTCCGTTCTTGGCAGTTCTTTCCACTTCCATTTGTCCGCTTTCATAATAAGACCTAATCAATCCATCGGGTATCCCGTTCTTGTGAACTACCTCGAAATTCAATTGTCCGCTCTTGTAATAATATTTAGCTACCCCATCGAGCTTTCCGTTCTTGTAAAACTCCTCTTTCCGCAATTTCCCGTTCTCGTAATACGCCTTTACTGTTCCAATCTCTCCGTTCTCGTTAAATATCTCCGCTTTTAATTTCCCACTTTCAAAGTAGAGCTTATATAGCCCTTCTATTTCTCCGTCCTTGTGAACACGTTCGGTTTCTAGTTGCCCACTTTCGTAATACGTCTTAACTGTCCCATCTTGTTCTCCTCTCTTCCTCACTCCCTCTTCTTTCAATTTCCCACTTTCGTAATACCCCCTGTACTGTCCGTCAGCCTTTTGATTCTTGTTAGCCCCCTCTTCTTTCAGTTTTCCACTCTCATAATATTCCTCATACGACTCATCAACCTTGGTGTCCTTGGGAGCTTTTATATTCTTGAAAATCACCTCTTGTTTGACTTGACCACTCTCATAATATTCCTTAAACAAACCTTCCGCCTCTCCACCCTTTGTAATCACCTCTGCAGCCAATTTCCCATTTTCAGCATAAAGCTTTATAACTCCATCCTCTCTGAGGTCTTCGCTGGTGTCTTCATATGCTAGCTGTCCACTCTCGTAATACGCCTTCCACAACCCCATTTCTTCGCCATCCTTATAAATCGT
>MHFU01000096.1:1002-1324 GCA_001804345.1 Omnitrophica bacterium RIFOXYB12_FULL_50_7
CTTTGTAAAACGCATCCGTTTTCAGCTGTCCGTTTTCGTAATACTCCTTGCTGAATCCCTCCCGCTTGCCGTCCCTGTAAACTTCCTCCACCTTCAGCTTTCCGTTCTTTTGGAACCACTTAGATAACCCCTCAGGTTCGCCATTTTTGTAAACCTCGTCACTCTCTGCTTGCCCGTTTTCGTAATACCACTTAGACGGTCCATCTTCCTTTCCATTCTTGTAAACCTCCTCACCTTTTAATTGCCCGTTCTCGTAATACTCCTTAGATAGCCCGTCCTTCTTTCCATCCTTAAAGAAAGATTCGTCCTTTAATTGTCCGTT
>MHFU01000096.1:1338-5412 GCA_001804345.1 Omnitrophica bacterium RIFOXYB12_FULL_50_7
TCTTGGGTTCGTTCCCGTATCCAATAGAGTTAAATGTAAATGCCGAAATTATGGCGGTCAAAATTAATCCGTTAATTATTCCGTTTGTTTTAATTTTCATAATACTTTCTCCTCTGCGATGGCCTAACTAGGGACCTGATTAAGATGTAATAACGATGCTTCAATTATCGGCTACCCTCTCGGTTACCTTACGGCAGGGTATACGGACGTTTAAAAGTAGCTTAACGGTACAGGAACGGCTACAAATCTCGAAGATAATCCCCGTCAGAGTCTTTATTATTTATTCTTTTCATCAATACAGGAGCTTTTAACGTACTCAAAAAAGAGGGTACTCCTTTTAAGAATATAACGATATTGCCGTAGACTACCTAGAGGAAATAAAAAAACGATTCAATCGTGTTTACAATTTTACAATTACTACAAAACCCGTATAATAACGCCCCGTTGTTCTTTGATTAGCGATACTAGGATAGACACCAATTAGACACCAGAGCCTAATTGAGGGGTTGAACCCCCGACCCGATGTTTACAAGTATCATTGCAATCATAAGTTATAAGAATTACGCTGGTGTAGCTTCCGCCTCCGCAGAAGTAAGCGGAGGACGGATCCGTCCTGAAGCCGAGCTTCAGGCGGACAGGGGTTGTTAAAACTTTTATGCTGGTGTAGCTCAGGGGTAGAGCAGCTGTTTTGTAAACAGCGGGTCGGGGGTTCAAATCCCTCCACCAGCTTGTTTTAAGCTGGGGTGGATTTGAACGTTCAGATCCTGAAGCGAAGGTCGTCAAGACCAAGCGGAATGCCTGAAATATTGATTTCAGGCCTCCACCAGCTGATTTTTAGGGGATAGAGGATAGTTTATAGAATGAAACGATTTTTCTATTCGCTAAACCCTATACCCTATCAACGAGTTCCATGGGGAGTTGCCCGAGCGGCCAAAGGGGACAGACTGTAAATCTGTTGGCTTTTAGCCTTCAATGGTTCGAATCCATTACTCCCCATATTACAAAAGCCATCGCTTTTTGCGGTGGCTTTTGTATTTTTAGGTTTTCTGCAGGTTGAGCACATAAAGCTTCCCTCCCCCCCCTTGGCACCTATCCTTCAAACGTGCTTGACGGGATTCTGAGCCCCATACAGAGGGTCGTTTTCTGAGACCTTACGCTTGAAGAGACGCTGGGGACCGAAAGGTTTCATCATGACCAAAATCGCCGGCATCACCAAAAGAGAACAAATAAGCGCCAGGAAGATCGTCAGACTCGTCAGCACCCCGAAATGCACGGTAATGCGAAAACTTGCGCATACGCTTGAGGCGAACCCCATCACCAGAATCAGGGTCGAAACAACCATTGACTGGCCCATGTTCCGATACGTGTGATGCAAAGACTGGATGTAATGAGAACGGTTCTGAAATTCCTTCCGGAACCGGTAAAGGAACTGGATCGAGGCATCCACCACGAGACCCAGCACAATGCTCGCGATCATCGCGGTCGCGGTTGAAAGCTCGATCCCGGCAAACCCCATGATCCCATACACCGCAAGGATCGGAATAAGATTCGGAATGGCCGCCAAAAGCCCGAGTGGAATGGACCGGAAGATCAGAATGATCACGATCAGGATAGCCGCGAACGCAAACGCGAAACTTTGCGCCTGTTCCTGAACCAAGCTCTTCGCAATCTTTCCCAAAAGCACCACATTCCCCGTCAGTTTATATTCAAAAAAATCACTCATGTGGTCCTGAAGATATTCCCGCACCCTTTCCTCCAAAAGCGCCCCCTTCGTCGTTCCGATCGCGCGCATACGCGCCTCCAGACGCACCTCTTTGAAATCATGCGACACCAGCTTCCAAAGCTCCGGGTCTTTTGAACGGGCCAAACCTTTAAAATAGAGATTGAGTATCCCGGGATTCCTCGGGATCCGGTAGGCCTTAGGGTCGTCCTCGCGCGCTTCATTGATCTTTTTGACAAGCGTCGTGATGCTATTGACCTTCGCGATCCCGGATTCACTCTCCAGATAGGTCTTAAACTGGTCCAGTAGACTCAACGTCTTCGCGTCCACCATACTCTCCCCGTCCTTGCGGCGGAACACGAACCCGAGCGAATAAACACCGGTCAGGCGTTCGTCGATAAACCGGGTCGCGATCGCAAGCGGCAGGTTCGGTTTCATCTGCTTGACGATATTCGGATCCACCTCGAGCTTTTGGACACCCTGAAACGAGAGTACCAGCACGAGCCCCGTTACGATCAGAATCCACCATTTCCAGCGAAATTCGAGTTTCTCGAGAAACCCTAGCAGAACCCGGTTAAAAAAGTGCCCTTCATTCGAGGCATTCGGATCCACGGTCCGATACGGAAGGATCGGAAGAAGCAGGGTCGTCATCACAAGTTCGATAATGTAGGAATAAAAAGTCCCGAGCGCCGCATAGATCCCAAAACTCTGGATGGCCGGGATCGGGGAGAGCGCGAGCGAGCCAAACCCCAGGACCGCCGTAAAATGCGTAAGAAAACACGGCATCCCGAGTTGCTGGATCGTCACGATCACCGATTCTTTAAGGCTCTTGTGATGCGGCCGGACCTCAAAAAAGAGATTGATCAGGTAAGTCGAATTGATCACCGAGACGATCATGATCACCGGAGCAAGAAGCGAAGTCATAAGATTTAATTCCTGCCCCAAAAGAGAGATTGTCCCGAGGGTCCAGACCAGCGTCGTAAAAACGATCGACATCGAAAGGATCATGCAGGCAAAACTGCGATAGATCAGGTAGGTCATCAGGATCAGGATGATCGTGATAACCGGCACAAAAACCATCTGGTCGCGGTGGATCAGGTCGATGAACTCATACTGTTCGATCGGCGCGCCCGCCATGTAGAACTTCACGCCCGGTTGCTCAAAATCATCCAGATAGCCTTTGAGCGCCTCGATAAACGCGCCATTGGCCGCAGCGCTGTTTTTCTCAGCAGGCTTCAGATAAACCAGAATATTGGCGATCTTCCCATCTTTGGAAACAATATTGCTAAGATAGAGCTCGTTTTGGAGCACTTCTTTTTTGACATCCTCGATCGACCGTTCGCCTTCGAACACACCCTCCAGCGCCGGCACGGTTTTCACTCCGAGCAGTTTATGTTTGATGTCCATCGCGTTAGCGAGACTGATCACGCGTTCGACTTGGGCATAGCTGGCAATCCCGTTGGTGATGTTTTTGAGCGTCTTAAGATTGGCGAGGGTGAAGAGATCTTCCGTCGACATAGCAATGGCGATCATCTGATCACTGCCATATTTAATACGGTACTGCTGATAATACTGGTATTCGGGGGATTTCTTGATAAAAAGCGTTTCCATGGAAGGATCGACTGAGAGCTTCGAGACCGCGATCCCGAAAAAGAAGACACTGATCAACATGGCCAACAAGATTGGCCAACGGAAATGATGGATGAACTCTGCGAATTGGCGGAACATATTTTTATTCTAACTGAACTTACTTAAAATAGGGCCTTCTTTTTTACAGAAAGAATGACCCTCTTCAGATGCTTCGGGAAACGGGAAACGGCGAACGCCAAACGTAAAAACCTTTCGTTCCCCGTTCCACGTTACCCGATCTCTATGATCTTTATCTTACTCTTGAACCCGCCCACAATCGCGACTCGGGCTTTCGGGATCTTGAAATGCTCGGCCAGCATCCCGATCACGGCTTCGTTCGCACGACCCTCCCGAGGCGGAGCTTTGACCAAGACCCGAAGCGAACCGTCCGCGGTCTGCTCTACCGTATTCTTCTTTGCATTAGTTTTAACGGCAATCGTATATTTCATACGGGGATCAGAGCATCAAAGTGTCAGAGTTAAGGCTTTGACACTCTGATATTAGCGAAGGAAGTGAGCGATGACACTTTGACACTCTTGTCTCAAGTCTTCTTTGGCGTGATATCCCAAATCCACGGCATAGCTTGTGTCCCATCGAGATTGAGCGGGACATGCACCTCAAAATCGTCCTGAAAACACATACGGCTGCTTTTGTGACAATAATACAACCGCGCATTCAGGATCACACTCTGAGAGCCGGGCATGGGCGAAAAAACAAGCGGGAAG
>MHFU01000096.1:5421-5624 GCA_001804345.1 Omnitrophica bacterium RIFOXYB12_FULL_50_7
AACGGATTGAAATTTCTTTCTACTACCGGAACGGAGAGTATTCCTTTCGGAGTTTCGACTCGCCATGTGAGCACGAAGGGAGCGCCTCGGGTGAATTCGTAACCCTCAGGGAACCGGAATGTGATAGCCAGAGTCATGGGCTTGATCCGCTCGCCAACTTCCGGAGGTCGAGACAAAAAAATCGAACAAGCAACGATCACGGC
>MHFU01000096.1:5735-7106 GCA_001804345.1 Omnitrophica bacterium RIFOXYB12_FULL_50_7
AGCACACAGAATCCGTGGGCAAAACCTTTGGGGATATAGAGCATTTTGCGATTTTCGGCAGACAGCGTAACCGAGAAAAACTTGCCGAATGTCTTCGACCCAGGACGAATATCCACTACAACATCATAGACGGACCCACGAAGAACTCGCATGAGTTTGGCTTGCGCGCACGGCGCAGTCTGATAGTGCAACCCCCGAAGCACACCTTTGGCGGAAAAACTGACATTATCCTGGACAAAATCGTCTTCGATGCCGTTTTGGACAAAAAGTTTTTTGTGGTAGCTTTCGTAAAAAAAACCGCGCGGGTCGTTAAAGACCTTCGGCTCGATTACGATCACGCCTTCTATCGAAGTTTTTATGAAATTCATATTTTAGAACCGGCTAACGTGGAACAGTGAACGGTTAACGCCTGCGTTCCCCGGGGACCGTTCCCCATTTCCCGGGAAGTCATGTAAGAAGCTTTTCAATTTCTTCCAGGATCTTTACAAGATCAAAAGGTTTCTGGAGAAATGTGTCACGACCGATCGATTCCGCCTCATCCATCACGTTCTGGTCCACGTATCCCGTCACCATGATGGTCTTGGTCTTGGGAGATTTTTCTTTGCAGACGCGAAGCACTTCGGTCCCGGAGGCATTCGGAAGTTTCACATCGATCAGAATCACGTCCGGATGAATCTCCTCGATCAGCCGAATCCCCGCCTTGGCTGTATCCGCCGTGTGGGCCTCGTAACCCTCTTCCTCAAGAAACTCCTTGATTTCCTGAACAATTCCGGCCTCATCATCCACAATCAGTATCTTTTTTTTCGCCATAGACCCTCTTTCACCCTGTCCACACCCGGTGTGGACAGGGTTCTCGAATCATTCTATCTTGCCGGAGAGGCCGGGGAAACAGATTTTAAGACCGGGATTTCCGAATAAATAGGAAGCGTCAGCGTAAACGTCGTCCCTTCCCCGAGCTTGCTCGCGACCGTGATGGTCCCGCCATGCAATTCGATGATATATTTGCACATATAAAGCCCGAGCCCCGAACCCTTTCCCGGCGCCTTGGTCGTAAACCCGTAATTGAAGACCTTCTTCATAACCTCCTCGGTCATGCCCAGACCGTTATCCCTAAAATGGATCGCAACCATGTTCGAATTCCTCGGATCGATCTCAGCCCGGACACCAATCTTGCGATGGCGCTTCCCCGCCATGGCGTGATAGGCATTGATAAAAAGGTTCAGGAACACTTCCTGCAGGCGCTCCAAATCCCCACGAATCAAGGGGACATTTCCCGGCACGTTAAAATCGACTTCCGTCCCGGTGAGGTTGTCAAGATAGGTCTGGAATTGCACAAGTGGCAGGGTTTCTTCCAAAATGAGTTTGAGCGAG
>MHFU01000097.1:0-5825 GCA_001804345.1 Omnitrophica bacterium RIFOXYB12_FULL_50_7
CCCAAGATTTCAACACTAAACACGAAAGAACCTAATTTTACTGTCATAGTATCACCGGGTTTATACTTAAAACGACTATAGCCCCCTTCGTAATAAATATGAATGAAGCCATCATACGCAGGAATGTATACAACCCGTGTGCCTTTTTTTATTCTGGCATGCAAATCAAAATAATACTTTTCATATTTTTTTTCATTCTGGGAAAGCATCTCCATCATAATACTCCCATCCTTTTCCTTCATCAAATGGTACCAGGTACCTTTCGATAGGGTGTCCATTCGTAGGACGCCTACCTATTTATACCTATTACTTATTTTAAACAACATTATTCAGCGTAATCAGATTATTGCTAGTCTGCCTTGTTCAGCTCAAGATTCTTTTGGAAAAGCTGATTAAATTCTTTAGGGGTCGTCTTTTGGTTATCAATCGCTTCTATCATCGTATCAATTACCATCTGGAATTTTTTATTGTCTTTAATAAGCGGCTTGATATTGGTTAACGCCTCACGAGCTCTGACCCGATCGTTCTGTTTAAAATAAGCGCTTGCTTCAAAGAGCCCCCGAAGGGGTTTGTCTTTGTCGTACGGCAAAAAATGCGCATACACCATAAGCTCAACATTCAAACCATCCGCAGCCCCTGCTATTTTCCCAAAGATAGCAGCAAGGTAACATCTCTCTCGCCAGTCTAGTGATTTGATATCATCGAACTCCTTAGCTAGTTTCATTGCCTTTTTAAGGTTATTCGGGCTTCTTGTATCAATATAGGCTTTAAACAGCATCAACTTTTCGTGAATCGTGAGCGGAGTTTTTTGTGTTTCATAAAGATTTACAAATACGTAACCATATAATTTTTCATAATTCTTGTCGTGACGAAGCCAGAAGAAACTCACCACGCCAAACAACATGATGCCTGTAACCACATAAACCAATATGCGAAGCATGTTTTTCATAAAATCATCACCTCCAGTAAAAAGTAGACGTCCTATCCGTGGACAATCAAGGTTTTAATTATTCCCTCATCCTTCAAATCAGACCACAGACTATAGACCACAGCCTGAAAGCTAAATCCTAATAGCCAGCCCGCTCTCTAATAACAAGTTGCTAAGGTAAAACTCCTGACCCTTGGCGTCAAGAAAGTAAACATCCGCCAGGTAACGGTCATACTTATCGGACCTGGAGCTGGTGAGAATAATTTCATCGGAAGTTTTGATCTTATTTCGCACAAATTCAGAAGCCTTCTTCCCTTCCGGAGTATCCATCTCGGGGCAATCAAGACCGCGGAGGCGCAGGTATTGGCGGGTCTTGAATCCGAAGCCGAGATCTACGACCACGCGCAGGGTGTCGCCATCGACGATTTTTTCTACTTCTGCTTTGTACGTAAACAAAATCCCCTCACCTTTGCCCTCTCCCCCGGGGTTGGGTGAGGGCGCCCTCAGCGAGTAATTCCCTTTCAAGTCTTTGGAGGAGACAACGATATCGCCGGGTTTGAATTTTTTATCCGTGATGTTGTCGAGATCTTGGGTGCAGGAAAAACCAAGATCGATCAGGAGTTCGCTCTCACCCGCCCCTACCAATTTTGGCTGAATGATCCGGTACGTGTACAGCGTGCCGCGGATGGGAATTAAAGGGGTCAGTCCTGGCTTTGATATTTTTTTTCTCGATGGTAGCCAGGACTGCCCCAATTTCAGCTTCGCTTCAATTGATCGGTATTGGGACTGGCACCTTTTCTCAACTCCAGAAAAGGAGCCAGACCCCAAGTTCTCCGCGACTTGTTCCCGGACGAGTTCGTGGCGGACAAGCTCGCGAATCTCGTCTCTTTTCAGGCATTCTTCAATGGCTTTCCGTTCAAGAATCTTGCGCTGCTGAGTGTCTTCGATCTTTAAAAGTTCAACATGCTGCGTCCAACCCAATTTTGCGGCGGGCCGCAAATTCTTGTTCGCGAGGTAGAAACGCCGCATATCCGCAAGTTGACGTAAGGAAAATCCCGAGCCAAGTCGCTTCGTGAGGTCTTCAGAGAGTTTGGGGATGAGTCCGGTGCCGTAAGCGGCTTTGATCTCGCCCTTTTGTTCCACTTCGACGATGCGCTGTCCGATCTTCCAGTACGCTTCGACCAGGGCCCTTCGTGCGCCTTCGTAGAGCCCTGCAATGTCAGAGACGAGCTTCTTATATGCTGAATTTACCAGTTGGGTGTTCGGCATTGGATCAAATTATACCGCTACGGAATAGAAAACAAAAGATAAAGACCGGCGCCGCATAATGCGGAAAAAAAGTAGGCGCCCTGCAGGCAGACATTTGAAAGGGTTAAGACTTGGCGTAAAGGAAGGCGCGCTGGACCTTGAGTTCGGGGTCAGCGAGGTAGTCGTCTAGGGTGATGTCCCGGCGGTCGATCATGCCGCGCGGTGTCAGTTCAATAATGCGGTTGGCCACGGTCTGGACGAATTGATGATCGTGTGAGGAAAAAAGCACCGTGCCGTTGAAATTCTCGAGACCTTTATTGAGCGAGGTGATGGATTCCAGATCTAAATGGTTGGTCGGTTCATCCAGGATGAGCACATTCGCGCCGACAAGCATCATCCGCGAAAGCATGCAGCGGACCCGCTCTCCTCCGGAAAGCACGGAGGCTTTTTTAAGGGACTCTTCCCCGGAGAAAAGCATACGGCCCAGAAAACCGCGGATGAAATTCTCGTCTGTCTCTTTCGAAAACTGGCGCAACCAATCGACTAGGCTCAGGTCTACTTCGAAATATTTTCCGTTCTCTTTCGGGTAATAGGCGCGAGTCGTGGACGCTCCCCACTTAAAAGTCCCTTTGTCCGCCGGAAGCTCGCCCATAAGCATCTGAAAAAGCGTGGTCTTGACGCGATCGAGCGGCCCGAGGAACGCTATCTTGTCGCCTTTGTCTACCCGGAGATTCAGCCCTTTGAACATCACCTCCCCTTCGACCGACTTCTCCAATCCTTCAATCTCCAGGAGATCGTTGCCGGAATCCTTTTCAAATTTGAACGCCACGTAAGGATATTTGCGGGAGGATGGCTTAATATCTTCAAGTGTCAGTTTTTCCAGGAGCTTCCTGCGGGAGGTAGCCTGACGCGCTTTCGATGCGTTCGCGCTGAACCGCGCGATAAAGGCCTGGAGTTCCTTGCGCCGGGCTTCAATGTCTTTGTTCGCTTCGCTCTTCTGCCGGAGCGCGAGCTGGCTGGATTCCGACCAGAAAGAAAAATTACCGGTAAAAAGCTGGATCTTCCCGTAATCGATATCCGCAATATGGGTGCAGACCCGGTCGAGGAAGTGGCGGTCATGCGACACAACAATCGCCGTGTTCTTGAATTCATAAAGGAAATCCTCAAGCCACATGCAGGTCTCGACATCGAGATGGTTCGTCGGTTCGTCAAGAAGCAGGACATCGGGATTCCCGAAAAGCGCCTGGGCCAGAAGGACGCGCACCTTCTCGCTCGCCTCGAGCTGCTTCATCAGAACTTGATGCATCGCGTCCGGAATCCCGAGGTCACTCAAGAGTTTCGCGGCCTCGGGTTCGGCATCCCAGCCGCTCATGTCCGCGAATTCATGCTCCAGCTCCGCGGTACGGATGCCGTCCGCGTCTGAAAAATCGGGCTTCGCGTAGATCGCGTCTTTTTCCTTGATGATGTTATAAAGCCGCTCGTGACCCATGATGACGGTTGTCAGGACCGTGTACTCGTCGTACGCGAACTGGTCCTGTTTCAAAAAGGATATCCGCTCCTTTTTCCCCGCGGCCACGGATCCGGCATTGGGATCGAGCAAGCCCGCGAGAATCTTGAGAAACGTAGACTTCCCCGAGCCGTTGGCCCCGATCAGGCCATAGCAATTCCCGGGCGTGAACATGATATTCACGTTCTCGAAGAGAATGCGTTTCCCGTATTGTAATGTGACACCGTTCGCCGAGATCATAATGAACTTTCGTTGATCAAAATAAAGGGGTCAGTCACCATTTCCCTGCCTACCGGCAGGCAGGCCTAAAAAGGTGACTGACCCCTTTTTGAGTACGCGTATCCTACCAGAAAATCATGCAAACTCAATGAGAGAAGGTACGGCAGTGGCTAATGAGCTACTCTATGCTTTTAAAGCGCTTCAGGATTGAGGAGAGGATCCCCTTCCCGAAATTGTAATAAAAAAGGACATCCATCATTTGTTGCGTCGGAATCACACTCGCGATTTTGACGCCATAATCAAAATGGGGATCTTTTAATTTCCGGTAACAAAGCAAAGCCGCGGAACTCGATCGTTTCCATTTGAGCCCAAAATATTCCTTCATGGCACGTTCATAAGGTCCCAAATCTTGCACCTCTTCGGCGGTCCTTTTCAAAATAGCCTCGGCCGCGAACCTCCCACTTTGCATGCCATGACGGATACCTTCCCCCCCCAAAGGGTTTATCGCGGAAATGGCATCGCCCACGCTCACGACCGAATCGTGCACATAAACGTCATTTTGGCCCACCGAATAGGTGATGCGCCCACCGTGCTTTTCTAGGATCTTGGGATTTTTGATCTCCAGATAATCACTGATCACCGTTTCGACATACTGATGGAGGGGCCGAGGCAGTTTCTCTTTTTGCATCCAATACATGGAACCCACTTTCAATTGATTCGAACCCATCGGAAAAACCCAAGAATAGCCGTGAGGAATCCACCGAAACCCCACCAAAAAGATCAACTCCTCTGGACGGTAGTCAGACTCCGGAACCGCAATCACATACTCGAGACCCACACCCTCTTCATAATCATCCGGCAATTTTGCAACTTGGCGCATCACAGAACGCAAGAGTCCCGTGCCATCGACCACAAACTTCGCCCAAATGTGGCACGTTTCTCCCGAAGCTAGATTTTTTATTTCAACAAGGTTCTCGCCACTGGCCTCTTGTTCGATTTTTGAAAAAAGGTGTCCCATTAGTACCGTACCGCCAAATTTCTGAACCTCCCCGGACAAAAAAGAACGGAGCTTCGCAAAATCCAGGACATACCCTAATTCCTTTTCGGAGTGCCATGTGTGAGAGCCATGAGAAGAAACGCACGTCACGGCGTTCCAGGAGGATCCGACTATTTCTTTCGGAAGATCGAACTGCGCGAGGGTTTCAACGGTCGTACCAGCGCTTGAAAAATTATCCTTTAAGAAATCCTTGAATCGTTCCACCACAAGAACGCTGCGACCGGCTTTAGCGATCTGGCGAGCACACTCAAGCCCCGCAGGTCCCGCCCCGACTACAACCACATCATAACAATCCATAAAATCCCACATTTTTTGAATTACATGCAGTGATTGACGTCATACAACTATTTACGGGCAGCTTCCGCACATATTTCTGAAATAGCCGCAAGCGCTTTGGCAGAGACAGGACCCCGAAAGACAAGGGAAAGACGACGTTCGGTAATATCCTCCATGGTCCGAGCCATTTCGGTCTCCACGGAATAAACGAGCTGAGCTTTGATCACGAGCGGGTTTTCCGAGACCTTTTCTTTGAGACTCGGATCTTTTTCGATGAGGGCGAGCACATCTTTGTAACGACTGCCGTAAAAATCCATGAGCGACTGCACGACCTCCCTTTCAAGACCGGAGCGCGCAGCCGCGGCGTCGGCAGTTTCACTCATCGCCCCGCTGCCGTAGACTGAAAAGTCGCAAGGGGGACATAAAAACAAAGGGGTCAGGCACCATTTTTTCAAAGCTAAAATGGAGCCAGACCCCTGAATACGGTTCATGCAATCCTCGGCCACTTTCCGGTAGGTCGTGTACTTGCCGCCGACTACGAAGATAACGCCGGACTGCGAGGCATAGAAAAGATGCTTGCGCGAAACCTT
>MHFU01000097.1:5840-7490 GCA_001804345.1 Omnitrophica bacterium RIFOXYB12_FULL_50_7
GTATCAGATAGTCGATATCCTTCTGTTCCACCTTCACTTTATCGGGACTCGCGCTGTAGTCCGTATCTGTCGTGCCGATCAGAGAATTCCCCATCCAGGGAATAACGAAGAAAATACGGCGGTCGCTTTGCGAACCGATCAAAATGGCGTGTTTTGAGATCTCGCCCTTATAAACAACGTGGATACCTTTCGTAGTCCGGACTTTTTTCTTCGCATTCGGAATATCCAGGCGCAAAAGTTCATTCGTCCAGGGTCCGGCTGCGCAAATGACTCGCTTCGCGCGTACCTGAAATTCATGGCCATTTTTTATAGGGACAGGTCCTTGTAGCGAAAGCGGACCTGTCCCTGAGCGAACCTGTTCCTCTAAAAGATCCCGCGCCCGGACGCCCGTGACCCGGCCATTCTCCTTCACGAAGAAGACCGCCTTCACATAATTAGCAACATGCGCGCCGTATTGAGCGGCCATCAAAACGTTTTCAAGACAGAGACGCGCGTCATCCATCTGCGCGTCATAATAAAGCACGCCGCCCTTCAGCCCTTTTTGTTCAATACCGGGTTCAAGCTGGATCACTTCTTCCCGTGTGAGGTTCTTGCGCGGCTTCACCCGATAGCGGCCGGCCAGAAGATCGTAGAGAAAAACGCCGAGTTGCATCATCCAAAGAGGCCGCTTATCGCCTTCATAAACCGGAATCACAAACGGCAGGGGCTTCACCAGATGCGGCGCGACCGTGAGCTGGATGTGGCGTTCTCTTAAGGATTCATAAACAAGATCCACTTCGAGATTCTCGAGATAACGGATGCCGCCATGAATGAGCTTGGTCGACTTGCTGGAGGTGCCGCTCGCGAAGTCACCTTTCTCTAAGAGCGCCACTTTCATACCGCGCTTGGCCGCAAGATGCGCGATCGCGGCTCCGTTGATCCCTCCGCCGATCACGAGGAGGTCGTAGGTTGTCCTCTGTAATTGTTCTATGTTTCGCTGCATAGTTTTCACCTCTGCCGAAAATTCCAAGATCCAATTTCTCCGCCAAAGGACGGATCCGTCCGAAGCAGTATGGCGGACAAGATCCAAACAAACCACAAATTCCAAAACCCAAGCCTCTTTTTTTGGATTTTGGTCACTGGGATTTGGATATTGCTTGGTTCTTGGATCTTGGCATTTGGAATTTATTCCAACATGGCCTTCTGAATCGCTTTAATCCATCCCTGGTAAAGCCGTGCGCGGGTGTGACCGCTCATGTGCGGTACGAAGATCCGATCGACCTCGTGCTGCTTCTTGAGGTCATGACTTTTTTTCCAAAGCCCCATCGTGACACCGGCCAAATGCGCCACGCCACGCGCCGTAAGCTCGATCACTTTGGGCCGGAGGATCTTCGTATTCAAAATATCGGCCTGAAACTGCATTAAAGAATCGTTTTTGCACGCACCGCCATCGACTTTGAGTTCATGAATCTTGCCGCCAAACGCTTTTTGCATAATATCGAAAACATCACGGCTCTGATAAGCGATCGCTTCAAGGCACGCCCGTATAATGTGAGGCATCGTGGTTCCGCGAGTGATTCCCGTGACGAAACCCCGCGCTTCGCTTTTCCAGTAAGGCGCGCCCAGGCCCACAAACGCCGGCACTACGTAAACCCCGCCAGTATCCTTAAG
>MHFU01000097.1:7604-8244 GCA_001804345.1 Omnitrophica bacterium RIFOXYB12_FULL_50_7
CCGGCCTTTAAAATCACACGCGAGCGTTGTGAGAAGTCCCGCCTTCGAATAAACAAGTTTCTTCCCGGTATTCATCATAATGAAACAGCCCGTGCCGTAGGTATTCTTACTGGTACCGGCTTCGTAACAACCCTGACCGTAAAGCGCGGCCTGCTGGTCCCCCATCACTCCCGCGATCGGAATACCGGCAGGAAGCCCGGCAATATTCTGCGTCGTTCCAAAGATCGAGCCGGAAAGTTGAAGCTTCGGAAGGACTTTGGCCGAAACACCAAAAATCCTGAGAAGTTCCGGATCCCATTTTTTTGTTTTGATATTGAGCAGGAGTGTCCGTGAGGCATTCGTAAGATCCGTCACGTGCGACTGTCCGCCCGTGAGTTTCCAGATAAGCCAACTATCGATCGTCCCAAACGCGATTTTCCCCCGAGCCGCTCGTGGGCGCAGACCGGACACGTGATCCAGCAACCATTTGATCTTGGTACCTGAGAAATAGGGATCGAGCACGAGGCCGGTCTTTTTATGGATCACAGGTTCATGCCGCCTAAGTGCGCGACAGATCTCCGAAGTGCGGCGACATTGCCAGACGATGGCGTGATGGACCGGCCGTGAGGTTTCGCGATCCCACATCACGGTGGTCTCGCGC
>MHFU01000098.1:0-5380 GCA_001804345.1 Omnitrophica bacterium RIFOXYB12_FULL_50_7
TTTGATGTATTCCGAGTTTGCGACGAAAAGATCCACACGCTTGTTGGTCTTGAGGTCCCATTTTTTAAGGAAGTAAAACACGGCACCCATAAGAAGCCGGACCGGTGACAGATAGCGATTGAAATAAACGTCCTGGAACCCCCAAAGATAACGCATCGGTGTGTGGCAGTAACAGACGTGGTAAGCCTTCTCGGGAACACGAATGCCTTTGGCGACACAGTGAGAACTTGAGATGACAAGATCCGCATCCTCGACTTTCATGGATTGGATCACCCACGGCAAAATAGGCAAAAACCAGCGATAATAGAACCTAATCCCGGGGCAATATTGCAGGAACGAGGCGTGGATCTTCAGACGCGCAAGCCTCGGGCTTATCTTCTTCCGGTCAAAAAAAAGCGTGTAAAGCTTAGCCTCCGGATAAAGCTCGGCCAGGGCATCCAGGACCTTCTCGCCACCCCGCATATGAATAAGCCAATCATGGACCAGAGCGGTTTTCATCACACACCACCTTTCGCCATGTCATCGCGAGTCTTCATTTCACCCGCTGTCATCCTGAGGAAGCGTAGCGACGAAGGATCTCTTCGGTTGAGTTTCTTCGCCCGACTGCGGCTCAGAATGACGGCGAGCCCCTTACACGAATCAATAAAATGACAAGGTGTCATCAATGTCATTTTTCCACCAACACCTTTTCATAGACTTCGTGGGTTTTGCGGGCGGTTTCCTTCCAGTTAAAGATCTTAACTCGCTCCAAACCTTTGAGACGAAGAGACTCCCGCAATTTCGCGTCTTGATCCAGGCGGATCAGGGCATCCATCATCGCAATCTCATCTGTGGCATCGACTCTCAGGGCGGCATCCCCGACTACTTCCGGGATCGAGGAGGAATTCGTAGTCAGCACCGGCGTTCCGAAGCACATCGCTTCCAGAAGCGTCAAGCCAAAGCCCTCATAAAGCGAAGGATGAACAAGGGCGAGGGCTTGATTATAAAAAACATTCAGCTCCGGACGATCGATCAACGGCAAATGGAGGATATCCTTCGTCGAACTCAGAGCGGCCAACTCCTCATATCCGGACGGATAGGTCTTGTCCTTGCGGCCGATCAGGACAAGCGACGCGCGGACTTTCCCCTGTTCCTTGAGCTTGCGGAAAAGCCGTATGAGCATGAGGACGTTCTTATGCGGCTTGAGGAGCCCGACATAGAGAAAAAAATCCTGCGGGACATTGTACTTCCCCCGGATCTTTTCGAATGCGAGCCGGAGTTCCTCGGGCGGAAGTTCCCGGTAGTTTTCGTCGACCCCTTCATGGATTACCGTGATCTTTTGCTCCGGCGCATGGAAATGGTCCATCAGATCTTTTTTCGTGTGATGCGACACTGCAATGATCCGGTCAGCGGACGTAACCGCTTTTTTAAGCATAAACCCGGCATAGGCGGTCTGAAGCGGCGACAAAAATTGTTTCCGGAAGATCCAGTGAATGATGTCATGGATCGTGACCACAAGCTTCGTCTTCCCTTTCCAAAGCGGGACGTTGTAATGCGGGGCGTGCCATAGACAGCATTGATTGAGCCGGGCGGGATACTGAAATTGTTCCCGGATGGAATAGATGGGGGCTGTGAATGACAGGAGGTCTAACCCCTTCCTTGAGGCGGAGTCCCCCTTTGCAAAAGGGGGAGTAAGGGGGATTTTTAAAATCTCCCCGTTCCCCTCTTTGGTAAAGAGGGGAAGATTGATCCCGCAGAGACCAAAAAGCGCAAGCTCCTTATCCAAACCGAGCGTCCGAAAGCCTGAAAGAAGTCCGCGCAAGTAAGTCCCAATTCCCGAATTCTGTAACATTCTGATATCGAGCCCGACACGATGGCTTGTCATGACTCGGATCTCTTTTGGAGACGACTGAGAACCGAACGTAACGCATTTAGGACCTGATCGACCGTAATCTGTTCCACGCAAGGATGATCCTCGACGGGACAGGTCTCAAGTCCACACGGCGAACACGGGACTTCATGCTGAAGAAGGCTCAACCGTTCGGTCCATGGATACCAGAGACGGATGTCGTTTGTACCGCTTACCAGCAAAATAATTTCCAACCCTTGAGCCGCGGCGATATGCGCCGGGCCTGAATCGTTCCCGATAAAAACATCACACACATCCAACAGGATTGGAAGATCCTGCAAAGCTGTTTTGCCGCGCAGGTCAATAAGACGCTCCGAGTTCAGTTTCAGATCAGGGGTTAAATCCTTCTCGGATTTCGTTCCGACCAGCACGATCTGAGCGATCGCTTCCCGGTCGATCTGATGAATAAACGTCCGGAAATTCTCGAACGGCCAGCGCTTGGACGGATATCCGGACCCCATATGGATCGCAACGCGCGGCAAGAGCGTCGTAGGCGGCAGGATTTCGGTCTTCTTCCAGAATTCTTTGGCTCGTTCGGGGGAATATTCGAACGGCAGGAGCTTGTTGTCCTGCGCGACATGAAATGAATTCAAAAGGCCCAGGTTCAGCCTGACTTGATGAAGAATAGCATTATGCGGAATTTCTTCATTTAAAAGAAAGCCGCCACCCGCAATGCCATAACCGATCGTGTATTTCACGCCAGCCAGGGACATCAAGAGAATATTCCGGATATCTCCGCGCAAATCGATCCCGATATCGTAGGTGTCCTTAGGGGACAAACATTCATTGACTGTCTGTCCCCTAAGAGTGCTTACAAGACGCCAGAACTCGCACCATTTCTGCACAAAAGAAGCGCTCCGGTTAAACCACCCATGCTTGGTCGCGATCACGGTCCGGATTTCTTTGGACGACTCAAAAAGAGGCGCGATATCCTCAGTGACAAGAAGATCGATCGTTGCATGCGGAAACTTCTTATGCAACGCCCGGATTGCGGGCCGGGCCATGACAACGTCGCCGATATGATCCAACCGGATCACGAGGATGCGCCGAATAGCCGCAAGGTCCAAGGGTTTTCGTAGCGATCGTAGCGGAAGGAACAGCGCCCGGCCCACCGCGTCAAAACATCCGATGAGCCACCGCTTCCACGGATTTTTGAAAGGATACCGTGGCATGGGTTATTAAAAAAGGGTGTAGACGAAAGGTGAAAGTGCGGATCCTTGCGAGAAGACGATCAAAGCGCCCAGGAGAACCATCACCAATACGATCGGCGTGAGCCACCATTTTTTACGAACTTTTAAAAAATACCAGAATTCCTTCAATATGCTTAATTTGCCCACAAAACCTCCCAGTTTTTGATAGTTAACGTACGGTATACTAGCAAAGGACGAAGGGGTCAGGCACCTTTTTTTCTTGCGCCGGAGGACGCATCCTTCCAGCGCTTTTTGGCGAAGAAAAAGGTGCCTGACCCCCTCATTTAGTACCTATCCTGATATCACACAGGGACGCTCAGTTCTCTTAAAGGAGAACCGTTCCTAAAAATCTGATATCCGGATAGGTTCTTAGAACTGCTTTTCGTAATCGCTGGGGACACGCGGAGTTTGCGGCCGGAGCTTCCAATAGCTCTGTTTTTTGGGCTCAAGCTTCTGGTCCAGCAGGTCTTTTCCCGTAAGTCGCAAGATCAGACCGAGCGGCGTGATCGCGAGATAGAAAAGGATCGAAAGAAGCACGCGGGTCATGACCCACCCCATCAAGATCGCGAGCGTCATCCAGATCTTTTGAAGGGGTTTTAGTACAATGGGCGAAACAGCACCGGTGATCACAAGCGTAATACCCGGCAGAAAAAAATAGGGATAAGTACCCCGTCCGCGCCACCAAAGCAAAATGCCTAATGCACACAGGACTCCCCCAACGACGAGACCAAACTCCCGGAGTTTTTTGGGGCTGCTTTCTATTTTTTTTATTTCTTCAATGACCATTGTTTCTCTTCCCCTTCAATCGAGCTCAAACTCTTTCATCCATGCGCTGTCTTTTTCCAGAGGCCTCTGCTCGGCCTTGGCAAGCAAGAAATTGCCCAAGATCAGATAATCCATGTGTGTGCGCATAAAACATCGGTACGCGTCCTCGGGAGTACAGACGATCGGTTCCCCCCGCACATTAAACGAAGTATTAATCACAACCGGGCAGCCGTGCCGTTCGTAAAATTTCTTGAGAAGCCGGTAGAATCGAGGGTTTTGGATCTCGGTGATGGTTTGAACGCGCGCAGAATAGTCTACATGCGTGACGGCCGGGATCTCGGAGCGCTTCACGTTCAAGAGTTCGACGCCTTCAAGTTTCTTCTCGGTTTCTGTCATTTCACGGCGCCATTTTTTCTGGACCGGCGCGACAAGGAGCATGTAGGGACTTTCCGTTGTCATCTCGAAATATTTCGAGACTTTCTCGGCTGTGATGGAAGGCGCGAACGGCCGAAAGCTCTCGCGGAATTTGATCTTAAGATTCATCTGTTCCTGCATCTTAGGCGAACGCGAGTCCCCGAGAATGGACCGGCCCCCGAGCGCTCTGGGACCGAACTCCATGGCGCCCTGAAACCAGCCGATTACTTTTTCCTGGGCGATCAAATCCGCGATCGTTTCAGGGAGCTTCTCATCCTTGAGACGCGTGAACGGGATCGCGTGTTTTACCAAGAACGCTTCAATTTCCGTTGCCGAAAATTCAGGGCCAAGAAAAGAGCCGCGCATGCTGTCTGTTTTTTCGTTCGCAGCCCGCGGCTTTTCAAGGTATTGATGCCAAGCGAAATAGGCCGCGCCCAAAGCGCCGCCGGCATCCCCGGAAGCAGGTTGTATCCAGATATTCTTGAACGGTCCCTCACGAAGAATGCGGCCGTTACCGACGCAGTTGAGTGCCACACCCCCGGCAAGGCACAGATTCTTTTGCCCCGTAACTTTGTGGACGTGGCGTGTGATCCGGAGCATCACTTCTTCCGTGACTTCCTGGATCGAACGGGCGAGGTCCATTTCGCGCTGCGTCACGCGGGACTCAGGTTTTCGGGGCGGTGTGCCAAAGAGTTTATGAAAGCGGCTATTCGTCATGCGAAGTCCGGCGCAGTAATCGAAATACTTCATGTTGAGTTTGAACGAGCCGTCCTCTTTCAGGTCGATCAATTCTTTCAGGATCAGGTCCTTATAAACCGGTTTGCCGTAGGGGGCGAGCCCCATGACCTTATATTCGCCGGAATTGACCTTGAAGCCGGTGTAATAGGTGAACGCGGAGTAAAGAAGGCCCAAAGAATGCGGGAATTTGATCTCAGCCAGGATATCGATTTTATTTCCATTCCCCACGCCGTAGCTTGTGGTCGTCCACTCGCCCACACCGTCCAGGGTGAGGAACGCAGCTTCCTGGAAAGGTGACGGAAAGAACGCTGACGCGGCATGAGACTCGTGATGCTCCGGGAAAATGATCTTTCCGGTAAACTTGAGTTCGGTCTGGATGTAATCC
>MHFU01000098.1:5874-6637 GCA_001804345.1 Omnitrophica bacterium RIFOXYB12_FULL_50_7
TTGTCTACCATTTTAAGGCGTTTATTCGGAATACGGCACCGCAAGCCCTTCGTCTAAAAGCTCCTGATTCAGAAAGGCGCCTTCGGTCAGGATTTGCTCTCGATCATCGGTCCCAATACTATTCAATTTCACGGAGCTGAAATTGGGGCCGTCCTGGCTACCTTTTGTGGAAGGAAAATTAAAGCCAGGGGCGGTTCCTTTCCGGTAGAACACATCCGCCAAATAGCGACCGAATTTTTCCTGCTTGTAGGTTTTGATCACAAGACAAGCACAGGGTTCAAGGCGCGACTTAACCTCCGCCTTTGTCTTTTGTCCAAGCGCGCACGTGAGTTCCGGCGCGTCGATCCCTCGAAGACGGAACGTCTCGGTTTTCCATGTGCGGAAACCCAGATCGACCCGTGCGATAAGCGTATCCCCGTCGATCACCCGGACCAACGTGGCGGCATACGTGTAAAGACGGTTCTTGTCAAAAGGCGATATTTTCGCCGAATAATCCTCCCCCTCCCGAATAGCACGCACAATGAGTCCCGAGTGAAAGCTCTTGGCCTTATTCCAGCGAACGTCCCGAGCTATGCCAAAACCAATATCGACAAGCATCCTCCCGTCCACGGGCGCATTTGACGCACGATAATGATATAAACGACCACGCTCGACCGACAGCGTAACGCTGTTTCCAGTCGTTGCGACCTGCCCGGGATCCAGACGTGTGTACATTCGAAAATCCTTGGCATTGATGCCTTCGGCGATGGCCTGCTTTTCAAGG
>MHFU01000099.1:0-448 GCA_001804345.1 Omnitrophica bacterium RIFOXYB12_FULL_50_7
CCAAGAAAACGATTCCCGACTGGTTGGGTCAGGTGTTCAGAATCTTTACCAAGACCTACGAGCGTGAAGTGAAAAAGGACGCGCCTGTTTCATTCGAATCCCGACGATGGTGGCCCAAACTTCTCTCAAAACTAGCATACCATATGATGGAGAGAGGCCAACAACCGACGGAAATCAGTCTCTTGATTGCCAGAGAAGAAGCGGAAGAAGTAATCACTGATTACCTCAGAGAACAAGGGATCGGCCACGCCGTAGAAAAGTCCGCCCAATTTCTTGACGATCTCACAAATCATCACCTGCTCAGGAAAGACGCCAGTGAACGAATTGAATTCCTTCATCAACTTATCCAGGAGTACTATGCGGCAGAGCATCTTTTGAAGTTCTTACCCGGTCTGGCGGCTGCGAAACCTGAACGATTCAAACGGGATTACCTGAATTACCTGAAATG
>MHFU01000099.1:541-5831 GCA_001804345.1 Omnitrophica bacterium RIFOXYB12_FULL_50_7
GCTGGACGGCATGGAATGCGCCAAGACCACCTTGCGCTTTGTATCGATCTTCACCACCTTGCAGCCCGCATGCAATTTGATCTTGTTCTCTTCGTACCAGCTTAGCGGATTGATGAAAATATCGCTGACTTCCTGGGTCTGGTTCAGGACATTGCTTAGAAGGATCCGATTATAATTCCCGTAAGGTTCGGCCCCAAACATAACAAACTCGAACAGATCCGGATCCCGGCTCAGGATCTCCTGAACGATCCTGGCTCCAGCCATACCGTTACCGATCACGACGATTTTCTTTTTCATAAGGGACGCTCTTGGCTCATAGTTCTCCTGGATACACAATACCCGTTCATATAACAGCAATAAGCGTGCCAAGGCAATAAGCGTGCCAATAATCGTATAGGTTGCCTTTTAAATTGGGGGCGTTTCAAGCAGTGGCAAAGAGCAGTCCCTGGGCTACAGAGCGCATCTTAGATTCTGTGCACGATAAGATGCCAGAAGTGATGTCTCAACGATTTCAGTAAATGCTTTACAAGCAACGATCGCAATAACATAATACCTTTATTATTATGGATATTGATATCCACAATGAAGAGGAGCGACGTGTTCCGTCTCTATTCAAAGGCCTGTGAATATGCAATTCGTGCGTTTCTTTGTCTGGCCGACCAACGCAACAAAAGCAACTTGACTGCCCGGGAGGTATGTCGGAGGGCAAGGATACCGGAATCTTACACGCGCAAGGTATTTCAAGCCCTTGTCAGGGGTAAATATCTCGGAGCAGTTCCGGGAAACGGCGGTGGTTACAGGCTTCTCAGAAAACCGGACAAAGTCAGTATCCTTGAGATTATCCAGGCCGTGGACGGAAAATATACGTTTGAGCGTTGTATCATGGGTGTTTCGCGGTGCAGCTGCCGGCGCCCTTGTTTGCTTCATAGTACATGGGAAGCTTCAAAAAAAAGTCTTCTCAAGGAATTAAATGCCGCGCATCTGGAGGATCTGATCAGAGCGGGTAATTATTTTTCAGCGGGAAAAGCGAAATCGTGATTAAAAGAATATTTTACCTTTTAGGTGTCCCGGCACTTTTATGGCTCATTTTCCCTGCGGGGTGGGCCTCGGCCGTTCCCGCAGATAGCGACACATCAAGTTCCGCCCAAGTTTTAGGGACTCAGGGCAAGGGGTTTGAAGTCTTTTCGCAGAACTGTACGGTTTGTCATACCTTGGGTTTAGGGGATGATACGGTTCCGGATTTGCGGGGTGTTACCTTGCGTCGCGCTGAGGCGTGGCTTAAAAGTTTTATTCAGTTTCCCTCCAAAATGTTCGAAGCAAAAGATCCTGTCGCGGTAGAACTCCTCGCCAAATACAAAGAACCAATGAGCGATCCCGGCTTGACATCGGAAGAAGTCGACGCGGTGATTGAATATCTGAAAGAATCGGCCCCAGCGTCAAAGCCCACGCAGGGGCCGCAGGCGGTGGCGGCGAGTTCGCCCCTCGCCAACGGAGGAGCTTCTCCAGGTCAAGCCAAGGTGATCAAAAGATCAGCTGCTAAGGAAGAGGTAGACAAGGGGCGAGCATTATTTCAAGGAACGCAACGATTTTCTCGCGGGGGCACCTCTTGTTTCGCGTGCCATGACCTCAGAAACTCCACCACCGCGGGCATAGGCCGTTTGGCTAAAGGGCTCGCGGCCGCTTATTCCCGCTTGGGTGAAGCTCGATTGCGTGCGATCCTGGAGAAAGCGCCGTTCCCTTTAATGCGAGAAGCTTATGGGGAGAACCCTTTGACTGCTGATGAAATTTCCGATTTGAACGCCTTTCTCGAACAGGCCGGCAAAGAGCCAAATGAGGAGGCGCTAAAACATTACGGCGACGCCATGCCCCTGATCGGTTTGGTCGGTTTTGCGGTATTGCTTGGACTTTACGGTGTTCTCTGGTCCAATAGAAGGAATAGATCTGTGAATAAAAGTATTTATGACCGAAAAACTAAATCCAAAGGCGTGAGGTAAAGGCGCACCATGAGCTGGATCAAAGACATTATCTCTCCTCAGACGAGAAAATGGGAAGAGTTCTATCGAAACCGTTTTCAGCATGACAATGTGGTGCGTAGTACTCACGGCGTCAACTGCACTGGGGGTTGTTCCTGGAAGATCCATGTCAAGGACGGGATCGTGGTGTGGGAAACGCAGCAACTGGATTATCCTCTTTTAGAGGATACTTTGCCGCCTTATGAGCCCCGCGGGTGTCAGCGCGGCATCTCTTTCTCCTGGTATTTGTACAGTCCTCTTCGAATTAAGTATCCGCTCATCCGCGGCACGCTTTTGGATATTTACCGGAAAGAAAAAGAAAAGACCCGGGATCCTTATGAGGCGTGGCGCAATATCCAAAATGATAAAAAAACCCGGGAGAAATATCAAAAGGCTCGAGGGAAGGGTGGTTTCAGGCGCGTTAGCTGGGATGAAGCCCTTGAATTAATGGCTGTGGCGAACCTTTCCACCGCAAAAAAATACGGACCGGACCGCGTCGCCGGATTTTCTCCCATCCCGGCCATGTCCATGCTGAGCTATGCAGCAGGATCAAGATTTTTGCAGCTTTTCGGCGGGATCAACCTCAGTTTTTATGACTGGTATTGTGATCTGCCCAATGCGTTCCCTGAGATCTGGGGCGATCAAACCGACGTTTGTGAAAGCGCCGATTGGTACAACGCCAAATTAATCGCCAATATGGGCGCGAACTTGAATATGACGCGCACGCCAGACAGCCATTTCTTCGCCGAGGCCAGGCACAACGGAACGAAGACCGTTGTTTTCTCGCCGGATTTCAGTCAAATCGCCAAGCATGCGGACCAATGGGTTCCGCTTCACGCCGGCAGTGACGGCGCCTTCTGGATGGCTGTCACGCATGTGATTTTGAAAGAATATCATCATGAGAAGAAGAATCGCTTTTTTCTCGATTATGTTAAGCAATATACCGACAGCCCCTATCTTGTAAAACTTGAAAAAGATGGGAAGCATTTTAAACCGGGCCGGCTTATGCGGGTTAATGAACTTAAAGAGTATAAAAGCGTATCGAACGGAGATTGGAAATTCCTCAACATTGACGAAGCAAGCAAAAAATTGGTTGTCCCCAAGGGGAGTGTCGGGCACAGGTGGGATGAAAATAAAACCAACTGGAACATGAAGCTTGAAAATGCAGAAGGGGGAGAGGCCTATCAGCCTCTGTTGACCCTTTGCACGGACTACGACGATGTCCTTCAAGTTGAATTTTCCGAGTTTGGGTTGGATAAGAAAGCTTTTAGAGGCGTGCCTGTCAAATATATCGAGACTGTGAGTGGAAAAGTTCCCGTCGCGACTGTCTACGATCTCACGATGGCCCAATATGGGGTTCCAAGGGGGCTTCCAGGAGAATATCCGAAGGATTACCAGGATAAGGATGCTGCTTACACTCCCGCGTGGCAAGAGGTCTTTACGGGGATTGATCAAAAAACGGTGATCCAATTCGCCCGGGAATGGGCAGATACCGCCAGCGCGACCCAGGGGAAATGCATGATCATTTGCGGAGCGGGTGCGAACCACTGGTACCATAATAATCTGATCTACCGTGCCGCGATCATGACGTTGATGCTTACCGGGTGTGTGGGCCGAAATGGCGGTGGGATGAATCACTACGTTGGGCAGGAAAAACTTGCTCCGATGGATTCTTGGAGCACGATTGCGTTCGGAAGAGATTGGCAGGGGGCCGTGCGTTTGCAACAGACGCCGATCTGGCACTACATGCATACTTGCCAGTACAGGGTGGACGGCCATTTCAAGGAATACAATACGGTTCCCGGGAACAGCCTGACTCGAGGCCATATGGCCGACCATATTTTTAAGGCTGTGCGAATGGGATGGATGCCCTTCTTCCCGCAATTCAAGCAAAATACCCTTGATCTCAGCAAGGAGGCGATGGCGAGCGGCGCCAAGGATAACGAAGCCATCAAAAAATATGTTTTGGAGAAATTAAAATCGAAGGTATTGGAATATTCCGTCAGCGATCCGGAGGCCGAAGAAAATTTTCCGAGAGTTTGGTATATCTGGCGGGGCAATGCGGTCGTGGGGAGTATGAAAGGAACGGAGTATTGCCTGAAGCACTATCTCGGGACCGATCACGATATTATCGCAAAGGATTCCGAGCAGCGAACAAGTGAAGTGGTGTGGCACGAAACGGCCCCCACGGGGAAGATGGATCTCGTGGTGGATCTGAACTTCAGGATGGATTCTTCCGCGCTTTTTTCCGATATCGTTTTGCCGGCCGCATCCTGGTATGAAAAAGCGGATCTGAATTCAACGGACATGCATTCCTTTATTCATCCGCTTTCGCGCGCGATCGCGCCGGTGTGGGAATCTAAAACCGATTGGGAAATATTCAGCCTTATCACTCAAAAGACAAGTGAACTGGCCAAAAAGTATTTACCGGATCCCCAGAAGGATATTGTTACGGCCCCCATTGCTCATGATACTGCGGGGGAGATCACGCAGCCCACGATCAAGGATTGGTATCAAGGGGAATGCGAGGCGATTCCCGGTAAAACCATGCACAACATTATCGTGGTGGATCGTGACTACACCAAACTCTACGATAAGTTCATCGCTTTGGGTGAAAGTGTTAAAACCAACGGGCTCGGCGCGCACGGCAATCACTATAGGTGTGAGGATGTTTATGAGGAGATGGTCCGGTCGAATCATTTTCCGACCGAAAAGGTCAACGGAAAGATCTACCCCTCCCTGAGAGAAGACGTCGCGGCGGCCAATGTCGTAATGAAACTTTCATCGTTGACCAATGGTGAGCTGGCTTTCCGCGCTTACAAAAATGCCGAAAAGAATACAGGATTGGTGCTGGCGGATATCGCGGAAGGCAGTAAAGATGTTCATATCAATTATGCGGATATTCAAGCGCAGCCCCGGCGGTATAACGCCTCACCCCTGTGGTCGGGCTTGATGGCCCATGGCAGGGCATACGCCGCCTACACCTACAATGTCGAACGATTAGTTCCCTGGCGAACATTGACGGGTCGCCAGCACTTCTATTTGGATCACGAAATGTATATCGCGTACGGCGAGCATCTTCCCACGTACAAGCCTTCTCCGACGCCGGAAGCCTATGGCGACTTAAAGGAAACCATCAAGCAGGGGAAGGCCAAGATATTGAGCGCCATGACGCCGCATGGGAAGTGGCATATCCACTCAACTTTTGGCGATAACTTGAGAATGTTGACGCTTTCCCGAGGTTGTGACCCCTGCTGGTTAAGCGAGGCCGATGCGAA
>MHFU01000100.1 GCA_001804345.1 Omnitrophica bacterium RIFOXYB12_FULL_50_7
AAGAGGGTTTACCATGGTTGAGCTTTTAATAACCATTATCATCCTGGCCGTTCTTGCCGCGATCGCGATCCCCGGTTTTTCAAGAACGAGATTGAAAAACGATGCGAGCCAGGCGGTGACTTATCTTAGGGCCATCCGGCTTGCCGAAAAGATGCATTTCGCGAAAAACGGGGTTTACCTGGCGTGTGCCAATAACGCGTTCATCCAAGCCGATCTAGAGACCGAGATTGCGGGGAGCCCGTATACTTTTGTGGTTACTCTTGTGGCGAATGTTCCGGTTCCTGCCACAGCCACTGCGCCTGCGGGGACTAAGCCTGGTTTTACGATAACGGCCACAAGAGGGGCTGCGAATAATACGATCACTCTCGACCAGGACGGTGTTTTTGCCACGAAGGGGAATCAAGTAATCTATCAACCGGCGGCTTGAGCAGCCGCTCCAACGCAGTGCTGGCCGCAGAGTTTTTTGAAGCAAGTATGTTGTGCGTTGCTCCAGTTTCCTTGGGAGACGCGTTCCTTTTTTGCCACTTGTAGGTCACATTTAAATGTGACCTACGGGGAGGTGCGAATGGGGCAGCGCATTTTGTATTTACTCATAAACACACAACCCATTGAATGAGGTGGAAAATGTTTAAAAAAAATATTTTAGGCGGTGTCATTCTTTCGCTATTCATGTTTGCATCCAGCGCTTACGCCGGGAGAGTGGATTTAACCACCTACTACCCCGCGCCGTTTGGCGAGTATACGAATTTGTGGACGCAAGAGCTGCATTTTGAAGATACGGGAGGCACTCCAACTGGATTGATAAACTTCGATTATGTTATTCCGCGTGTTTACGATGGCAGATTGCGTATCACCGCCGGCTTTGACGATCTCAATAATAATAGTCAAGGAGCAAGCATTGATCTGCATGGGAATAACAACACCGGAAGACTGGATTTGGTTGCGGGGAGGGGGTCGAACATTGTGTTCCATACAAGTCCTGCGGCGGCGGTAGCTCAAGAGGTGATGAGTATCAATAGCAATGGTTTTGTCGCCGTTGGGACAGGCGGGCCTTCAGAGAAGCTGAGTATTTTTGCCGGAAATGGTTGGGTGGATGCTGCCCATTCCTGGAGAGTAGCTTCGGACGCGCGTCTTAAAAAGAACGTCACAACGCTGAACGGATCTTTGGAAAAAGTGCTCGCGGTGCGCGGTGTGCGATTCGATCTGATAGCGGATAAAGAAGTCAATCCGGGGGAAGGAAAACACATCGGTTTTATCGCGCAAGAGCTGGAGAAAGAATTCCCGGAGGTGGTCGCTACGGACAAGGAGGGCATGAAATCTGTCGCCTATGATAAGATGACGGCGGTTTTGGTGGAAGCGGTGAAGGAACAACAAAAAGAGATCGATCTTCTGAAAGAAGAGATCGCCGAATTGAAAAAGCGATAGGGCGATCCGAGGTTTGCGCCAGTTCCGATTTTAATTTTTGAAAAGTAGGGAATTAGGACAGGCCGTGAGTTCCATTCATTTTTGTTCTTTTGAGTTTATTGACATTCCCAAAGCGCTTTTGTATGATACCGCAAATGGGACAGTCAACCGTTCAACTTACACACATTTTTGATCGAAAATCTCCTCCAAAACTGGGACAGGCAGTAAGTGAATGCCTGTCCCCTTTAATTAAATTAACCGAAGGAGCTTCCTATGTCAGTTTTTATCGGACGAGATCGTAAAGCACGCAGGGCCTATGGTTTTGACGAGATCGCTTTAGTGCCCGGAGACAAGACCATCAATCCGGAGGAGGTTGATATCAAGATGCCCCTCGGAAAGATGACGCTTGAGATCCCTTTTCTGGCCTCGGCCATGGACGGCGTCGTGGATCCGGCCTTTGCCAAGGCGATGGGGAAGCTGGGGGGGCTTGCCGTGCTGAACCTGGAAGGGATCTACACCCGCTATGAGGATTACAAGTCGATTCTGGAGGAGATCGCGAAATCCACTCCTGAAAAGGCGACTCAGCTTGTGCAAAAACTTTACGTGAAGCCGATCAGTGAAAAATTGATCGCCAAACGTGTGAGAGAGATCAAAAAAGCCGGAGTGCTCTGCGCCGTGAGCGCAATCCCTCAGAGGGCTGAACGGTTTGGCAAGATCGCCGAAGAAGCCGGCGCAGATGTTTTTGTGGTGCAGTCGACTGTCACCACGGTACGCCATATCGCGAAAGCGTATCATGTTGTGGACTTTGGGAAGCTTTGCAAGAAGATGAAGATCCCCGTGATCCTCGGTAATTGCGTCACTTACAAAGTCGCGCTGGAACTGGCCGAGACTGGTTGCGCGGGACTGCTCGTGGGGATTGGTCCCGGTTCGGCCTGTACGACTCGCGGGGTCCTCGGGATCGGGGTGCCCCAGGTGACCGCGATCGCGGATTGCGCGGCCGCGCGCGAGTTTTATCACAAAAAAACAGGCAAATACGTTTCGATCATCGCGGATGGCGGGATGTCCACCGGCGGTGATATTTGCAAATCCATCGCAAGCGGCGCGGACGGCGTGATGGTCGGTTCAGCATTTGCTCGCACCAAAGAAGCGCCCGGCCGAGGATTCCATTGGGGTATGGCGACGCCCCACGCGAATCTTCCGCGGGGGACGAGAATTCATGTCGGTACGACGGGGACTTTGGAAGAGATCCTTTTTGGCCCCGCGCATCTGGATGACGGAACACAGAATCTTGTCGGGGCGCTCCGCACTTCCATGGGGAACGTTGGCGCTGCCAGCATCCGCGAGATGCAGATGACCGAGATCGTGATCGCTCCGGCCATCAAGACCGAAGGCAAGCTCTTTCAAACCGCGCAGAAATTAGGAATGTGTAAATAACGCGCAACGGGCAACGCTCAACGTACAACGAAAATCTTTTACGTTGCGCTTTGCGCGTTGTGCGTTGTACGAGGATTTTCTATGGAAGAAAACATTGTCGTTCTGGATTTTGGATCGCAGTACACGCAGCTGATCGCCCGGCGCGTGCGGGAGGCGAAGGTTTTCTCGAAGGTCCTTCCGTTCAATGCACCGCTTGAGAAGGTTCTTGCCGAGAAGCCCACGGGCATTATTCTTTCCGGTTCTCCGGCCAATGTTTACGCCAAAGGTTCGCCGATCCCGGATGAGCGGCTTCTGCTCTGCGGGGTTCCGATCCTCGGCATTTGTTACGGGATGCAGGTCACGGCGCACCTTTTCGGCGGTCGTGTCCACAAGTCCCATAAGCGAGAATACGGTTTCTCCGAGCTTCACATCGACAAGTGCCAAAGCCCGCTTTTTATGGGACTTCCGAAGCGTCTGACCTGCTGGATGAGTCATGGGGACAAACTGGAGCGTCTTCCCAAAGGGTTTGAACGGCTTGCGCATACGGAGAACGCGCCGTTTGCGGCGATGGGCGATCTCAGGCGGAAGATCTATTGTATCCAGTTCCATGCCGAGGTGGCACATACGCCGCTTGGTGCCAAAATCCTTGAGAACTTTCTTTCCCGAGTTTGCGGCTGTCGCAGAACCTGGACGCCGGAGTCCTTTATCACCGAAAGTATCCGGCATATCCGCCGGCAAGTGGGCCGCGACCGCGTGGTGCTCGGGCTTTCCGGGGGTGTCGATTCCTCGGTGGCGGCGGTACTTCTTCATAGGGCCATCGGTAAAAAACTCAACTGCATCTTTGTGGATAACGGGCTTCTCAGGCTCGGTGAGGCTCTGAAAGTCGAGAAGACTTTTCGCGGGCATTTCAAAATGAACCTTAAAGTCGTGGATTCCGAAAAGATCTTTTTGTCGCGTCTCAAAGGTGTGATCGATCCTGAAAAAAAACGCAAGATTATCGGGAAGGCTTTTATCGATGTGTTCACAAGTGAGGCCCGGAAACTCGGGAAGGTGCCCTTCCTCGCGCAGGGGACGCTTTATCCGGACGTGATCGAATCGGTCTCTTATCACGGCGGGCCCACGAGTGTGATCAAAAGTCATCACAATGTCGGCGGGCTTCCGAAAGATATGAAATTCAAATTGGTCGAGCCGCTCAAGGAGCTTTTCAAGGATGAGGTTCGCGCGGTGGGGCGCGCGCTTGGAATCGATAAGGACATCGTCGGGCGTCAGCCTTTCCCGGGGCCGGGACTAGCGGTGCGTATTCTCGGAGAAGTGAATAAAAAACGCTGCGATCTTCTGCGCCAGGCGGACTGGATCGTGATTGATGAGATCAAAAAGGCGGGTTTTTATGACAAGGTCTGGCAGTCGTTTGCCGTGCTGCTCCCGGTCCAGAGTGTCGGCGTGATGGGGGATGAACGTACGTATGAGAACGCGGTGGCGGTGCGCGCCGTGACTTCCCAGGATGGCATGACCGCGGATTGGGCGAAGCTTCCTCCCGAGCTCTTGGGCCGTATCTCCAACCGCATCATCAATGAAGTTCGCGGTATCAACCGCGTTTGTTACGATATCTCCTCGAAGCCCCCGGCCACCATTGAGTGGGAATAAATGTCGCGCAACGTAATGCGCGCAACGCGCAACGAAAAGAAGGAAGTCATTTTGAATGATAAGCGTTGTGCGTTGATCGTTGCGCGTTGAGCGAAAATGAGTCACAGCGACTTCGTCCATCTCCGTTGTCGGTTCGCTCTCCCGTACCGCTTTGCTTCATGAAAAATCTCAGATTGGCAAGATAAAGGGAATCCGGAGACAAGAATGCTGGTTTTTATCGATGAGTCAGGAGACTCGGGGCTTAAAATAACGGAAGGATCCAGCCGCTATTTTAGTATCGCCCTTGTTGTCTTCGAGGACCGGGAAGAAGCCAATGCCTGCGACCAGAGAATCGAGTTGCTTGCCAAAGAGATCGGATGGGACGCGGTATCGGAATTTCATTTCAAGAAAAATTCGGACAAAGTGCGGAAGGCCTTTCTCAGCGCAGTTGCTCCCTATGAGTTTTTTTATTATGGTATCGTGATCAATAAGGATCCCAAGAAACTTTACGGCGAGGGGTTTAAGCACAAACGGTCTTTTTATAAATATGCGTGCAATCTTTTGTTCGAAAATGCCAAGGAACGGTTGGAGAATGCCATCGTCGTTATCGATGAGAGCGGCAGTCTTGATTTTAAGCAGCAGCTCACGACCTATCTTCGCAAGAAAATCAACACTGCCGATCGGAGCCATATCAAGAAGATCAAAATGCAGCGCTCTTCAGGGAACCGGTTGCTTCAGTTGGCGGACTACGTGTCGGGAGTTATTAGCAGGAAGGTGCAGGGGAAGAAAGATTCGGAAGAGTATCATCGCCTGATTGCGCACAGGGAAATATACGTGCAGATTTGGCCGAAATAAAAAACCCGCTTCTATCCCTTGCGGGAACGCGGCGATGAACGCCACAGTTTGAAGCGGGCTCGATTCCAAGGGAATATTAGCACATCCTGACGATAATGGGAACGGCATTTTAAAGATTCTCTTAACGCGTTTTCCGGCGAGCGGCTATCATGTGGGGGCCGGCCAATAATCTTTACGTAAGTCGTTTATTGTTATTCTTTAGAGCTTAAACAAAAAACAAGGTTCGATTTCAAGATGTCACACAGCGACTTCGTCCATCTTCATTGTCACACCGAATACAGCCTCCTCGATGCGACCTGCAAA
>MHFU01000101.1:0-3716 GCA_001804345.1 Omnitrophica bacterium RIFOXYB12_FULL_50_7
TAAATCCCCGAGTGCACTCCGAAGATCGTTCTTTTTCTCTTCGGGCAGGTTGAGGAACTGAACACCCACGCGGAACGGGGGTTGATGTTTGCGATAGAGTAGGCAGTTGACCACTTTGGCGTCAATGTTTTCGATGGGGGTTTTTCTCCATGAAGGGAACAAGATGGAGATCTTGAGCTGTGTTTCGGGGGCCAATTCCTGGTCCAATAAAAATGAAAGCCCTCCCATGCTGATGTCGTGGATGTTCCTTACTTGAATTAACTCGCCTCCGGCGGTAGGAGCATATTTAAGTAATACGCGCATACGAACCCGTTTATCTTTTCGGCTGTCGCGAGTGATTTTCATGTCATTCTCCTGGGCGATTTGAATTATGATAGAACGAAACAAGACCCAAGGCCAAGTATTACAAACTGTTTCTCGGCATACACAGAGTCCATCTTTAGGTTTATAATATCACACAGGCCGCGATACGCGTAACACGCTTTTTCATCGGGTGTATCCCAGTTTGGGCAGTATCTCGATAGACTGCCCGGTTCTGAACTCCCCCTCTTTCGCAAAGAGGGGCCAGGGTCTGCCTGCTGGCAGGGAGATTTTCAAAATCCCCCTTGGTCCCCCTTTGCCAAAGGGGGGGGACAACTGCCCTAACGGGGATACACCCTTTTTATCCAGGGAGACGGTGCATGTTCGGAACCATGAGAGCGGATAAAAAAATGCAATGGCTGGTCTTGTTGTGTGGGCTGGTACTGCTTGCTTCCTGCAAAGGGAAGGATCCTTCGTGGATGTCTGTACAGCAAAAAGCCGAGGACACTTTGATTTTGAAGAACGGCAGCATGGTCCAGGGCGTGATTGTTGAAGAGAATAAAGACCGTGTGACGATCCGCATCAAGGGTGGCGAGATCGGATTCCCTTTAGCTGATGTTGCCCAGGTACGTCGCGGGGAAAAACTGGTCAAGACCGCGGATGGTATCCAGTCCGCCTACGCTCCTTCAGAAAAAGACGCGCCTTACCCGAGGGTTTATCTCAAGGACGGGCGCGTCGCGTCGGGTAGCCAGATATCAAAAGAAGGAGGGACTTTTTATCTCAAGCAGGCCTTGAAGGAGGGCGGGAATATTTCGTTCGGGTTTGATACGGACAAGGTCGAAAAGGTCGAGCTTTGGCCACCGCCTTCGGACGATCATCTGAACAAAGACTTTAAGCAGCTTCGCGGGTTGAATCTCAAATATTCATTTAAGAAACCGCCTTACTATGTTGTCTCAACGGTGGAATCGTCGGACCTGGTCCTTTATTTTAAAACGCTTCAGCAATTCTACGCAGATTTTTCGATGAGGTTTTTAGAGTTTATCGATACGGAAAAGCCGGCACCCGCGCTTGGGGTCGTGATTTTCGGGGACTATAATGATTTTTTGAAATACGCGGGGCTTCCCAAAGGAACCAACATGGCGGGTTTTTATATGCCTGACAAAAAATACCTCGTTTTGTTTAACGTAAAAGAAATCGACAGGGTCCGTTTTTTCGTCGCCCGGGCCGAATACATCGAAAAAAGTATCGGGGACGTCAAAACGAGAGCGGAGCTTTATTCCGGCACCGCTTCAGCGGGGAAGTGGGCTTACTACGATTTTGTGGAGAAGATCCAGTTCAAGTTCGAGGCGGACCGTGTACGGCTGGAGGGTTGGGCGCGTGACCGCACGATGGAGACTCTCCGGCATGAGGCGGGGCATCAACTCTTTGACCTTCTCGGGATCGATTCCGGGGGCGTTTACCGTGGCGCCTGGTTGTCCGAGGGGCTTGCCGAATATGTTTCGACGGATCCCATCGGTGGGATCAACCATGAGAGATTGACGTTTCTAAAGGAGGAACTTGAAGCGGGTCACCACCTGATGCCGCTCCAGTATCTCATGAGCATCCCAAATGGCGCCGGGATTCGTAAACTCCAGGACCCGACTTACACGCTTTTGGGGTATGCTCAGAGCTGGGGACTCGTCCACTTTCTGATGGAAAGGTATTCGAAGCAGTTTTCGGGTTATATTCGTGCGGTCATGAGCGTTGGTAAGGATTATAATGCACAGAAAGATAGCGCTCTTTTGGAAAAGCACGTCGGGAAGTCGGTGAAGGAGCTTGACGCAGAGTATGAAAAATACATCCGGAACATCGTGGCCGCGATGCGCGATAGTGTTGAGGACGAAATTCGTCGGTTGCTGCAAAAGGCTTGATTCAAAGAGAATTTGAGAGGTTTACACGTCATAAGAACCTATCCGGATATCAGATCTTTAGGGACGGTTCTCCTCTAAGAGAATCGTCCCTGTGTGATATCAGGATACTTAATGGAGGAGTGACATGAAATACAAACTTTTAGCAATTTTATTGGTTGCGATGTTTGTCTCAGTCGTAGGTTATGCGGCAGACGATCAGGCTTCTCTTGGGACCCAGGCCGGAGAAGCGGCGCGGGAGCTGAAGGATACGGCAGGTGAGAGCCTTTCGAATGGGGCGACGAAGGTTGCGGAGTCTTCCAAGAAAGTGGAGGCTGAGGTTCAAGACACTTTCAAGACCCTTCAAGAGCAGTGGGACGTGCTTGCCAAACAGCTTCAGGAGAAAACACAACAAATTTCACAACAACTCCAGCAGCAAGCGAAGGATTTTAACAAGTCTTTCAATCAGCAGAAGAAGTAGGGCCTTTGGGGTGTCATCGGTGAGACTTTTTTTCATGATAGAATCACTTCTGGCATGAGTACACTTACTTCATTGTCTGTAGAACAAATCGCGCAAAAAACAAAACAAATTTTTGGAGGCAATTTTATGGAAAAAGAGCTCACGACGGTTCAAAAATTCATCGATACCACTATTGAGTTTATTACCAATTACACTTTCGAAGTCATTGGCGCCATCATTGTTCTTGTGATAGGGCATTTTGTCAGCCAATGGGTCCATGACATCGTTTTTAAGATTTTCGAAAAAAAGAAACTCGATATTACTCTCTCGAAATTTCTGGCCAATTGCGTGAAGACGGCCATTCTGGCTTTTGCCATTCTCATTGCGCTCGGAAAATTCGGCATCACCATTGCGCCTTTTATTGCCATGATCGGTGCCGCGGCATTTGGTTGCAGCATGGCGTTGCAGGGACCGCTTTCAAATTACGGCGCTGGACTTTCCATTATTCTGGGGCATCCGTTTGTGGTGGGTGACACCATTGTGGTGACAGGACAAAGCGGGATAGTTCAGGAAGTGACTCTCGCGTCTACGATTCTCACCGATGAGGATGGCGTGAAGATCACGATCCCGAACAAGAGTATTGTGGGGGAGATCATCCATAATTCCTTTAAGAACAAGATTGTGGAGAATAAGGTGGGGATTAGCTACCAGGATGATCCCGAGAAGGCGATTGGGGTGATCCAGAAGACGATCGCAGGCTTCAAAGAGGTTGCTGAGACGCCCAAACCGCAAGTAGGTCTGCAGGAGTTCGGCGATTCTTCGGTTAACATCGGTTGCCGCTACTGGATCCCGACCACGAAATATTTCCAAACTCTGTGTGCGATCAATCTTGCGATCTATAAGGCTCTTGTCGCAGCCAAGATCATGATCCCGTTCCCTCAGCGGGATGTTCACATCGTTTCCGGGACTGTCGCGACAAAATAATTAAAAGGGTCAGGCACCTTTTCCATGCCTATCGGCAGGCAGGCCTAAAAGGGTGCCCGTCCCTTTTTTCTGGAGATGAGCTGCAG
>MHFU01000101.1:3755-5807 GCA_001804345.1 Omnitrophica bacterium RIFOXYB12_FULL_50_7
TTCTCGTCGCTTATTTCCCAGGTAGTGGTGATCCGGGAATTGGCGATGAGTTTCTACGGCAACGAGTTTTTCATCGGCTGGGTTCTCTTTTGCTGGCTTCTCGGGACTTCCCTGGGAAGCATCCTGGGTTCAAAACTTTCGCGTGATCCCCCAAGAGCTTTTCGCTCGCTCGCGATCTGCCATGTGCTTATCGCCATTCTTTTTCCCATGACGATCGTCCTCATACGCTCCGGTAAGCCGATACTCGGGACTTCGGCCGGAGCAATGCCGGAATTTATTCTCTCTCTTCTTTACTCACTCGCGGTTCTTGTGCCTCTTTGCGGCGTGATGGGAATGCAATTTGCTGTTGCGGCAAGAGGTCAGGTGTGCCAAATGCCGGAGGGGGGAGCGGCGCGGGCGGTGGGGTGGGCGTACCTTTGGGAGTGTCTGGGATTCATCGCGGGCGGGATCGTTTTCAGTTTCGTGCTGGTTTTTGCCAATGAATTCCGGGTCGCGGCGATCTTTGCGGCTTTAAATCTTGCAACGGCCTGTGGAATTTTTCATGTGTTCCTCAAAAAAATGAAAAGGATTTTGCGGCTCCTGGTCCTTACAGCGGTCTTTTTTCCGGCAGGGCTTTTTATGAACAGTGCTTTCCTGCAGCAACAGACGTCCCAGTGGCGGTTCCCAAATGAAACACTTGTTCGGACTGAGAATACCGTGCATGGCAATGTGTCTGTCACGCGATTGGGGTCGCAATATAATTTCTATCAAAGCGGTCTGCTCCTGGGGGCGGACCGGGAAGACTTTGCAAGCGAATATCTTGTCCATTTTCCGATGCTGGCGCATCCCGCTCCTCGAAAGGTCCTGCTTCTCGGGACCGGGTTCAACGGACCTTTGCAGCAGATCTTGAAACACAGTCCCCAAGAGGTCCGTGCCGTCGAACTGGATCCTGAACTTGTGAAGATAACGCGTGGATTCCTGCCGGAAGATCTCCAGGCGACTCTTCGCGATCCCCGGGCGCGACTTGGAGCGACGGATCCAAGGAATTTTCTTACGAAAGAAGGTGGTAAATTCGACGTGATCATCGCGAATTTCCCGAACCCAGCTTCGGTCTTGATCAACCGCAATTACACCGAGCAGTTCTTCCGTTCCGTGCGTTCCCATCTTTCGGACGGAGGTGTGTTTGCCACTCACATCGCGTTTGCGGCGAATACCCTGACACCGGAACTGGAGCGGCTCGGCAGTTCGGTTTACGCGACGCTTACGCAGGTGTTTCCGTCCGTGAAGGTGCTTCCGGAGGACACGCTTTTCTTTTTGGCCTCGGCGGAGAATGCGTCGTCCTGGGATCCTCAGGAAATGATGGACCGGCTTTCTGAAAGAAAGATAAAGACGGATTTCGTGACGGCGAATCAGATCCGCTACCGTCTCACAAACGACCGCGTAGAGCGGGTTGAGACGGCTTTCCGCAATGCGATATGGAAGACGAAGAACACCGATCTCCGGCCGCGTACTTGTTATTTCGAATTTCTCCGGTGGCTCAGTCAATTCGACCCCGGGATCACAAAAGCGTTCTTTTTTCTGGCAACACTTCCATTTCCGGCCATGCTCGCAACGAGCCTCTTCGCGATCCTGGGTTTTATCGCTTTCTCCCGTGAGCCGCAGAAGGGAATGAGGAA
This sequence comes from Omnitrophica bacterium RIFOXYB12_FULL_50_7, assembly GCA_001804345.1. GTDB lineage: Bacteria > Omnitrophota > Omnitrophia > Omnitrophales > Aquincolibacteriaceae > Aquincolibacterium. The sequence goes on from MHFU01000101.1 coordinate 5,411, forward strand.
ACTCGCGCTCGTCAGTATGGGGACAGCCGGGTTCTCGCTCATGGCATTTGAGATCGTAGTGATCTATCTTTTTCAGGCGGCGTTTGGAGATCTTTACTACCGGCTTGCATGGGTGATCACGGCGTTCATGGCGGGAATGGGGGCGGGGACGTGGGCGGCGCAGGGCCTCCCAAAGATCCCGGAGCGGTTCGGACTTGCAGGGCTTCACTTGATGAATGCTGTTTTTTTCTTCTTACTGATCAAGGTGTGCGTTCGGATCTTTTCAACAGGATTTTCTCTGGGAGAGGCATATCAGTTCGTTTTCTTAGGCATGGCGTTTTGGGGAGGCCTCGTGGCTGGGGCTGTCTTTCCCCTTGCGAACCGGTTTTATCTCGGCCGGGGTGAAGGGGACCGTCTT
>MHFU01000102.1:0-147 GCA_001804345.1 Omnitrophica bacterium RIFOXYB12_FULL_50_7
TCAGGAAAATGGCGGCAATGTAAATGCCTCCCTGACCCAGCAGCCGCGCTCGAATGGCATTGACACTTTGTCCGCCTGCGTCGCCGTGGCGCCGTGGCGACACCTGCATGGCTGCAAGCATGGCCGTGATGAAAAGAAGCAGGACCG
>MHFU01000102.1:328-1108 GCA_001804345.1 Omnitrophica bacterium RIFOXYB12_FULL_50_7
TGAGGTTGTTGCCATGTTATCCTTCGACAATGATCTGGCCGTTCATGGTTGGATTGGCTTTCCCGCCGCAGCAAATGTCACAGTAGAAAGTGTAAGCACCTGCCTTCTCCGGCGTGAAAGTGGCATAATTGGAACTTTCGGGCTGGGCGATAACATTCACACCCAGTTCATCCACAGCCCATTGATGCTTTCCGCCGCCATCGGTGTGATGTTCGTTATCCAGGCTGGTCAGGCGGATGGTGACAGGTTGGCCGACCTTGAGGCGGATCTCTGGTTTGTCAAAGCCGCTCATGTCAGCGGCAATGTCAATCACATTGCCAGCCATGGGCTCAAGCGCTGGACGGGAGAGTGCGGACTGGATGTAATAGCCTGCCAGTCCGAGTACGCCGATGACGATCATGGCAAAGATCGTTGAGCGTATGCGCTGTTTTTTGAGACGCGCCTCTTTACGAGTTGCGTGGGGTGATTTTTTCATTTGCTTTATCCTTTTTGAAAGAGATCGGAACTTATGCGGCAACGAGTTCGGCGCGGTATTCGTGGCGGCCATCATTACCAGCGCGCGCTACCGCTTCGACCAGCATCTTCGCCGATACTTTCTGGTTGTCGAAACTCACCTCAGCCATCGCCATATTCAGATATACCTCCGCGCCGTAAACCCCCTCCAGCGAAAGCAGTCCGTTGCGGACGCGTGTGGCGCAGTTCTCGCAACACATTCCCAAAATCCTCAGCAATGCGTTTTCGCCGTTACGAATTTGATCGGCGTTTGAATCCTTATTCATC
>MHFU01000102.1:1140-1615 GCA_001804345.1 Omnitrophica bacterium RIFOXYB12_FULL_50_7
CTCCTTATTGTTTTCTTCAAGCCTTGCGCAGACGCGCGCTCACCTTATGCGGCATCCATGCCAGCAAAGCCATGCCGATGGCAAACCCAAACACAGCCACGATCTGCGACTGCGTCAGGCCGAAGGCGATGATGCGATATGAACTGGTGAAGGACAGGAAGAAACGCTCGAGGCTGTAGAGAGTCAAATAAACCAGGAACAGTCTTCCGTCAGGCCAGTCGCGTTTTCGCAACTGCCATAGCACGGCAAAGATTCCCAGGTTGATCACGAGTTCGTAAACGGGCATCGGCGTATAGTAGACGCCGAGTTGCGGCACCATCACTTTCGGATTGGTGTATGCAAATCCGAATGGACCGTTCGTGGGTTTGCCCATTGCATCGCCTGTAATCACACACGCAATGCGGCCAATGGCTTGCGCGAGAACCAGGCCAGGCGCGGCGGCATCCAGTAATTTTGGGAAACGCCAGCCGCGCCG
>MHFU01000102.1:2100-4498 GCA_001804345.1 Omnitrophica bacterium RIFOXYB12_FULL_50_7
CAATAAATTTGAAGCCCTGCATCGCCTAAGCAAAAATGCCTATTGTCCTCACAGCAATCTGGCGCAAGACAGACAAAGACATAAAGACTATCATAAGCAAAGAGGAAATGTAATTGTGAAACGTTATCTCATTCCACTCTCCGCTTTTCTGCTTGGCGCCTCGCTCATGGCGGGAGTCTACTTCGGCATCCTCACCTGGGCGCAAGGCTGGGATTACGCCTCCGGTCAGTTCCTGCTCAACCGCTGGTACATTCTGCCCATCTACATCAGCTTTGGCATCCAAGCTGCGCTTTATTCCATTCTGCGTTTCCGCCTCTTCGTTCCGACCACAACCATGGGGCACACGGGCGCGCTCATGGGTACGAGCGGCGGTACTTCTGTTACCGCCATGGTTGCCTGTTGCCTCCACCATGTCACCGACGTTCTGCCCATCCTCGGCCTGAGCGCCGCGGCCACTTTTCTCACCCGCTACCAGCGTCCGTTCATGCTCGTCGGACTTGGCCTGAACATCATCGGCATCCTCGTTATGCTCTTCGTTCTCCATCGTGAGCGACAGAAACTGCAACCTGTTCAAACATTGCAATCCGTTTTGGAGACAAAATGAGACGTTTTATCCCACCCATCTTTTTGACCCTGACCCTCGTCCTGACCGCCTGTTCCGCGGCTTCGACTCCGCTTCCTTCTGACGTTCAGCCTGCTCCCGTTTCGACGGAGCCAGCCGCCTCCGAATTTGATTCCGCCACCCGCAGCGACCAGCAGGGCGCGATCATCATCGAAGTGACTCCGCTTAATCTTGACTCGCTAACTGACACGTTGGAATTCGACATTTCGATGAATACCCATTCCATTGACCTGAGCATGGATTTAGCCACTCTCGCAACCCTCACCACAGACACAGGCATCACCCTCCAGGCCACCCTCTGGGACGCGCCGCTCGGCGGTCATCACGTGGAAGGTAAGTTGATCTTCCCTGCAGCCGAAGACGGTAAGTCCATTTTGGAAGGCGCGACGAAGCTAACGCTTACCATCGTCAATGTGGACGCGGCTTCACGTGTCTTTGAATGGGAGTTGAAGTAAAGAAGGTTCTTATGTCCGTCACAAACAAAAATCAAGTCACTCGCCGCGACTTCATCAAAGCCACACTGGCAGGCATCGGCGGATTGATCGGGGCGTTGGCGGGCATCCCTTCGATGGCATATCTGTTTTCGCCTGCGACGCAAGCTGGGGCGAAGGAAGAGGCGCTCATCCAGTTGGGTCCGCTTGAAAAATATCCAATTGGAATCCCGACCCGTTTTGATTTCACACGCACCAAAGTCAACGGTTGGGAGCGGACCGCGATCAATTACGGTTTGTATATTGTGAGAAAAAATGAGAGGGAAGTGCGAGTCTTTTCTGACATCTGTACCCACCTTGGTTGCCGCGTTAACTGGCATCCCGATGTTCAGCATTACATCAGCCCTTGCCACGATGGTCACTTCGACATCCTGGGCAACAACGTCAGCGGCCCACCGCCGCGCCCATTGGATGAATTTGTCACCAAAATCGAGAATGGCAACTTGTTTGTTCTATTGCCGCCTTTCAAGCGGCCTGCATAACGAATGGACTTGTGGAGGACGAAATGGAAGAGCAGGAAAATATCTCGCGGCGCAACTTCATGAAGATGGCAATTTCGGCGATCGGCGGCCTGATCGGCGCCGGATTCGGTATTCCCGCCATAGCCTACATCATCGGCCCCGCCTTAAAATCGGAGCAGGCTGACTGGATACGGATCGGTTCCCTATCAACGATTGAATTAGGAACACCCATGCTCTTTAAACCCAAGGTGATACGCCAGAACGGATGGATGGTAGAGGAAGAAGAAGTAGGTGTGTATGTCCTAACAGAGGATGGACGCAATTATCACGCGATGTCAAATATATGCACGCACCTGGGCTGCCGCATCCGCTGGATTGCCGAACGCGAAAAATTCTTCAGTCCCTGTCATAATGGGGTTTTCGATAAACACGGATATGTCGTCAGCGGCCCGCCGCCGCGCCCGTTGGATGAATTTGAAACGAAAATCGAAGACGGTTATTTATACATTCAAATGCCAGCGTTAAAGAGAACATCGTAATTGGTGACACCTATGAACAAGAAACATACGCTCATCATGCTGGTTTGTTGCCTGCTTCCGGTAGCGGGCTTCGCCGCTGTCTTTCTCTTCAAAATCCCACTCAACTCTGCATTGCTCGTGGGAATGGCGCTGCTTTGTCCATTATCGCATTTGCTGATGATGGGACAAATGGATCACGGCCATGCGGATGAATCACACACCGCGCATATTCACACCCAAACGGAAATTGAGCCGAAGTAAATCATCCCCGCTCTCGCGCCGCGAATTTCTCAAACTCGCTGTGCT
>MHFU01000102.1:4573-5690 GCA_001804345.1 Omnitrophica bacterium RIFOXYB12_FULL_50_7
CCGCGTCACCGTTGGCAAGGTGGACGTCTTTGCGCGGCCAGACGCGAACAGCCAGATCGTCAGCGCGTTGTATGAAGATGGTGTGGTCCCCTGGATTCGTGAAATGGTAGGTCCCATGCCCGGGCGGATGAACCAACGCTGGGTGGAAACACCGCATGGATTCGCCTGGGGCGGGAATATTCAGCCTGTGTGGAATCAGCCTAACGTCCCTGTGACTAACCTGTCCGCAACAAGTCTTGGTCAGGGGATGTGGGTTGAAGTCACAGTGCCATACGTGGATTTGGTTCTCGATAATCCGCCTGCGCGTGCGCCGTGGTTGCAGTATCGCGAGTCCATCGGTTTACCGGCGCGATTCTTCTATAGCCAAATCGTCTGGGTAGATCAAATCAAAACCGATGAGAACGGAAAAATATGGTATCGGCTCAATGAAAAATACGGCTCTGGTGATTTATTTTGGGGACAAGCTGAAGCTTTTCGCCCACTTACAGTGGAAGAGATGTCTCCCATTAGTCCCAATGTTGACCCTGCGCAAAAACGCATCGTTGTGAAGATCTGGGCACAAACACTCTCCTGCTTTGAAGGCAAAACGGAAGTCCATTTCGCGCGTATCTCCAGCGGCGCGTTATACGATGCCTGGGGCAAACGCGTCGACGCATGGGAGACCCCCATTGGTGAATTTCCCATCTGGCGCAAGGCGATCTCCCTGCCGTTGAGCGGAGGGAGCGCTTCGGCAGGCTGGAGCCTGCCCGCCGATGGCTGGGTCAGTTTGTTTGTGGATACGGGGGTTGCCATTCATTCAACCTACTGGCACAACAACTATGGGGAACCATCTTCGCGTGGGTGTGTCAATGCCAGTCCCGAGGACGCGAAATGGGTCTTTCGCTGGAGCCAGCCTCAGGTCCCGTATGATCCGGGCGATGTCACGGTTGAATGGCCAGGTGGGACAAGGGTTACCGTCGAGGACAAAACAACATAGGCCTCGCAGGGAAATCATAGCCGAGACTCATGGGTCATCATTTGAACGAATAAAAACCAGAGGAAAAGATTTTCGAGGCGATCATTGCCAGCCCAATGATGAAGCCGCTCTTGAAGGGCTGCCATTATCCCGACCTTCTCT
>MHFU01000103.1 GCA_001804345.1 Omnitrophica bacterium RIFOXYB12_FULL_50_7
TGGTGCGATTACGGCGGATAGGCCACTCCTTAAGGCGATCGATGGACAGCTCGAGCATTATGCGGTGAGGGCCGCGCGTCACAAAGAGATTCAGGACGCGCTCGAGAAATTAGGAGTGGTATTTGATTCCAATGATCAGAAAGAAAATGAAATCGCGCGCATTGCCTCTGATTCCATCAATAAACATATTACTCCCGGGCAATTGATGCGCTGGTATGCGGTCGCTGCCGATCTGATCAAACAGCGCAGCGCGATTTTTAGGGGTGAGTCCTCGGATGCGCGCCGGTCGCTTTATGTTGCCGATTCTCTCCTGGGTCTGGGGATCGCTTCCAGTGTCGTTTCGCAGCCCTTCACAGAAAACGAATTGGCGGAGCTGACGGACGGCGCGCTGGGCTGGATCTTTGATGCGAAGCGTCCCGGTTCTCCCTACAGCCTTGCCCCGAGGAATTTGTTCACGGACCGGAAGGCCAAGATCCCTTTCACCCAAACCGGAATTTATGGGCAGTCCACGTTGGAGACCGAGCTTGACGCGACCGTTGGAAAAGTTTCGGATTTTCCAAAACCGTTAAAGCAAAATATCGTGAATCGCATGAAGGCGCTGTCCCGCAACGAAGGTGGGCTTCGCCCGATTGATGTCTATATGCTGATGCAGGCTGTCGGTATACGCCAGCGCCAAATCGCAGACAGCAACGACGCCTATGCGACAAGGGAACCGACATTTTCAACCTGGCCCCAAGCGCCTGGAAATCTATCGCCGCTCGATAATTTGCTTCATGCCGATCAATCGCAGTTGCCTGCCCGGCAGTTAGGGATCACTCAACTTCTGTTTCCGGGGATGAGCGCTGATGATGAAGTCCGGCGTATGCTCGATGTCGTCCCAAACAAAATGGCGGCGTCTTCGCGCCAGGCTTGGACGGAATATCTCGGCAAGAACATGTCGGACGCGGAAAAAGAAAAAGACCGACAGGCAAAAGCCTGGTTGCCCAGGAGGCTGGATGTGGAGCGCGAGGGGATGGCCAATATTCACATCGCTGCATTTTTAACGGCGCTGATTTGGTGGGTGTTCCGCTATGGTTTTCTCCGGCCACTGAATTTGGTCCAGGGCAGTGTTCTGTCGGCGGGACAGGTTTCGACGGCTGAACACAAAGCCGCGCTCTGGCAGAAGCGTTTGGGGAATATCAAGATCGGTTTATTTGTGTTCGGCTGGCTCTGGCTGACCTCACTTGGTACCTGGACTTTTATCGCTATGTTCAATCCTTACAGCGTGGTGTTCAGTCCCATAGCCATGATCATTCTCGGGCTGGTCAACTTCTTCCTGTTCAAAAATCTTGTCTATGTCGGAACAGGTACGCTGCTTCCGAATTATAAGAGTTTGATGGGGATCTCCATTTCCGGATTCCTGGGAGGGCTAGTCTATACTCTTTGTACCGGTGGAACTGTCGTTTCCTATTGGGCCGCATTTCTTGGGCTTCTGGCGGCTGTCCCGACCATGGCTTGGCTGATGGCCCTGCCGTTCGTGCTCGTGGCTGTCATCCATGCTTTCGAAAAACATTCTTCATTCCGACGCGTCGAAGTGCTTGATACGTTCAAGGAAATGCCCGACCAACAGATTCTTGATTTTGTGGATGAACTCCACAAAGCCACCACCAATGCAGAAATAGAAGCATTGCGGGCTGAATATAGCTATAGGCCCACCAGTGTTGATGAGCTCTATCGAGGAACGCCGCAGCAGTGGAAGCGGTTCAATGATAGGATGCGGGTGCGGCCCGGCGATGCCACCAGTCCTGTTAAGAAGTTCCTCACCCAGGGTCCCCCTTATATTTCAGATCTGAAGACTCTTGTGATTGCTTACAAAGCGGCGGCCAAAAGCCTCACAGGCAATAATTTTATCGAGCATATAGCGATCACGAGTTTATTGAATAAAGATATCAAGGAACAAGATGTTGTTAATTATCTGGCCGGAAATTTTGAAGCGATCAGCTCGGCTAAGGTCATTGATGTGGGTGATATCAAACCTGACGAGGATATCGCCGGGCTTAGAAAAGGCCAGAAGGTTTCTATTAAGGAATTTCTTGATATCGCCATACAGCTTTCCGACCCGTACGTCCACATGTTTGGCGATCGATTTGTCGTGACGCTGGGCCCTTCCAGCCGCAAACCCAAGACGACCATCATGCAGATGGGACCTTTGACGGCTTACGGAGAAACCGGTATTGATGACAATGTGATTGGTGCCGGTGTTAAGGCCCAATACAGGATGGAGATCGCTGGCCGGGATCTTTATGCGGTCACTCCCGCTAGTTACGAGGACGCGCTCCGGGAACATCCCAATGATCTCGTTTACACCGTTCCATTCCAGAGGGAACCTATTTACTATGGGATTATCACAGGGAAGACGAATTCCGGCGCTCAATTGTTTTCTTATCGGGATGCCGTCAAGGGTGATAGAGATGACGATGGGCATATATATCTTGATCAATGGATGCCGGTGCGGGCTGCAGGAAGCAGAGAATTTGAAAAAGATGCAGCTGGTAAGCTTATTCCTCAGGTGGATGGTATCCAGACCGTTGATTCTTCCACGGACAATCACACGGCGTCCGGGGGATTACGTTATATCATCAAGGCGCGCGTAGACTCCGATTTTGATGAGATGCTGCAGCCGGATACCGGATATGCGGATACCGAAGGGTCTATCTGGTACGGACTTGGCAAATGGGTCCACAAGGCGCTTTCTTCCACGATCCGGACCAATGCCATGGTGACGAATGCCTTCCGAATGTTCGGAAAATACTATATTCCCACCAAGATATCCGGGGATCTCGGCCGGCCCAGCGCAGGCATGCCGTTCAACCCTTATTTTACACGGGCATTGCTATTGAGCGGCGCCCTTCAGAAGGTGGCCGATGATTTTATTAAACAAGCACGTGCGGATGGATCGGAACTTACTCAGGCCCAATTTATTAAGTTAACGACTGAGATGCACACCATGTTTGGTCTTCATGGACGGTATAACGGGGAAGACGAGATCGTAAGCTATGGACCTTCAGATACCAATCTCATTTGGCAATGGGCCCAGCGTAATGTGGGCCGTTCCGAGGTGCGCGGTGTCGATCCGCTCAAATTGAACAAACGCAACTTTTATGATCCTGCGAATCCCGACAAATATTTTTGGCGGCGGCGCTGGACCTGGCTAGACAAGCGTCCCCCTGTCAGCTTGCGTGCGATGGAAACACTGCCGAAGGAGTACTGGCTGGCTTTGAAAGACATGCCCGCGCCTTTTACCGATGTCGGGGTGGCATTTGTCGTTCGTCCAGACGGAAAAAAGATCAACGTGGATGACCGTGAAAATTCTTCCGCAACAGAAGAAGACAAACAGTACGGTTGGCGCCTTAACAATGACGTCGCGACGTTGGGATTGGCACTTTTTGGTAGATCGTTTGCCGTGGGTGCCGCCCAGCGGTTCTATAACTCTCTTCCGAATCAGGGGCTTTGGATGGCGCCTGTTTTCGGCGCGTCCCTTGTCTTTATGCTTCTGGGTGTTCAGTTTGGTTGGTTTTCCTTTTACTTTCTTCCTATCGCATCACTCTTTGCCTTTATTTCGCTTTCCATCGTGATCCTGCCACCGCTGGTAGGTGCTTTTTTCGCCCGTTATGAAGCCCAGATATCCGTCATGGAAGCATGGTCCTTGAAGAAACTTGGCTTCAGAACTCATGATCATGATTCTCATTGGTATGGGGGGCTCATCCGGAAGTTCGTGTTTGTCCAGAGCGCGGTGGTTGGCTTTTTGCCTGTCCTTGGCGCCTTTATTTTGTGGGACGTGCCGAAGTTTTTCGGACAGTTGACTGTATCTACATCGTCATATGGTCCGCGAATGACGGAAGTCTTTTCCGAAGCCCAGGAAAATATGATCGGATTGCGTGAGCACGTCAACGACCACATAGCACCGCCCAAGCCTCCGGCGGGTATGGATGATCAGACGCAGCCGCTTTCGAAGTATGCGTCCTTGCGGTCCATGACCCGGGCGTCCTCGGTGTTCCTGGGCTTTCTCGTCGTGTTGCCCGCTGTCTTTGCCGGGGGAATGAGTTTCGGAACGACCGTGGGCATGTTTTTAGCCATGTTTGTGTTTGCTCTTTGGGCGGGGAAAAGGATCGCGTATCGTGGCCTATATCGAAATGGAGCAGTCGATATCAGCCCGGTCGGAACGCAATCCGTTCTTTTTTGGAAGAAGATCTCACAACTCCTGGCTATAGAGAAACTTCCGGCTAATCAATTCCGGATCATCAATCCAAAATATTGGGAAATTTTTAAAGATTACTTGCACAGCCAGGGTAAGGATTTTGTTAATAAGGCCGGGGCTAATATTACCGATGTTGACGCAGCCAATAACAACGCGGATCTGGCTAAGACCTATCAGCAGCTTGATGTGTCTCAAAGGGTCAACCTCATCAGACGATTGGCGTGGGAGGCAGGGATTGACCGCTGGGGGGGGGTGTGGTCTTGGGTGAACCAGGATATTAAAAATCTGTTTGATGCGACGCGCAATGAAAAGACCTACAAAGAACGCCAGAGGTTTGATGATGCGGCGGCATTTTCGCGGCAAGCGAGCCACATCTTCTTTATGCGCTGGTTCCCGTCCGTCATGGTCATTGTAGCCGCTATTATGACCGCCGCGGGCGCCGGAATGCTGCTCAAGGTTTATATCATATTGATTGCGGCGATTATTATGCCGTTCCTTGTCGGAAGCATCGTGTCGAATTTTGCAGGTCATATATTCAAGACCAATATGAAAATGAGAGTTGCGACATGGCTCACGGGTGCGGGCCTCATACCCATTGTATATATTTCATATCTTCCGTGGATGATCAATAAGATTTCTCACATCTATGAGGCTGCCGGCATCAAGGGCATGCTGCTCTCAGGTGGGACTTCCTTTGCGACGGACACCATTCTGCCTTCCATGACCGGTCTCGCGGTCGGATCTACTGCGCTGGGATTTGCGTATCAGAACTATCTGCTTGTTTCGATGACGGGACTGGGGCTTTTCGCTCTTGGCTTTTGGATCGTGATGAATTGGAATGGGGTAGCAATTAAAAGCTCTCCTCGGAATTTTGGTGATTTCCTGCGTAAGGCGCCTTCTCGCGTTGGTAGCTACTTCCGCGAATTGTCCGGATGGATTTCGGGTGAGTGGCGTGAAGTCCGATATTTGACTGTGTCCCGTTTCAAGAAAAACGTCACATCGCCTGTGGCGCCTGCGGCGGGAACGCCTGCAGCAGCGAAACCAGGCCCGGGATCGGAAGGTCCTGGTACCTCTGCAACCCCCGGCGCGCGTTCCGAAGCTCGATTGACGCCAGCGCAGGAAAAACAGTTCCAGAAGGCGGTGAAAGATTTTCAGCCCAAGTGGTGGGATGGTTGGCTTAATGGCAGTGGCGTGCAGCGTAGATTGGACGCCGCTGCAATTGTCCGCGATCTCAAAGACGTTCGCGCTTTGCCATTACTTCTTAACGCTCTGGACGATGAGAACATGTATGTTCGTGCGGCGGTTGTTAACGCGATTCACGCATTCAAGTCTACAGAAGATCTTATTAAGGCGCTTATCGTACGGAAAGAAGCTTTGGGCATCTTTGCTGATATTTTTGAGAGTGATTCTGATTACTCTATTCGTAATGTGGCGAGCGACATCTTGCACGCAGCAGGCGATTCGCGGGGTGATTTTGTTTGGAAGAGTAAAATAGAGCGGGTTTGGCATACGTATATCGATGGCGAGGGACCTGGAGAATGGGTA
>MHFU01000104.1 GCA_001804345.1 Omnitrophica bacterium RIFOXYB12_FULL_50_7
GCCAAAGAAGGCGAACCGTCGTGGGATTCACCGTGGGGGAAAGGCAGGCCGGGCTGGCATATCGAATGTTCGGCCATGTGTATGCGGCACCTGGGAGAGACGATCGATATTCATGCCGGCGGCGAGGATCTTGTTTTTCCGCATCACGAGAACGAGATCGCGCAATCGGAAGCCTCGACCGGAAAGCCGTTCGTAAAATACTGGCTTCACGCCAAGCATCTCCTCGTGAATGGCGAGAAGATGTCAAAATCCAAAGGGAATTTTTTCACACTCCGCGACCTTTTGGCCAAAGGATATGATCCCATGGCGATCCGTTACGCACTCCTCTCCGTGCATTACCGGAATCAGTTGAATTTTACTTTCGATGGGTTGAAAGAAGCCCGGGAAGTGATCGAAAAATTGGATAATTGCTATTTTCAATGCCTGAGCCGCCTGCCGTTGTCTCGTGCGGAAGCGAAACCTTCGCTCGATATTGGGGCGCTGGACTCTTTCCTGAAGGCTATGGAAAAATTTTTGGGGGAAGATCTGAATATTGCGGCGGCTCTTGCCAGTCTTCAGGAAGCTGTGACCTACATGAATGCGAATCTGCTTCAGATGTCCGAATCAGGGTGGGCGGCTTGTGTCGAATTTTTTGAGAGGGTGGACCGGCTTTTGGGTCTCGATATCGCTTCGGTTAAAGAGATTCCGGGGAATGTCAAAATCGCCTTGGAACAATATGCGGAAGCTCGGAAGGCGCGCGATTTTGAGACATCTGACCTGATGCGACAAAAGATTGTGGAGCTGGGGTGGCTCGTCAAGGACGGCCGGCCGGGAGAGTCCTCAACAGTCAAGAAGGTCCGGAGAGCGTGGGATACTAAAAGATGAAGCTGAAAAACTCAAAAATCCTTCGCTGCGCTCAGGACGATAAAAAGCATCGAGGATATTTTATTACATTTGAAGGGGCGGAAGGGAGCGGGAAGAGCACGCAGATCCGTAACGCCGTCGCTTTTCTGCAAAAGAAAGGCCGGTCGGTGGTGATGCTCCGCGAGCCGGGCGGTACGCGTATTAGCGAGGCTATTCGCGCGATCCTCCTGGATAAAAATCTTAAGGAAATGAGTCCGATCACCGAGCTTCTTCTTTATCTCGCGGCGCGTGCGCAGATCGTCCGGGAAAAGATCCTGCCGGCGCTCGCGAAAGGCAATGTCGTGATCTCAGACCGGTTTGAGGATTCGACGCGGGCCTATCAGGGGTTTGGTCGCAAGATCCCGCTTGAGGCCATTGAAGCGGTGAGCAAGCTGGTTCGGGGGAAGCTTAGGCCCGATCTCACTTTTGTGTTGGATATTGATATCGCGAAGGGCCTCGCGCGCGGCGGCCGGCACGACCGGATCGAGCGTGAAGCCTTGAGTTTTCACCGGAGGGTACGGCAGGGATTCCTAGCTCTTGCAAAGAAAGAACCCAGACGAATGGTTGTGCTCGATACAAACAAGTCTGTGGAATCGGTCAGTCAAAAGGTCCGGGAAAGGCTCGAACGTGTTTTTGGCCAATAATACCCAGAAGCTGGCAGTCCGTATTCTTGAGTCCCACATCCGGGAGGGACGTGTCGCATCGTCTTATATTTTTAGCGGGGACGGGGAAGAGGGGGAAATGGCCGAGATGGGCGGAGAGCGGCACAGTGCGGACATTAAAGAAGAATTCGCCGGTGCTTTTGCGATCGCACTTTTGAGCGGGGCGAAGAAGATGTTTGGATTAGGCGATCCCGCGGTGGCCCCAAGGGTTTGGAAACATTCGCATCCCGATGTCCGGTGGGTAAAAGAGGATGAAGGGAAAAGTTCGATCGGGATCAATTCGGTGCGTAGTGTAAGCCAGTGGGCGTCCATGAAACCTTTTGAGGCGCAGTGGAAGGTCTGTATCGTTCTTGTGGCCGAAAAGCTCACGGAGGATGCCGCGAACGCTTTTTTGAAAACTCTGGAAGAGCCTCCCAAGAATACGGTTTTTTGTCTTCTGGTGGAAAATAAGAACAATCTCTTGGAGACGATCCAGTCGCGTTCGTTCGAGATTCGTCTGATGCCGATGGCATCAGCGCCCATTCCGATGGGTGTGGGGTCGCTTGAGGCGCTGCCTGTCCGCGAGGTCTTCGAAACCTTTCCGACGCTGCCGCGCGACGAAGTAAAACGCAAGCTTGACGGGCTAATGGCTACTTCCCGGGAAAAGATCTATCACTTAGTGTCCGGAGGCGACGCGGATCCCCAAACAGTGAACTGCTGGCTTGAGGCCATGGACCTCCTTTATGATTCAAAGTCGGCGCTGGACCTGAACGCAAATCAGAAACTGATGGCGACGCGGCTAGCAATAAGACTCGCGCGTCTTTTTCCTTCCCAAAAGGTGGTTTCTTTGTGACGAAAACATACTATCTGACAACGCCGATCTATTATGTCAATGGAAAGCCGCATATCGGTCATGCCTACACGAGCATTCTTTGCGACACATTCGCCCGTTTCCACCGGTTGCTAGGGAAACCTGTCTTTTATATCACCGGGACTGATGAACACGGAATCAAAGTCCAGAAGGCCGCCTTGGAACAGGGGAAGGAACCGAAGGCGTTCGTGGATGAGATTGTTCCGGAATTTAAGGAGCTTTGGCGGGTCCTTGGGATCCAATACGATCATTTCATCCGTACCACGGACGATTATCACAAGACGGTCGTTCAAAAGGTTCTGAGCGATCTCGAAAAAAAGGGGGATATTTATAAAGCTTCGTATCATGGCTGGTACTGTACGCCTTGTGAATCCTTCTGGACTGAGCTGCAGCTCAAGGACGGAAAATGTCCGGATTGCAATCGCGGTGTGGAACGTCTCGAAGAAGAAAATTACTTCTTCAAAATGTCTACCTATCAGAAATGGCTGATCGACACTATCGAGAAAAATCCGGATTTCATTCAACCGGAGTATCGCAAGAATGAGGTGCTCGGATTTTTGAAAGAACCCCTCGAAGATCTTTGCATTACCCGGCCCAAGGCGCGCCTCACGTGGGGGATCGAATATCCGGGATCCAAGGATCATGTGGTTTATGTCTGGTTCGACGCGCTTTTGAATTATGTGACGGGCGCTGGATATCTGACGGATGACAAGAAATTCAAGTCTCTTTGGCCGGCAGACTTCCAGTTGCTGGGAAAAGACATTCTCCGACAACACGCCGTTTTTTGGCCGATCATGCTCAAGGCCATGGGCGTTGAAATGCCCAAACTTGTGTTTGCCCACGGGTGGTGGAGGATCGGGGGCGCGAAGATGTCGAAGTCCGTTGGGAACGTTGTGGATCCGATCGCGCTTGTCCGGAAGTACGGCAGTGATGTGCTCCGGTATTTTCTTTTAAATGAAGTGACGCTGGGTCTGGACGGAACATATTCAGAAGACCTTTTGGTGGAACGTTACTCGAGTGATCTTGCGAATAGTCTCGGCAATCTCTGGCACAGGACCGCTTCCATGATCGAAAAATATTTTGACGGGAAGATCCCGGAAGGAGTTCGGGGAGATCGTTTCTATAACCCCCGGGAATTGTGGGAGAACGTTTCCAAAGCTGTTCTGGCTCATGACCCGCGCGAAGCCCTGGCGAGGATCTGGGCTGTGATCACTCGCGCCAATCAATTTGTAGAAGAAACAAAGCCTTGGGCGCTTGCCAAGGATCCGGCGCAAAGATCCGAGCTTGCGGACGTGCTTTTCAATTTAGCGGATAGCGTGGCGCATGTGGCGATCTTGCTGCAGGCCTTCATGCCGGAAACTGCGAAGAGGATTCTCGGGCGCCTTAAAATCGAATCACCTGAAAAGATCCACACTGGTTCGGAATTTAGCAAGCCGCTGGTTGTTACCGGCACTTTGATCGAAAAAGGAGAGCCGCTTTTTCCGCGTCTTGATGAGAAGACGTCATGAATTTGACGGATACTCACATTCATCTGCATTTCCCTCAATACGACGCTGACCGTTCGGAAGTGATTGCGCGCGCGATCCGGGGTGGCATCAACTTTTTTCTGGATATCGGTACCGATCTTGAAAAATCCAGAAAGGCGATTGCTCTCGCCGACGAATATCCGGAAGTCTATGCCGCAGTCGGTTATCATCCTCATGAGACAAAGCATGCCCAAGAAGCGGAGCTTGCGGAACTTGAGAAACTTGTTTTCCATCCCAAAGTTGTGGCAATAGGAGAGGTGGGGCTCGACTACTTCCATGAGCATTCGCCTCGTGATGTTCAGAAAAAACTTCTGAGGATCTTTCTTGCCTGGTATGAGCAGTACCGAAAACCCATCATCATCCATTGCCGGGACGCCTATGAAGATCTTCTGACGATCCTCCGGGAACATACCTCGTTGCCTTATTGCGGGACGCTTCACTGCTATTCCTCGAACGCCGCTACCATGAAAAAATATCTGGATCTCGGTTTCTATATCGCGTTCGGCGGCGCCTTGACCTATAAAAAAAACGATATTCTTCGTGAGGCTTGCGCGCTTTGCCCGAAAGACCGCCTGCTCCTTGAGACCGATGGGCCTTATCTCGCGCCGCAATCGAAGCGAGGCGAGCGCAACGAGCCGCTTTTCATGATCGAGACGGCCGAGTGTGCCGCGAAGCTTCAGGGTGTGAGCGTGGAAGAGCTTGCGGACCTGACCACGGCGAACGCGAAACGTCTCTTTGGTCTTACCGCATGACATTTAAATTTAAGGGTATGCGGTATGATACTGTTAACCCCTAAAATACAATCGAAAACAGTGCTATGCTGATCTTGACCATTTTTATCCTTCTTGTGGCCATGACGATCCATGAGGTTAGCCACGGTTTAGCGGCTCACTGGCTCGGTGATGATACGGCGAAGCGCGCCGGACGGTTGACGCTGAATCCCTTGCGGCATATCGATCTCTTCTGGACCGTGCTTTTGCCGGCGTTTCTTTATTTTACGACGGGTGGGCGTTTCATGATCGGGATGGCGAAGCCCGTTCCCGTGGATTTTTCCAAGTTGAGGAATCCTCGGCGCGATATGATCTTGGTGGCGCTTGCTGGGCCTCTAGCGAATCTCATGATGGCGGCAGTGCTTGCATTCTTCTATGGAATTTCCAATAATGTCCACCTGCTCTACGGGATCTATTTGAATCTCGGTTTGGCGGTTTTTAATCTAATCCCCATCCCGCCGCTCGATGGTTCCCGTATTTTGGCGGGGTTTTTGCCGCGGAGATGGGCGGTTTCATTTTTCAGCGTGGAGCGGTTCGGGTTTCTTCTGATCATTCTTTTTTACACAACAGGTTTTTTAATGCCGTGTGTCAGGGCCGGGATGGATGTGCTCTGCCGTTTGCTGCAGGTTCCGACGCTGACCCAATGGCTTTCACGATGAGGTGTTTATGAAAAATCTTAACGTTCCTTTTTCTCCACTCGCGTTTAAAAACGAAACTCTTTACCTTCTGGACCAGCGGAAGTTGCCCACGCGGGAGATCTGGGTTCCATGTCGCACCTCTCAGGCGGTTTGGACCGCGATCCGTACTATGGTGGTGCGGGGAGCGCCTGTGATCGGGCTTGCGGCGGGTTATGGGCTTTATCTCGGGATCCGTTCTTTCCGCGGAACGCCGAAAGCATTTCAGACGAA
>MHFU01000105.1:0-1305 GCA_001804345.1 Omnitrophica bacterium RIFOXYB12_FULL_50_7
GAGATTGACGATCCGGGTTCCGTTCACTGAAGTGAGAACCGCTTGATTCAACGCAGAGTCATAAGCGTAGTCGGTGCGAACGCCATTTTTCTCAAGAACGGTTAAACGGCCCCCGGCGTAAGTCTCAACATAATGAGCGCCATTCCGATCGAATTCCGCTCTCACAAGTTCCGCGAAACCAAAGGGGTCTTTGGCGTCCGTGTAGTGATATTCATAACGCGCCCCGTTCGCCTGGATCACGTTCACCGTACCGGCCGCAGGATATTCATAGCGAGCGAGTTCGGCTTCGACATTGCCAACCATCGTCGTAACGCGGACCGCGCGACCCTCCGTGTAATACCAGGTGGTCTTCGTCGCGGTTTCAGTAATCTGCACAAGAACATCATTCCCGGTCCCCCAACCGCTTGCTCCCGCCCTCCAGATCTCGACAAGGCCGTTGATCGAGATCGTCTTGCTTCCATCGGTATTATCCACCACCACCGCGTTCGGATCATTGAGTGGCGCGCTGCCCAACCCCGCCATCGCCGCGACATACGCCGGTGTCGGGGCAGGATTGTGATAGTTCAGATCGTTATTCCCACTCCCGCCTCCTCGGGAGCCCGGCAGGCCACCCCCACTCCGGTACTGTTCATCCTCGATCTTCTTCTGAAGACCGCTGACCGAATCAAGAAGCTCCTCGCACGCCACCGCAATGCTCCCCTGCGAACGAAGGCGTTCTTCCGCGCACTCCTGGTAAGTCCGGAATTTCCGGCGAAGAGCCTGGATAAGAGCATCCAGGTTCGTGTTCTCGCCGCCAGGAAAACGCCGGCCCCTGGAAGCCGAGCCCGCCTGCGGGCCGCGCACGGGACGGCTTGTCGCCACATCATCATCCGTCAGCATGATGCCGTCACCGCCTTCCGGACCATAGGTGTACCACTCGGCTTCGGTATCGCCCGAGCCCTGGAGTGAGTAGATCTTGTTGGCATCATCATAAAAACCGGCACGAAGCGTCTGCCCCATCGTTCCGTCCGCATTTAAAATCACGACGCGAACCGTATGGGCAACGGAATCGATCATGATCACTTCCCCGGCTGTTTCATAACGATAGGTCCGCTGAGGAGTTTGCGTACCATCGGAAGCATCAAGAGATTCTCCTGTCTTGCGGCCCTGAGCGTCATACTCCGTGATTTGAAAGGTGCCGTCCTCATTCGCCACGCGAGTTTTCGCGAGAACGCTCGAACGTGCCTGAATGTCATAACGATAATGATATTCGGTATCCCCAAAACGCAAGACCACCGTCAGATGATTCGGATCAAGGGGATCGGT
>MHFU01000105.1:1325-5666 GCA_001804345.1 Omnitrophica bacterium RIFOXYB12_FULL_50_7
TGTCCGTCGCAACAACGCCGGGGCGTAGCTGAAGAGCGGCACTCGCGGAGGCAAAAGCGATCGAGGTTTCATATTCCGTGGAAGGAACGCCAACAGGGCCGAGAATCTCGGCATGGTAGGTCTTCGTAGCGGTGCGGGAGAGAACATTGTCGCCGTCATCGAGAACCATATTGCCTTGTTCCAGAAGACGCGGGGTTTGAGGATCTTTCCAATCGTAAAGGGCATAGCGGAGATTTGTGACATCGTAAGCGTAGACTTGACGGCTCACGGTATCGTAAACATACCGATAATCCGCAAGGGTTGTTGCATCAGTTTCAGGCGGCCCGCGACTCCGTATGAGTCCTCCCCATTCGTCGCTCGGGAACGCCGCGTAGACGTCAAAAACCCTTCCATCCCCAGGATCGATGACGATCCATTCCCCGCCCGAAGCCTTCTCAAGAAGCTTCTTGTATTGAGGAGGTGTGATCGCGGGCAGCAACGTTCCGGCTTCGAGTATATTCTGGGGACTGTCAATCAACCCGCTCGATGCGTTCGGTGCCGTCCCTTCGATAAAACTCATCTTGATAAAAGTATTGGCCGTGTAATTCAGAATGGTCAGAGCCTCACGGTTCGTGGCCTCATCCACCGCGTAAACATACTCCAGATCGATACCGGTGTCGCGATAGCGAAGCACGCGGCCGAAACCGCCGTTCGTAAGACGCTCAAAAACAACAAGCTGGGTCGGATTCTGGGGATAAGTGATCGTATACTTGCCCTCGATGATTTCCATACGGGAAAGGATTTGGGCTCCGGTAAGCTTATTTTCCATCTCCCCGACCGCCAAAAGCTCCCCGCGCTTATTCATACCGGTCAGCCGGTACTCCCAGAAATTAACGGACTCAGAAGGAGTCGTACCGCTCCCGGACCGATCGATCACCGTCACAAGCCCTTCTTCGTCCTTGTACTGGATCTCGAGATAGATCGGAGTCAAAGCCCCTGAGATCTTCTGATAACTCAGAAGACGACTTTCTCCCGTTGAAAGTTTTTCATAGACCCGTTCGATGTAGTACGTAGGATCATCCGTATGGTCAAAGATCGTCACGCGATCCCCGTCGTATCGGACCGAAACCGACTGAACATACTGATTCGTCGAATCATTCAAAAGCCAAAACCCAGACTCGATCAGTTGATCCAACTGGCCATCCTCAAGCGTTGTGAACTTCTGATAAGTGCTGAGCTGATCCCCTTGACCCACCGTAATGACGCGAACATACGAAACGTTCGCCCCGTTCTCCGAACTCGCTTCATACGAAAATTGGCGTGTCTCAAGCGCGTAACCGGTGACCTTGCCTTGTTCATCAAGCACAGGACGCGTTTTGTCGCAGATTTCCAGGATCTTACTACTCGCTTTTTGATATTTAAAATAGGTACCGTCGTTGTAGTTCACGGTCACAATCCCCGTCACTTCATCCGTCACGGACGTGGAGCCCTCGGCCGTTTTTCCAGCGAGAGGATTTTGATCGGTTAAGAAATTGGTAGAAATTTGAGGTGTCTGACCTTGCGGAATATCGCCGACAAAAGGATTCTGCTGGTTCTGTCCGGGAGTAACTTCATGAGGCTGGTTCGAAAGCTGGTCCTGAAGGTCCTGCTGCTCCTGCCCCAGATCCTGCATGAAGTGAATCTTGTCATTTTTGCCAAGATCTTCCGGAGTTAAAGATGCGGGAGCCACTGGAGAAGCAATATTAGCAAAACCGAGCTGAACGTCACTTTGCGTCACAAGGAACGTGAAGATCACAAAGAGACTGACCGCTCGGATCCCCCACGGCTTTTTCTCGCTGTGACACGCGCTTAACATGATCTACACTCCCCTTCTCACTTCAATTTTAAATACACAAAAACAAAAAAAACATGACACTCAGCCACCCTTTTCCTACATCTTCAATCCCAATTTGAGTCCCTCATTCATATATTGCTTTATCTCATTTAATTAACCTCTGAAGTAAGTGTAGCCGTATTGAAGCTTGTTGTCAAATTTTTGCATGCTATAAATTGCTATACATTGATATATCGACATCACAAGAGAATGGATTTTTAACTAGCTCAGGAAAAAACTTTATTTAAGAATTAAATTTATTTAAGGATTTCTTTCTTCCGCGTCAGGTCGCGATCAACCCGTTTCGTTTAATGAGAGGAAGATCGGGGCCTGACGAAATAGGATGGTCACGATCATCCCGTTTTTTTATCTATAAAGAAGATCGCGGCCTGACTATAAGGCAGGTCCCGATCAACCCGTTTCGTTTAATGAGAGGAAGATCGGGGAAAAAGATCCGTCTTGAGGCAAGTCACATGATCGATAAAAAGCACGCCTTTCAAATGATCGACCTCGTGTTCCACACAAATCGCTTCGATCCCGGTACTGATCTTTTCGCAAAATTCGCCGCGCTCGTTCTGCCAACGAAAGCGCACCCAACGATGACGCTTCAGGAATGCCGTGTAATCCGGAAAACTCATGCACCCTTCCTTGCGCGCTTCCGGCTCCTTTTTTTCAAGGATCACAGGATTGACAAGAATGAGACGCTTCGTTTTCGGATCGCGTTTTGACACATCCACGATCGCAACAGACTTCGCAACTCCGATCTGCGGCGCGGCGATGCCGATCCCGTGCGACTGGCTTTTCATGACACGAACCAAAGTCGCCACAAGTTTCAAAAGCGAACGGTCGAATACCGTAACCGCTTGCGTTTTTTTTCTGAGGATCGGATCGGGAAAGGTCCGGATAGAGGCGGATTTCATCAGAGGCTATAAGGAAACGCGTTCCAAAGGTTTGATCTGGATCTCGATCTTCAGCTTCCTTGCGACCTTCGTCAAAAGAGCTTTGAGTTTCGTCAAAACCACCTTGTCCGGAACATCGACTTCCAATAGCATGGCATAAGTGGTCTTGGCACCTTTGCCCAAGATCCGACTGTCGAGGTCCGTAATGTTGACGCGCATCCCCGCCAACGCGCGGCTCACTTCATAAACGATCCCGCTACGGTCCTTGCCAAACGCGGTGACCATGCAAGGAAGAGAACCCCTCGCGTGTTTTTTCCCATGCAGAATTTTCCCTTTCAGTTCGGTCACATGACAATCCATGGACCAGGGAGCTTCCTTAAGGAGTTCCAACCCTTGCAACACGCGAACCCTGGCCACGGGCGACGGTAGGCCGGCAGTCATCATCATGGCGAATTGCCCTTCCAGAAGGGTCATACTGATATCCTCAAGATTGCATCCCCGGGCGAACAAAAGACCGCTCACTTTTGCGATGATGCCGGGCTTATCTTTACCGCTGACCGTAATTAATATTTTTTTCATTTTTTCTTCTTGCGCTCCAGATATTTGGATAGTTGTTCAAGCCCACGATTGAGAAGCTGATCCGTCCCTCCCTGCAACAGTCTCGACCCGATGTAACCCAGGTCCGGTTGAACCGCGGCATCGGGGAAAACACCGCGGTAACGAAACGGGATCATAACTTGACCGTTCCGGTCCGCGATCAATTCCATTTCGTGGATCTTTTTCATCAAATATGCGGAGATGGACTGGGATAACAACAACTGCATGGAACCCTCGACCCGCTTGTCCCCGATCCCATAGGTCCCCTGGCCAGACAATTGATAGTTGGGATGCATCAGCCTGAAATCACTGACCCTTCCGATCCCCGCCTGCACCCCACACGCCACTTGCATTGACTGGAAGGGTGTGTCACGGTCCTTCAGCATTTCACTCAACTCCGGCGGGAGTTCCCCTCCCAGGGCACTCGTGACCACGAGTACCGGAGAAAGACGGTCAAAAACCTCCTTGATAAGGTTCCGGTTCCTGAGAGCCCCATCCCGAATCTCGATCGTTCCCTGTCCCTTAAGAGACTGCATGAGCATGTCGGGATTTGCGCCATCGAATGAAAGCTGTGCCTTGGCGCTAAGACGGCCTGTCACATAATCGCCCTTCTTATAGACTGCCGGGATCACCGACTCCATGTCCAAGTCGCGGATCTCAAGCGTCCCCTCAAAATGCGGCAGGGTGTTCACCACCTTGAGACGGCCTTTGAATACCGCCTTTTCAGGGCCGTAGTGGAGCTGAAGATCCAGCGACCGCGACACCAGGTCCAGATCCCCCTCAGCCTCAAGGTTCCTTTTTGCGGAGCTAAAGACAGACCCTCCTGCCGTAAAATGGAACACCTCATTAGCTGCTGGCTGACGGCACTCAGCCTCCAGCCTCTCAACCTCAAGTCTATAGGCCGGCTCAACCGTTTCATCCGTGAAGTGGATAGTCGCATCCTGCACAAGGATCTTCCCAATACCGAATTTCCATCCTTGGGCTAAACCGCCC
>MHFU01000106.1 GCA_001804345.1 Omnitrophica bacterium RIFOXYB12_FULL_50_7
TGCAGCAAACGCTTTTTTCGCGTTACTCAAAACCAATAAACCTACTCCGGTCTGAAAAGCGCTGTCGCTCCCCTTCAATTCTTCTTTTGTCAAAAAAAGCTGATATGTATCCCCACGCGTAGTCGTTTTAGAAAACCATGCCTTCGGATACATAATCTCAACACCCCACTTCGAATCCGTAAAAACAGTAACTTCCTTTTCGGAAAAGCCATAAAAAAGACAAACACAACTTATCCACAAAAAAACTACGATAAAGAAGTGCCTTCTCCCTCTACTCCTATTCATTTCACAAGACCTTTTTTGATCATTTCAGCGGCTTCTTCTTCTGGCAGACAGTCGTACTTTGTTTGAATAATGCCAGTCGGCTTATGTTTACGAACAACTTCTTGGCAGACTTCGTCTGGAATTAAATCTTTTTTATACAATTGCCAATTTGACCTTTTAAGCTCAATCCAATCTTGCTCGGAAGCAGTTTTTAAGCTCATATACTGCGCTACTTCTTTACGCGAAGATTCCACATATTTTTTTTCAAGTCCATTTTCCCACATCTGGTACAGCAAATTGATCGCACATGCGCCTGCAATCGCCAAAACCAAGATCAAAATGTTCTTTCCCCAAGATTTTTTAACCTGGATATTTGTTGTTTTGTCTGCGTCTGCCATTTCGCCCCTCTAAATATTCCTGATAATATTTCCCATAGTCATGCTCTTGACCCACGCGCCCCAGATTCAGTACGCCCCAGATTTTTTTACCTACACTAACCCAATTTTGAGGCACGAGTGCAGGCGATATAAAAAATTTGTCGTTTTTCAAGGGAGTTGAAAGTATAAGTGGTACGGAGTCATTGGACCTTACATTGATAGCAATATTTCTTTGAGAAATGTTAGCTGTAGCCATACGAATTTTGTCTATATATACGGCTGGCGCATTAAACGTAATATTAACATTTGCCGGAATTTTGACACCGCGCCTGCCTAGCTCAAATAATGCATCCGTCAAAATAACGGTCCCCTGACTATGGGCATCGATATTAATCGGGCCATTGTAATTTTTTATCATTGTTTCAATGTCATTCGCTACCAGTATAGCCATCCGCCCCGGAACTTTATCACCAATCCATCGGCCAATCCCTGTTTCAATTGAATCAACCAACCCTCCTGAACTTGGATTATACCTACCCAATGCGTTATAAGTAATAGAATCTTGCATTGCGCCATTAAATGAAGTCGAAATTCCATTTACAAAATAATTTAATGGCTCTCCATTTCGGGGAAACTGATACATCCCATTCGCCGTCCCTAAAGTTGATTCATTATAGGTCCGGGTTCCATCAAATAAGACACTCCGATCCTCAAAAAAGTAATCTTTAACGGCTTGACCCAGCACTCGAGCAAGAGGATCTCTATTTACAAATGCTTCTATTGGTTGCATTAACCATTGGAATAAGTTAAATCCATTATTGGAGGTAGATCCAGATGTTCTACTATTAATAGTAGTTTCATGTGCGCTACTACCAAAATCATAGGCATTGATACCTTGCATTAATTCGGCTTCGTAAGCGGCGTAGGCGTCGCTGAGGGGTGAATAATAGTTCCCGCTCCCGAGATTTCCGATGGTCTGGACGTCAAGGGCTTCGCCGGTTTCGGTGTTGTAGGTGACCTGGATGATCTCGCCGTTGTCTTTGGTGGCTTGAACAACGCCGTCTGTGATCCGTTTAACATCGTATTCGACTTTGGCTTGGCCCGGCGCGCCTTCTTCTTGATACGAAACCGCTTTGCCGTCCACACCAAAGGTGAGTTTGGCGTTCGAAACATCATCGCTCACAAAAACCGACTGAATTGCGCCACCGACACCCTTCAGAACATCGCTCACCCATCCCGCGCCTTTCCCGATCGCGTTCTTGATCTGCGTCAAAATACCGGGCTTGTTCGTCGGCGGGCCGCGCGCGTCCTCGCTTTCGGTCTTAAAATCGATAAATCCCTTTGTATCGCCTGTAACGGCATATTCCATTGCTTCGACTGAGGATGCCACTGCCGCACTCGCAACCATAATCACGATGTTGTTCCATTTGTGCTCCTGGCCGTAACGTGCGATCTTGTCCTGGGCAATCTGGATCCCGACCGTCTTCAGCGTCTGCGTTAAAAACGACGCTGCAGATTGAAGAGAGCCCCCGTCACCAGTTTTGGGGCCGGCCTGCCCGCCCAGAGCATTGTGGCGGGGTTTTAGAATGGGTTGTAAGACAAACGAAGCGGAAGGATTCGCGACAAGAACCGGTGGATAAATCGTAGAAACAGGAAGTGCGGCAAAAGAAAGGGACTGGCCGGAAAGAAAAACGACACAGAGGAGAACCACTGGCGGCTTGTGACGTTTCATAATCAAGTCATGTGTCCCCGGAATTAAAAAGCCGTAGAGAGCACTTGGTACATAGCACATGGCTCCCACTGATGTACTTCCAGATTTTTGCCAAGTACAAAGTGCCATGTACCAGGTACTGGATTATTATTTCCGTCGAATAAGCCCAATGATGAGAATAGCAAGACCAACAAAAACTGAAAGCCGGGAGCATTCGCGAGTCGGACAGGAGCATCAAGCTCCTGCCGAAATCGTACCGAATCATTGGGATTCGGTGCGGAGAAGGCCTCCGACGCCGGCTTTCATGAAAACCGTATTCAGCAATCCCCCGAGAATAATTACGATCAATCCTTTTTGCCAAAGTTTCATATTGCTATTTTAACCCCTCCCCGCCGGACGCCGTCCGGTTATTGTCCGGTTATTATCAACCCTTGCCCCTGCAACCTGTTAGGAGTCTGCCATGCTTTTAATGCAACGGCAGTGGCCTGCGGCAGGCAGGCTCCAGCGTCTTGTGGAGGAGACGGCGTCCGGTTATCTTTATTTCTTTTCTATTGCGTGATATCCGCCTGTTTTGCGGCTGCCCCGGCGTTCGATCAGCTTTCGGGTAATCAAAACCTTAACTTGTCGCTCGATAGTCTTAAGCGGCCTCCCTTTCAAGATCGAAACCAAATCCTTGGCTTGAATGCCAGGTTGGCCGCGAACAGCATCCAGGAGTGATTTTAATCCCTCACTTAACCCCTCATTTAATCCCTCGTTTAATCCGCCACTTGACGGGCCGCCTTTCCTGGCCACCCCTTTTTTAAAGGTCACCACAAACGAGCTCCCGATCTCTTCATAAACAGGTTCCGGCAAGCCCGCGTTCTTGATAAGGGCATTCATGGTCTCAATGCCAGTGCCCCATTTTTCCACATATTTGGTGAAATAAAGCATTTCCGCGATCGCCGGATTTCTCAGGACGGACCTGTGTTTCCCTGAAAGATCCTTTAACGTGATCCCTTCCGGAAGTCTCCCCGGCGACCATATCTCAACCCGATCATCGAATACCGCGACATCGATATCGCTGGCGATCGTGTAATCCCGGTGGGCAATCGCATTCGCCACGGCCTCGCGGATCGCCAAAAGAGGCCATTCGTACTCATATTCTCTCTGGCCCGTTTCGGGGTTCACTTCATAACGCTTCCGGAAATTCTTTACGAAGAACTGCTGAACGGCCGCGATTTGTTCGAAGATATTTGTCCTGTATTCTTCTTCCCCCAGCCTGGGACCACCGACCTTGTCTGTACCTTCAAATATCCCGCACTTGACCCGCGCTTCAGGGACATATTCCTGGATATTCTTTCCGAAGCAAAGAAGCCCGGCAAGATTCAGTTTGCCTTTCGTCGTTAAATTCAACTTGACCAAGATATTCTCCTGGGTGTCCCTAACGCTGATCGGAAGCGACCGATCTTCCCTGGCCTTTTTCAAAAACCACTGAATCGCTTTACGGTCCAACCCTCCCTTGTATCCCTTGATAACGGACTTTTCGTACCGGTATTTGGGATTGTCCCGTTCATAAAGCGCCTTTTCGACTTCATAGCGGGAAAGATAGGCGTTGCTCGTTCCGACACGCTTAAACGACTTGCCCTTATAAAAGTAGGGGCGGTCAGGTCCGTTTTTTACCTCCACGACAAGAACGGTTTTGCCATTTATCCTGACCTCGTAAATATTGGGGTAAACCCGTGGTTCGATCAGCGAAAGAATGGATGTGGATACTTTTTGAATGGTGTGATCCGACACGTCCTGCCCGCGAACAGTGCCATCATCGGCAATCCCGAAATAAAGGACCCCCTCGCCGCCGTTGGCAAAAGCGCAAATGTCTTCCAGGGCTTCCTTTAGCCCGCATTTCTCATCAATTCAGTAAAAAAAAGGCCCTTCTTCTGGTATAAGTGATGCGCCAACAAGCACTTAACCCCAGAAAGAAAGGCCTGGTGAGACATGACAGACTGTAACCAAAAAGAGTTTGAGTTTCAAGGATTAAAAAGCCGGAAAATAATCGGGAGTTTTAACGGTGGAACCATCACCAGCGACGCCGGGAGTTTGCTCTTGAGGGAAGTCGAAGGAAGGACCGGGATCCTGAAAGGATTCTCCGGTTGTTTTAAAGATTATCGTCATGAGGAATCGATCGAGCACACGGTTTCTGAACTTGTAAGCCAGCGGGTCTATGGATTGTGTCTGGGCTACGAAGATTTGAACGATCATGATGTGTTGAGACGAGATCCGTTGTTGGCGCTTTTAAGCGGGAAGAAAGATCCGACGGGACAGAGTCGGAGGCGAGAGCAAGATCGCGGCAAGGCGCTTGCGGGCAAGAGCACGTTAAACCGGCTGGAATTGACGCGATCCGAGATCGAGGAAGGCAAGGCACGGAAAATTGTTTGCCGGCATGAGGGAGTGGAAGATCTGTTCGTGGACATTTTTCTGAAACTGGAAGGCAAAGCGTCGGAAGAGATCGTATTGGACCTGGATGCAACCGATGATTTGATCCACGGGATGCAGGAGGGCCGGTTTTTTCATGGTTATTACGGGAATTATTGTTACCTGCCGCTTTATATTTTTTGCGGGGATCACCTGCTTTGCGCCAAATTACGGACCTCGAACCGGGATGGTGCGGATGGGGCGCTGGAAGAAGTGAAGAGGATCGTGGAGCGAATCCGTCAAAAGTGGCCGGAGGTGAAGATCCTTTTGCGCGGAGACTCTGGTTTTTGCCGCGATTTGTTGATGAACTGGGCAGAGAATCAGCATCAGGTGGATTATGTATTCGGATTAGCCAAGAACAATCGGCTTAAGACGGAGCTTGAAGGAGCGATGGCGGAAGCCAAGGCGGAGCATGATAAGACCGGCGAATCCGCCCGGAGGTTTGTGGACTTCAGGTATCAGACTTTGGATAGCTGGAGCCGAGAACGGCGAGTGATCGGAAAAGCAGAATACATGGACAAGGGCGAGAATCCGCGCTTTGTGGTGACGTCCTTGAGCCCAGAACAGATGGGTGCTCAGGGTTTATATGAAGATTGTTACTGCGCCCGCGGAGAGATGGAGAACCGGATCAAGGAGCAGCAGCTTGATTTATTTGCGGACCGGACCTCGACGGAGACGATGCGTGCCAATCAGTTACGGCTATGGTTTTCCTCGGTCGCATATACGCTGATGCATGCCTTGAGGATGTTCGGCTTAAAGGCGACGGAATTTGCTCAAGCGCAGTGCGGAACGATTCGCAATAAGATCTTGAAGATCGGAGCTCAGGTTAGGATCAGCGTTAGGCGGGTACTGGTTTCGTTTGCCAGTGGTTATCCTTATCAAGATGTTTTCGAGCAGGTTTTCCAGCGCTTGAAGGCTTTAAGAATTTAAGCGCTTTCAAACAGGCGGTCAAAAAACGGGCTGGGGCAAACTAAGAGGAAGGGCGTCGATAAAATCGCGAGATTTTGAGTGAAAATCCTGGAATTTCTACTTTCTCATCAGCAGAGGCTGATCTGGCGCCCAAGAATTCAATAAAAAAATGACCTTTCAGAGAAAACTAAAATTAAAACTAAAAATTAACCCGTTTTCAAATTCGATGAGAAATGCGGGTTAGTTCCGCGGTCGATTCCTTGAATTCAACCGTCGATGATTCTTTGAGATTCATGGCTTCTCTCTTATTCCTCTTTGATCATAGTCAAACAATGGCAGATTATAGCATAGCGGCCTTGAAATGGAATGATAGGTCAGCTGCACGGTCTGAAACAAATCTGCGGAAAAGACGGAGGAAAAGACGCCTGATAAGTTTCTATTTCCTCCGGAGGAGGCTGAAGAGGCCGATGATGAGGAGAATGAGGCCGACGATGGCGGTGAGGCGGGTCAACTCACGCAGAAGACCGCCCACACCAAGATTCATGAGTACGGTATTCAAGACCAACCCAATAATAAAAACGATCAATCCCTTTTGCCAAAGTTTCATATTGCTATTTTAACCCCTCCCCGTCGGACGCAAAGTCCTGAGCTTGTCGAAGGGGCGTCCGGTTATATACGAAACGGCTTCAATTAGGCGATGCACCTTCGGGATTGGCAACTGCGTCAACTTACAATTGAAGACTTGACCCCTTGTCATCTTTTCTGAAACAACAACGACAAGCGCGGCCGCTTCTTTGGCAAACTTGTTGATGCAGTAGACGCCCGAGAAAATCCTGTCGCAAACGCGGGCCTTGAGCCGGGGTTCATCCACCACAATGAAATGCCACGCCTGGGAATTGCACGCCGAAGGCGCCAGCCGCGCGGCTTCCAAACATTTCAGAATGTCTTCTTTCGGTACCGGTTTCTCGGAATACCGCCTCACGCTTCTCCGTTTAACAATCAAATCCATCAATGACATTTCAGCTCCCCTTTTTCTGTTTTTTTTCGATCTTATACTTAAGGTAATAGTCATTCACATCGATATTTTCCGATTTCAAAACGGATCGAAACGCCCAGTTTTTCTCCATTAACTCTAAATTGCTTCGAGCCTGCCGATTGCGCGGATTAATGGAAAGCGCTTTCCCAATCCTATCCAGTCCCTCACGATATCTCTTCTTTCTTAAATAAAGCGCCCCAACGAGACTTAATGTTTCGTCATTATTGGGATCAAGCTCTAAAGCTCGTTCAAGCGCCGCCAAAGCTTTATCCTCCTTTCCGATTTCTAAGTAATTTAAACCCAAATTAAAAAAGACGAGTTTAATTTTCGGATCCAAGGAAACCGCGATTTCATATTCTTGAATAGCTGCCTTTTTGTCTTTTTTTAAAGAATACGCGCTTCCTAACGCCCCATGCAAATCAGCATAATAGGGCAACCCCTTAACCGCTTTATTCAAAATCCAAATCGCTTCATCAGCTCTTTCCAACGTATAATAAAGAACCCCTAAATTGTACAGAAATCCGGCGATCGTTTCCTTTTTGGTCATGCATTTCAAGGTGTCCTGGGTGGCTGAAAACTCTTTTATATAATATTCATCGGGGACGATTCGCCCTTTGAGGGTCGTTTCAATATTAAAACTCACGCTTCCGTGCTTGTATTTGATAAAAATATGTTTGGATAGAAAAACTCCATAAAAAGGCAGGTCTAATCTTTCGGCCAAGGTAAGGTATATCAAAGAAAGACCGATGCAATAACCTTTTTTTGTATCTAAAACTTTATTAAAAAAGAAATCCGTTTCGGGCTTTTCTTCGACTATCTTTTTTTCCGTCGGCGAGAAACGATAGGTCTCAAAAATATGCTTATTGACCAATGAAAGCAATTCTTTGATCGATTTATTTCCGGCAATCAACGGACGCAAACGATCTGCCATTTGATCGATTTGATCAAGATAAGCTTGCACATCAAAGTCTTGGCCATAAATATCCTGGTAACCATACTTTGAAATAAGAAGAACATCTCGGGCGAGATTGACTTCTTGTTCAGGCTGGAGCAAAATCGCATCGATTTCATCGGCAAACTTTTGGGGTACTTCATAACTCTGAAATCGAGCGCACGAAACGAAAATCATTAATAAAAGGCAATACAAAATCCTCATAAAACCACAAAAAGAGGCGCGACTCCCTTTTTCGGTTTACTCACTGTTTTTGGGTA
>MHFU01000107.1 GCA_001804345.1 Omnitrophica bacterium RIFOXYB12_FULL_50_7
CAACAAGGAAGGAAGCCCGAGTTGTGCCATCGTGGGGGGGATGATGGAGTTGACGCGAAAAACGCTGCTTAAAGAACCCCGCTGAAAGAAAAAATTGACGCGAAAGCGGTGCGTGAAATTCGGAATTGTTATAGAACAATCCAGCTGGCGATTTTCCAAGAGATCCTTTTTTTGTTTTTCACTGAGGAACAGGTCTTGGCAACGTGCCATGAAATTGCTCGAGATGCGTGGTGCGGGTATGATGGGGACTAGAGTGCCGTCAACCCTGAAGATAGGATGGCTTCCTACTTGAAAATGGATATCCGAGGCGTTGCGGCTTATGGCGTTCTTTAAGATGCCAAAAATATCATCAGAAATTGTAGTCGTGGAAGCGGTTTTCTTGGCAGGTTGGTCCTGAAACTCGTTCTGTTGATCCCCTAACATATAGATAACATCGTCAACCATAACCCCCTCCTGGATTTTAAGAGTTCCCGCCGCGTAAGGAAGCAGACACGTCGGGAAGTATATCTGGAGAAAGAGTTTTTTGGAAGCTTTTTAAAAAGCACCAAGACGGGTGACATGGCGTCTTTGTGATTTAGCATCTATCCGAATATTAGATCTTTAGGGCCGGTTCCCCAGAGAACCGACCCTGCGTGATATCAGGATAGGCACTTAGTGACAGGACTTTATCGTCCCTCCAAAGTGCCGATACTCTAGTGCTGTTCTCCATTCGATTTTAGGGGGTAACAGTGCTGTACCGACCGCGTTCGATAAATTCGTACCAGAATTACCCCTCTTTCGTAAAGAGGGGTAGGGGGGGGATTTTTTAAATCCCCCTTGATCCCCCTTTTCAAAAGGGGAAAGAAAATATGGATAAATCCGGTACGAACTTAACGAATAGCGTACTAGCAAAGCCAATTCGTCTATACAGAGGAGGGGAGTATGGCAAAAAAAGTTCTACGCAAGCTATCCACGAGTAAAGTTACGACGTTCAAGATCCGCAACCGGCGTGGTTATGCCGCGATCTTCATGAATAATCTTACCGAGGGGAACACGGTGGGGATTGCCCTGGCGCGTATGGCCAAGGCCGTCAAGCGGATGGGGTACCTTTTGGGCTGAGGCCCCAAAACGGGACTCGGGACTTGGAAATTCGTTCCTTTTTAAAAACGAATCCCCAGTCCCGAGGTATGATTCCCGGTTTTATTGATTAGCGGCCGCTGGCATTCTTGCGCTTCGCGAAGCAATCCTTGCAGTAGACCGGACGGTCTTCTCTGGGCTTGAAAGGAACTTCACATTCTTTTTTGCATTCGCCGCAAGTCGCCTTGTGCATCTCGCGCGGCGCACCTCCAAAGCCACGACCTTCTCCTTGAAACCCCATGTTATCTCCTCCTGTTGGCACTGATGTTAGTGCAGTTGTGGGAAAAAATTCCCCAAAAAAACCATGGCCCTTTTGAAAATAATGCGAATTACGACCGAGGACCCTTCCGGTGGCGAAAAAAAGGTTTGTCGCCATGACCGAATCCGCGGGGTCCTGCGCCCGGTTTTCTGTCAAAAGCCCGTTCCGGGCCAGAGCCTCTTTCTCTTGGGCGATCCTGTGAGAATCCACCTTCTCGCGGTCGATCTTTCGAAAAACTACTCTCCCTGGGACGGTCGTGCGAAAAACCGCCTTCTCTCGGGCGAGCAGAAGAAAAACCACCCTCTCTTGGACGATCATGAGAAAAGCCTTCTCTTCGGGGACCTCGATGGAAGTCCCTTTTGCCGTGGCTGGTCCCGCCCCCAAAGGAAGGTCGGAACGGTTTTGAAAACCGCTTCTCCCTGTCCCGGAAGGGTCTTTCCGGTGATTGGCCGATCAAAATATCAATCTTCTTTTCCAGAAAGTTCAGCTGCTGCTGCATCTTTTTGATCAAAGATACAAGATCTGAATCGGCTTGCGGGGGAACGGAAAGTTCTTCATTTTCTTCTAAATGTTCGCTCATGTTACTTGGGCTCCTTTTGCGTCCTGGTTATTAGATAAAAAATAATCGAAAACGAGGGCTGCGCTAAACTTCCCTTATGCTTTACGAGTTGTTCAGTGCGTCCTGTTTTTATCGAAGGTGTTTAAAATTAGGGTTTTGGATGTTAGCGTTATTAATCTTCTCCGGCAAGTGCCAAAGCCGAAAGGACGGAAGGGTTGATTCGCGACGCGTGTCCCAGGTTTTTTAAGACCCTGTCCGCCGTTTTCTTTAGGGTGATCTTAAAAACACAGGAAAGTTCGCCCACAAGACCTTTTGCCGAACGCTCGAGCGCCTGACGCTTTCTCTGGTCTTTTGCTTCAAACTTGTCATAGGCAAAGGTCTGAAGGGCCCGGGCCAGATCCCAAGTTTGATCTTGCGGGTTTGAGGATGAATCAGTTCCGGGATGGCCTTTTCCATTTCCAGCTTTTAAATAGTGCAGGATCTTATTTGCTTCCTTGGGCGTAACGAGACCGTGAAAACCGGAGACTTCCAGGTCTGCCGCCGAAATGACAAAGCGAGATTTCATTCTGGTGGCGATTTTCGGTACCAGCGAATAGCTGGGGCCTCCTCGGTCGTACAAACTTGGAGGGGTGACCCTTTCCACGCGGCACAGACCATGGATCGGATGGTAAAGTAAGTCACCGTTAGAGATTTTTTCTTTTTTCATAAGCCTCTTTGTGTAAGGTTCTGGGTAGTTCATTTTTTCGAGAGGTTTCAAATCAGACTTTAACCAAGACAGGCTTGCTTCAGTCCCAATACGCATCAATTTCCGTGAAACGGAAATTGGGGCAGTCCTTGCCGACCATTTACAAAAAAATAAAGGCAAGGACTGTGCTGGTGTCACCTAGTCCCAATACCGATCAATTTTAGCGAAGCTGAAACTGGGACAATCCTTGTCGACCATTTAGGAGTAAAAAGTTAAGACAAGGATAGGGGATTGCCAAGCTCTCTTGCACCGTCCTCTTTCTGCCTTTACGGGTTGACGGTGCAAGCACTGCAAACCCGTAAAATTAATAATCATGCAGTGCTTGTGACGGAGAGCATTATACAACAGTTTCCATCAAAAAAACTATTTATTAGGTCTTTCCCGAATGAGGAAGGGAAGAGCACTACAGCCGCCACGAAAGTCGTTGCGGGCTTAAGAGAAAAATGGGTTATTGTGCCTCTACCGTGACCTCAAAAAGAGTACCGCGAACACCGCAAATAGAGGTTGGCGTTTTGACCTGAAAGGAAGAACTCCCCTGGAGCTTTTCGACTTTGATCATCACTTTTCCTAATGCGAGATTCAGAAGGGTGGTCTTATCTGCGGTCGCCGAATCTTTCTTCATGGAATCAAACCGCATCTGAGTGTTTGCCTCCAGATCGAGTTTTCCGGTTTCTCCAGCCGTATCGAGTAAAATCTCTACCTTGGCGTTCTCGCCGGTCTTGATCTCATCGTTTTCGAGAAGAATCATGCCCTTCTCAGCGCCTTTCCACTCGGTCGTTCCACTTTTGCGGAACCAAGCGGAGCCCTGGATGTTGCTGATCTCGGCGACGCGACCCATTTCAGCAAAAAGAGGCGCAGAAATAAAGAAAATACACAAACCCACAGCAAGGCCCTTGACCATCTCCACTCGATTCATAGTCCCTCCCTCTCTATTAGAAGTGTAGCACATTATATCAACAATGGTGGAAGCCTTTCAAATTTATTTTTCGCAGGGGGGGGGCAAATTTTCCTTTTCAAAGAGCTCACATCACCCCAGGAATCGCAAAATTGCAACAAAAATGAAATTGACGAGATGTGGCTGTCTCTGTAGAATGCGCACATCACTTATGAAAAAATTCTTAGTTTTCATTCTCAGTCTTCTTGGGCTATGCCTCCTCGCGTTCGGTATTTTTTTCTTTATGATTTTCCGGCCCATTTCCACGGTAGGTCCCAAAACCTATTATCGCGTTTACGACGGCGCTGTGCAGGTCTTTGCCTTGAAGGACGGCGAGGTGCGATCCTTGCTCGCTTTTCTGAAGCCGGGAGAAACGTTGATGGCTCCGACAGTCTCCGACGCATCCTTGGAAGTGCCTCCCTGGTTGAGCTGGATTGAACCTGTGGTTGTGGATTTTGTAGGACGTGCCCGGTATTTCATGTATAAGGAAGGAAAGAAAGCTAAATACAATGAATTTACCGTGGGCTACACGAATAAAACGATCCGCGGAGGTTTCATCAGGGAGTTAGAGCGGACGGGTGTTCTTAAGAACGTCGAACTGAGTTTTCTTCCGGACCAATGTTCTTTTTTCGCGCAGGTGCTGGGCGTTTCTATCACAGCTCGGGGTATTGTGACCGTCCCGGAGGGTGACAGGGATAGGCTCTTGTTGCATCTTTATTGGTTAAAGATCGGATCTGCCTCGATGCCCGAAAGGGTTTTAAGAGCCGTTGAGAACCTTTTCGCGAGTACCTATGAGCAATCCCCCAAATATAAAATCAGACTTCTCAAGATCACCTTTAAAGACAAAGCCATGGTTATGTCCTTCAAGAAAGCGATGGATGGTGATACTGGGGTTTCCGAATAAGTTTCGTGCGCATTTGTTGACACCCTCGAACGATCTGCTGTAAAATCCTCAAAATCTTGAACTTACGGGGATTCCTCTTTTTATGTCCATACGCGTTCTAAGTGGTACACGACCTACTGGAAAACTGCATCTTGGGAATCTTTTAGGGGCTCTCGAGAACTACAAAAAATTGCAAGGCCAGGACGCCTTCTTCATGATCGCCGACCTGCACGCCCTTACAACCGAGTATGAAGACAAGACCAAAATTGCCGAGAACGTGACGGAAGTTGTGGTGGATTATCTGGCAAGCGGTCTCGACCCGGAACAATGCACGATGTTCGTACAAAGCGAAATTTTGGAACACGCCAATCTCGCGCTTCTTTTTTCGATGATCACGCCGCTCGGCTGGTTGGAGCGGAATCCGACTTACAAAGACCAGCTCGCGGAACTTAAAGGTAAGGATCTCCACACGCACGGTTTTTTAGGATACCCAGTGCTCCAGGCCGCGGATATCGCGCTCTATAAGGCCGAGAAGGTTCCGGTGGGTGAAGATCAGCTGCCGCATCTGGAACTGACACGTGAGATCATTCGCCGATTCTTTCATCTTTATAAGAAGCAGATCTTTCCGGAGCCTGAGGCTGTGCTGACGCAGGTGCCGAAAGTGCCGGGGCTCGATGGCCGCAAGATGAGTAAAAGTTATGGCAATTGTATTTATCTCGCGGACTCCAGGGAGGAAGTGACGAAGAAGGTCAAGGCCATGGTCACGGATCCGGCGAGAAAGCTCCGTTCGGACAAAGGGCATCCGGAAGTTTGTCCGGTCTATTTTTATCACAAGCTGTTTAATAAGGATCAGGTGGAAACGGTGTCGCAGGAATGTCGGGCCGCGGCGCGCGGCTGCGTGGATTGTAAAATGGAAATGGCCGAAAAACTGAATGGATTTATGGACCCGATACGGGAAAGACGTGAATCATGGATGAAGAAAAAAACGGAAATACGGCAGATCCTC
>MHFU01000108.1:0-3354 GCA_001804345.1 Omnitrophica bacterium RIFOXYB12_FULL_50_7
TGTGGAGTCGTCACTGCCAACGAGCGCCTGCCGCACCGAAATGAGGTGGGCAGCCAAGTCGTCGATCGTCGCTCCTTGGGGATGGGCCGTCTCTCCCTTCTTGGCGGGGGGTATCCCAAAAAAGGCCACTCGCAGCTTGACCGTCAGCGCCGCCCCGACGCCGAACACGGACGCCCAGAAGGCGGTGCGCAGGCCGTCCAGCAAGGCGGGCACGCTGGCTTGAATGTTCTTTGCATCAAAGTGCAGCAATCCCAGAGCAATGCCGAAAAAGGTGGCAAAGATGCCAA
This sequence comes from Omnitrophica bacterium RIFOXYB12_FULL_50_7, assembly GCA_001804345.1. Classification (GTDB taxonomy): domain Bacteria; phylum Omnitrophota; class Omnitrophia; order Omnitrophales; family Aquincolibacteriaceae; genus Aquincolibacterium. The sequence continues at coordinate 288 of MHFU01000108.1, forward strand.
AGGTCGTGAACAGCGTCGGGGCCTGAGCCGCGGTACGGGCATTGAAGGCTGCAAAGTGGATGTATGCCCAGAAAATGACGATCACAACGATAAACGTCATCGTCTCCGGCGGAAGTAACAGCAGGTTCATGGAGGCCCCTTCTCGGCAAAGCTGGTGCCCAGTATTCGTTATCTGAGGACAGAGGGTAGTTAGAAGATCAGTAGGGGTATTATCGGTAGGCAGATGCTGGTTTTAGTGGCTGGTGGCCCTGTTTGTGTGTTTGTGGATGAGATCTCAGGTTGTTCTGAATTTAGAGTTATCCATAGGTTTGTCCAGAGTTGTCCACAGGCTTGTGGTGTTAAATATGTGTTAGAGTCTGTGTTAAGCAAAAAAAATGGTGTGTAACAGCTTGATTTTGCTAGCCATTTTTGGCCACTGCGTGTGTGAAAGTACGAAAGTCGTTTGAATGTGTGTGAAAGTACGAAAGGAACGGCCTTGACCGATGCGAGCGCAGATGATCGCTCCCCTCTCCTGCCAGACAGGTATCTGCAGGGCGATTTCTTCGTTTGCGATATCTTCGATGCTGTTCCCAAGGCGGACATGGCCTCGATGGAGCACCCAATTTTTTCGCTTTCGACCACGCCTAATACGCGGGTCCGTGAGTATGAACACAACGGCATTAAGATCGCGATCAAGCCATCTATCGATGGCCTCGCCACGGTTCATGATCGGGATATTCTAATCTATTGCATCAGTCAGTTGATGACTGCGATCAACGAGGGCAAAGAAGTTTCCCAGATTGTCCGTTTCCGCGCCTTCGATATGCTGGTCGCCACAAACCGGAACACTGCCGGGTCTGGTTACAGTCAGCTCAAAGCCGCTTTGGAGCGCCTCGCCGGGACACGGATTAGTACTAATATCGTGACAGGTGGGCAAGAGGTGTTTCGAACCTTTGGCTTGATTGAAAGCGCCGAGGTCGTGCGCGAAACCCGCGATGGTCGGATGCAGGAAATCGAAATTAAACTCTCAGACTGGGTGTTTAATGCAATCCGGTCAAAGGAAGTGCTCACGCTGCATCGGAACTACTTCCGGCTGCGCAAACCACTCGAAAGGCGCATCTATGAGATTGCGCGGAAACATTGTGGCGCTCAGAAGGAATGGCGTATCGGTTTAGTTTTGCTACAAAAAAAGTGTGGATCGAACTCGACGCAACGTGAGTTTCGGCGATTGATCATGAACATCATTCGTGAAGACCGCTCGCACGATCACATGCCTGACTACTCCATCGATCTCGATGAGCAGGAAGATACGGTTGTCTTCACAAACCGGCAGGGTGTGAAGGTGATCCTGCCTCAAGCCGTGGCTCCCCAGCTCGATGCTGACGTTTATGAGACGGCGCGTATGCTCGCACCGGGCTATGATGTGCATTACCTAGAACGAGAGTGGCGTCAGTGGTTGCCCGAGACACCGCGCAACCCAGAAGCAGCCTTCCTCGGTTTCTGTCGGAAGTGGGTGCAGAATAGAAAGAATACAGGATGACTCTACTTACCAGACTTTTTATAGAGTGCCCAGGCCTCCTCGATAATCACTCCTTGCTGAACGCCTCGTCGCTCTGCCTTGTTAGCGATCTCATCGGAAATTTCGGGTATCACTCTGGCATGTACCTAGCTAGTGTGGGGGATCGACCTGCGCCCGCGCCGTTTCTGGATCTCGCGGGCGACAAACCCAAGTTCTTCCCCTGCCCTATCGGTCTTCTGTCCTTCTCCCGGCTCTTTAACCGGCCCAAGTCGATGCTGAAAGGTCTGCTATCGGTCATCTCACACCTTCCCGGCCAAGCGCTGATACAGCCTGCGCGAACTGTGCCGCATTCTCGATAGCCCCGTCCATAAGGCATGTGCCATCTGACGCTTGACGTACGTCGTCAAAACCCTTATGTTCTACACGATGATCCTGAGCTATAGAGACAAAAAAACCGAAAGGTTTGCGAGCGGAGAGTTCATGAAGGCGTTTCAGAGCTTCGAAGACCAAGCCGCTTTGCGGCTTGCGATCCTCAACGCCGCGCTGTCTCTCGATACCTTGCGCGCATTGCCAAGCAATCGCCTGAAAGCGATGTGCGGCAGTCGGGCAGGGCAGCACTCTATCCGCATCAACCAGCAGTGGCGTATTTGTTTTGAATGGCCTAACGGCCAGCCAGGACCAAGCAACGTTGAAATACTGGACTACCACTGATGAAAGGGGTCAGACCATGTTCATGAGAGCTGTCCATCCCGGCCAAGTCCTGAAGGACGAACTGGAAGAGTTGGGTATCACACCCACCGAATTTGCGCGCCAGATCGAGGTGCCGCCCAACCGCGTGAGCCAGATCATAGGGGGCAAGCGCTCGATCACGGGCGATACCGCCCTACGGTTTGGCCACTGGTTTGGAACTGATCCACAGTTCTGGCTGAACCTTCAGGCGCAGTTCGATCTGGTGCAGGCAGATAAGGAAACCAGCGCTGCCATCCGCCACCTCCCGACAAGGGCGACTTTGCCGCCGCATCCCGAATAGCTGCGTTCGGTCTAAGGCCCGAAGTGACTGCGCGTTTTGCGCGTTGTATGGGCTGTGCCTCGACTGAGACCTGTGATCGAAACTGACAATAACGTTCAAACAAGAGATATCCAAAGGTCACCTGCTGTAATGATGAATGAGGTTTTCCAAGGCAACCCATGTAGTCCCCCGTGAACATCGGCCAATGGATTGTTGGATTCCGTTTTTTGGGCGTTCGTGATCCTCTTTGAGGAGCGGAAGGGAGACGCGGATGCAGCCAACGAGGAGGGAAATAGACGGGACGGGCGATCTGTTTCGGGCGCAACCCGACTAGATCATCAACATGAGGCACGAACTGGCCGGGCTGTACCGGAAGAGCGGGCGCCCAGCGGTGCCGACGCGGTTCATGCTTGACCTGTTGTTCCTTAAGCACATCTACCGGCTGTCCGACGAGGAGGTGTGCGAGAAGGGGAAGGCCCGCGCGCCCTACGCGTTCGGCTGCAAAGTCTCGATCACTACCACCAACCGCCGCTGCAAGGACGGGCAGTTCGTGCTCCACG
>MHFU01000108.1:3530-4205 GCA_001804345.1 Omnitrophica bacterium RIFOXYB12_FULL_50_7
AAATTTCTCGGACGGTCAACATCCCGATTAAGGCTTACAGCCACATAATACGCCAACAACTGCAACGGCACGGTATTTAATATCGGTTCAACCAATTCCATTGTCTCAGGCACATAAATCACATCATCCGCCAATTCTTTGACCTTTTCGTCGCCCTCGGTCGTGATTGCCAACACTCTCGCCCCGCGCGCTTTTACTTCTTCCAAATTGCTCCACATTTTGTCATATAATTGATTCTTGGTTATTATGGCAATCACCGGAAAACCGGCTGACAACAGCGCAATCGGCCCGTGTTTTAGTTCTCCGCCCGGATATGATTCACTGTGTATATATGAAATTTCTTTAAGTTTAAGCGCGCCTTCACGAGCGACCGGATAATTTACGCCCCGCCCCAAGAAGAAACAATTTTTATAATCTTTATATTTAAGAGCAATTTCTTTTATCTTGTCTTTTTGTTCCAACACTTTACCCATTTTTTCCGGTATTTCCAACAAAGCTTTACAAATCCTCTGACCGGTCGCGATTGAAAGACGTCTTGACCGCCCAAACTGCAACGCATACAAAAGCAAAATCGCCGCCATATTGGTATAAGCCTTAGTTGAAGCCACCGCCAGCTCCGGTCCCGCATGGATATATGTGCCCCCGTCCGTCTCGCGCGCGATTGTTGAACCAACA
>MHFU01000108.1:4265-5339 GCA_001804345.1 Omnitrophica bacterium RIFOXYB12_FULL_50_7
TTTCTGCTTTTCCCTTTGTGTCTAAACATTAGTACTTCTTCTTTTAGTTGAGAATATTTTTTTCTTGATTAAAGGTAAGATATAATTTTCAAAAAGTTGTAAAGAAAAATAATTCCTTTCTAAATTACCAAATATTTTACCCTTTTACTAACATTTTAGGCTTTAAGAAATTCTTAAAATCATTTAACATAGTTTTAATAATAAATTGCTAGGCCTAACAGTACATTTGTGCTGTAAAATGTTATACACTATGTTATTAAAAAAATCTATTCTATTTTTAACTTTATTATTAGTTAGCACAACTGCTTTTTCGCAAGCATCTTTAAAAAAAGTAAATTTATCTGGTAAAATTATCGATAAAGAATCTTCAATTCCTGTAGAATTTGCTGTAATTACCATTTCAAAATCAGATACCAAAAAAGTGGTTAATGGAGGAACAGCTGATGCCAATGGAAATTTTAATATCGAATTAAACAATGGAAATTATGACATCAAGTTTGAATTTCCAGGATATAAAACTCAAGAAAAATTAGATCAAAATATTTCGGTAGACACTAATTTAGGTAATATTTTACTAGAAGCTGAATCAAATCAAATTGAAACCGTTGTCATTCGTAGTGAAAAAACAACAGTAGACATTAAATTAGACAAAAAAGTTTACAATATTGGTCAGGATTTAATGGTAAAAGGTGGAACTGTGAGTGATGTTTTAGGAAACATTCCAAGTGTTAATGTAGATGCAGAAGGCGCTATAAGTTTAAGAGGAAATGAAAATGTAAAAGTTTTGATTGATGGAAAACCTTCTAATGCTATAAGTGTAAATGATGCCTTAAAAATGTTACCTGCTGATGCGGTAGATAAAGTGGAAGTTATTACAAATCCTTCTGCACGTTATGATGCTGAAGGTGGAGCTGGAATCTTAAACATTATCTTGAAAAAAGGCGTAACCCCGCTAATTGTGAAATAAGAATTCAGCAATTACAGGAGAATATTTATGGACACATCATTCGAAAAGATCGATCCGAACTTGGTACCCAAAAGAAAACTTTATACAGGCGCGGAAATACCGGCAGT
>MHFU01000109.1:0-1369 GCA_001804345.1 Omnitrophica bacterium RIFOXYB12_FULL_50_7
GAGATTTTGGGCAAGCGAAAAGATAATCACCCTCTCCCCGATCTTTGTACTTATATCGGTATGAAGACTTCTGATTTGACATCCGGTTATATTCGCGATAATATTTTCCAACAAGATCCTGGCGCCTTCTATTAATTGCACACGCAACTTCTTTATCAAATCCGCGCCTTCTGCGGTTTTCGTCAGCTGCTCTTCAGCCGGTGTAAGAACGCCTTTCAGCCGAATCAAGATCATATCCTCAATGATGTATGTTTTTGTTTCGGTGGGCCCTCGCCCGAAATACTCTTTCTCAAATTTGATAATCGCTTCACTGATCTGAGCTTCGATCTGGCCTTTTGTCATCTCGTCATCCTATGGTTTATCTGTAGCGAACGGTGGAATTATATCAATCAATGGTTAAACAGACAAAACAAATGCTGGATCCCTCTTTCAAAGTGATCGAAAGCACCTTTCCCCGCGACGGCTTCCGCAGCAACCCCGACCGTCGTTGGATCTCTTTCTGCCATTTTGACGATGCATTGATGGGTGTTAATGGCTAAAATCTCAAACATTAACCATTTCCCAGAAGACCGCGCCGTATCATCCATTTTGTCAACTCCAACACCGGTACAACCGTGAAAGACAGGATAACAACAACTATCCAGTCAAACATCGGGAGACTGAACGTACCAAACGGCTTGTGCAAAAATGGCGCGTAGACGATCAAGATCAATAAAACAAGTTCCCATAACACCGCCATATTAAGCCATTTATTGGCAAAAGGTTTTTGAATGATCGACTGCGTATCCGAGCGATAATTGTAGGCTTTAAAAAATTGGATCAACACCAAAGAGACGAACGTCATGGTCATAGCTTCATTAATAGGCATCCCTGACTTGATGGCCCATGAAAAAATCCCTAAATTAATAATGGTCGACCAGACGCCGCCCGCCACCATCAATATCACGACCGAGCGAGAGAATATACCCGCCCGCTGATCACGCGGCCTATGGCGCATGAGATTCGCTTCCGGAGGATCAATGGCAAGAGCCAACGCAGGCAGCCCATCGGTCGCCAAGTTCACATATAAAATCTGCACAGCTGTTAATGGGATAGGCATGCCCAGCAATACAGCACCCGCCATTAATCCGATCTCACCGATATTGGAAGAGATCAGATACATCAAATATTTCTTAATGTTGCCAAAGATATGCCGCCCTTCTTCAACGGCGGCAACAATGGACGCAAAGTTATCATCCGTCAACATCATGGACGAGACTTCCTTGGTGACATCGGTTCCGGTGATGCCCATGGCAATGCCGACATCCGCCTTCTTGAGGGCCGGCGCGTCATTCACGCCGTCACCGGTCATGGCGACCACATGTCCACG
>MHFU01000109.1:1501-2038 GCA_001804345.1 Omnitrophica bacterium RIFOXYB12_FULL_50_7
ACCCTTTAATATGCCCAGCTCACGCGCGATTGCCTGAGCCGTCAACGGATGATCTCCCGTGATCATGACCGGCTTGATCCCGGCCAGCTCGCAGGTCCTCACCGATTCCCGGGCCTCTGTCCGGGGAGGATCGATCATCCCGACCAACCCAAGAAATACCATGTCCTCCCCCGCCCCATTGATCTCGGTATCCGGCTTGTACGCAACGGCTATCACGCGCAACGCCTCCTTGGCCATGTTCTGAACCGAACTTAACAAACCTCTACGCATCTCGTCGGTTAAACGCTCAGCCTTGCCTTCTTTCTGATAGAACAAGCAGCTGTTGATAATCACTTCAGCGGCCCCTTTGGAATACGCCACTTGACGCTTCCCGTTGCGGCAAAGCGTTGTCATCCGCTTGCTTTCTGAAGTAAACGGGATTTCGCTGACACGCACGCTTTCCTTGTCGATAACAAGCTTGTCCAACCCCGCCTTGGCGGCGGCAACAACCAAAGCGCCTTCCGTCGGGTCTCCGATGATCTCCCAGCGGCCATCTTC
>MHFU01000109.1:2125-2267 GCA_001804345.1 Omnitrophica bacterium RIFOXYB12_FULL_50_7
GAGCAGGAATCTTCCCGCCGGGTCATAGCCTGAACCGTCCACGTCATAACTTTCGCCATTTACCAAAATCTTGCGAATGGTCATTTCGTCTTTGGTTAAAGTTCCGGTCTTGTCCGAACAAATGACCGAAACACATCCCAAA
>MHFU01000109.1:2367-2509 GCA_001804345.1 Omnitrophica bacterium RIFOXYB12_FULL_50_7
GAACAACAGCTACCGCCAAAGCAATCCCAAAGATCACCATCTCCAATAAAGGCTGACCGCGAAAAATGCCCAACCCAACGATGATCACAACAATAACGCCCGCTGCTTTAGCCAGATTGTTTCCGACATGATCAAGGTTCTT
>MHFU01000109.1:2647-2983 GCA_001804345.1 Omnitrophica bacterium RIFOXYB12_FULL_50_7
GCGGTCGCCGATGCCAAGATCGCTATCCACCAGAGCCTCGATCTTCTTCTCAACAGGAAGCGATTCTCCTGTTAATGTTGCCTCTTCCGCCTGCAGATTAAATGATTGAACGATCCGCGCGTCCGCTGGAACCTTGTCTCCCGCCCGTAGCAAGATGACATCTCCAGGAACAAGTTCCCGTGCCGGGATCTTCCTTTCTTTTCCATTACGAATCGTGCTGGCAGTAGGGGCAGCCATACGGCGAAGCGCCTCAATGGCCCGTTCAGCGCGATATTCCTGAACAAAGCTCAGGACAACCGCGAACAAAACAATCACAGCTATTGCCGCCGACTCCAT
>MHFU01000109.1:3031-5314 GCA_001804345.1 Omnitrophica bacterium RIFOXYB12_FULL_50_7
TATCAGGACATTCTTGAATTGTGCGAAAAACAGCACCCATGGGGAGACTCGCTCGGCTGCCTGCAGTTCATTCGGGCCGCACTCCAAGAAACGCTTCTTAACTTCGTCCTCATCCAGCCCGACATGCAAATCCGTTCGCACGGCTTCAACAACCTTGTCGATAGACAACCGGTAATAATCATTTTGTTTCATAAAAAAAGTCTCTTATTTTCTAGATGAAGCATGTTTAGAAAACGCGCCTTCCATCTTCTTCAAGACAGCATGTTCCTCTAATGAAATGTTGAACGCGAGCCCCAGAATACCGCCAGCGGCTTCAGCCACTTTCCTTGCCCGGCCGATCAACTCCGATCTTAATGCATCTCGTTCCTGAAGAATCATCGTCTCGCAAAGCCCATCAATATAATGCACCCACGCGTCTAATAATTTTGCGGGCGGACGATGTTTAAGCCATGCGTCTAGAAGAGCATAGTCCACGGACCCTTTCTTTATTCCAATTCCCACGGTGGCCTCCAGAACGGCCTTATGTTCCCTCTCGTCAACATGCCCATCGGCCCAGGCGATCTCAACAAGCGGAACGACAGCAATAGAGGCCGCAACTTCCGGCGATATCTCCAATTCGATCAGCCTGTCAAGCACCTTGGGGTTATGGATTCCTGACAGCTCGGACAAGGCTTCTCGAGTCCGTTTTATTCGCTCGATCTTCCTGTGTTGCTCAATCAACTCAGCATCACGCTTCCTGAAGAAAGCATCTTCGAGGGATAGCCCGCATTCATATAAACTATTCATAGTCGAACCTCCTGTTTTTCACACCACCAACTCTGATAAATGGTTGATCCTTTTTAACATGTCGGGATGCGTGTTCATCAATTCCATCAGCTTATCACCGCCGCCTACGCGAACGGTCTTATTGCATAACAGGCTCCGTTCCCCTTATCCCCTACATGGCCCAAGAAAGGGAATGATCATGGATACAGCCACCCAAGAGTTAGAGAATGAAGAAGTCACCGCAACACCTGGAAGCACCTCCCGATTGATCCGAGAAATGAAAGCATCATCAAGTTTCTCTCGAAATCCGTCTACTTCTTCCACTCCGCAGCCAATGCTGAAGCGACAAAGACCGAGGAGTAGATCCCTACCGTGAAACCGATGATCAGAATAAATGCGAAATCTGCGATCGCGCTTCCCCCAAACAAAAAGAGGGCTATCGCTGCCAAAATGACCGCCACGCCTGTCAACACCGTACGGCTCAGCGTCTGGTTAATGCTGAGATCTACTACTTGAGCAAAGGATGTTTTACGCATCAACTTGAGATTGTCACGAATTCGATCAAACGTCACGATCGTGTCATTGACAGAATACCCCATAATCGTCAACACCGCTGCAATGGTCGCCAGATTGATCTCGCGTCCGCTTAATGCATAAAAACCAAATGTAAAAATCGTGTCATGGAGAAGTGCAACCACGGCGGCCAGTGCGAGTTTCCATTCAAACCGCCAACCCAGGTAAATCAAAATCCCGAGGGAGGACCAGATAATGGCCCATAGCGCCTTATCTCTCAGAGATCCGCTCACCGAAGGTCCAACCTGATCCACTTTTAAAATGTCAAAAGCACCTTTCCCCGCGACGGCTTCCGCGGCAGCCCCTACTTTCGACGGATTTCCTTCAGCCATTTTGACGATGTATTGATGGGTGTTAACGTCGCCAAAACGCTGCAGCGTAAAAGCCTTAAATCCCTGTCTGGCAAGTTCGGCCCTGAATTTCCCCTGATCCGGATCTTCCTTGAATCCCACCTGGACTAGCGTACCTCCCGTAAATTCCACACCGTAATTTTGCTTGCCACGCAACATCAAAGCCGAAATCCCCAGCACAAGACAGATCACGGAAAATCCGTAAGCCCATCTGCGCTTGGCCAAAAACGAGAAGTTCGGATTCTTGAAAAGCTGCATCATCTTAAACGTCATATTCGGGTTCTTTTTCGCAAGGTAATCAAAAATAACCCGCGTCACGAAAATCGAAGAAAACATGCTCGCGATAATACCGATCGAGAGTGTGACGGCAAACCCCTGGATCGGCCCAGTTCCGAAGATGAATAAAAGGAGCGACGTGATGAGCGTCGTGACATTTGAATCTAATATCGCTGAAAACGCCCGATGATACCCCGCAGAGATCGCGGCACGAACCCCCTTGCCGGTCTGGAGTTCTTCTCTCATTCTTTCAAAAATGAGAATGTTCGCGTCCACCGCCATCCCCACGGACAGGATGAAACCCGCGATGCCGGGAAGG
>MHFU01000110.1 GCA_001804345.1 Omnitrophica bacterium RIFOXYB12_FULL_50_7
CTCGTAGATATTCTGAGGGACAAGCGCTCCCGGGAAAACGGGGATCTTATGTTGAGCGCAGTATTCGATCACGGGCGGGATCACGACAGGGCTTACGATGAACGTCGCCCCGGCACGGAGGGCACTCTTAAGATCTTTCAGGGTCAAGACGGTTCCCGCCCCGATCATCAGCCGTTCACCGTAACGTTTGGCCGTTTTTTGAATAAGTCCGGTCGCGCCTTCTGTGTTCATCGTGATCTCAACAGCTTGAAGGCCGCTGGTGATGATCGCCTCGAACAGAGGCTCCAATTCCGGAGGCGTGATCCCTCGCAAGATCCCAAGGAGAGGCTTTTTCCGGAATTTCGCGAGATCCACGATTATTCGACCTCGGAGCTTCCCGCGAAGCTGTCATAAAATTCACGATAATTTTCTTTTTTGTCGCCTTCGCGAAGCTCCAGTGCGGATTTGGGGTGTTCATCCAGAATTCCGGTGATGGCATAAGGGATCACATAACCCCATTCGACCTGTCTGCTGAGGGGGATCATCTCTTTGGAGATTACATCCAGGATGGGACGGATATCGAATTTCGGGTTTTTCAGGAAACCCAGCAGGAGTTCCGTCGGGCAATTTCCGGCCGCGCGTCCCATGCCAAAGATCGTACTGTCCAGGTAGTTCGCTTGGTGGATAATGGCCTCGATCGTGTTGCCGAAGGCCAGCTGCTGGTTGTTATGCGCGTGAATGCCGATCTCCTTGGTCTTGATGATGCTCTTGGCTTTCTTGATCAGATACTCCACGGTTTCTTGATAAAGCGCGCCGTTCGAGTCGACCAGATACACCACATTACATTTGCATTCCTTTTCGAGCTGGGTCAGGCATTCGGTCAGTTCCACTTCCAGCACTTTCGAAATGGCCATCAGGTTGACCGCGGTCTCGTAACCCTTGTCGGCAAAATGATTGGCGAGAAAGATCGCTTTGTCGACGTCTTTGACATAGCACGCCGTGCGGATCATGGTGACGGGGCTTTCCTTTTTGGGTTTGATATCGTCGAGGTCCACGCGATCCACGTCCACCATGACCGAGATCTTGGTCTTGGAGGGGATCCCTTCCGTGACCTTCCGGATGTCGTCATCGGAACAGAATTTCCAGGCGCCGTATTTGTCTCCCGGGAAAAGTTTTTTGGAGTTCTTGTAACCGATCTCCATATAATCGATGCCTGCCTCGGAAACCGCCTTGAAAATCGCGCGGACAAAGCGGTCATCGAAATCGTGGTTGTTCATCAACCCGCCATCGCGGATCGTGCAATCCAACACTTTGATCTGTTCTCGGTACATGGAGGGCTCCTTTTATGTGAAATGAAAGCCTTAACTTCAAACTGATTCCTAGTACTGTTCTCCATTTGATTTTAGGGGTTAACAGTACTGTACCGCATACCCCTAATTTCAAATGTTATGCGGTACTAGTCGAAGAGCCCAGATTCTAGGCTAATCGGGCCAAAACTCAAAACTAAAAATAGATTTAAAATAGATCTAAAAAATATAGATTTCGTGTTTCGATTTAGGACGGTAAGAGGTGGGGTGGAGCGTTGTTTTTTTGATGAAACCGAAAAGTGAAGCATTGCTTCCGTGAGAGAATCTGCTACAATACCGCCGTCAGTGATCTACATTCTTATGATTACCGTCGCGGGGTGGAGCAGCTCGGTAGCTCGTTGGGCTCATAACCCAAAGGTCGCAGGTTCAAATCCTGCCCCCGCTACCAAATATAAAAAGGCTCGGCAGTTTTGTTGTCGGGCCTTTTTATTTTTGGTGCGCCCTGCCGGGCGCACCAGATCTTTAGGGACGGTTCTCCTTTTAGAGAGCGTCCCTGCGTGATATCAAAATAGGCACTAACTACCATTTAGCAAAAGAAAAAAATCAGGAGGGGGAGATGTTCAAGCCCAAGATTCTTCTAAGCACATCCTCCGGGGTAGCCGATAACTAGGGCGCGGTGATAGATGAAAAATTGGAAAGAGTCTAGTCCCGGGCGCCGCGGAAACAGTTTGAACGTGCCAGAAATAATCACCCCTTTGATATTTGGCATCATTCGCTAGTACCAGATTTCCATAATTACACCGGAGGATGTATGGGGACTGATCAAAATAAATACATCAATATGAGATCCGCCAAGCGCATGAAAGCCAAATTCACCATGCGGTATTGCGTGGTGTCGCGCAAAGATTCACCTCCCTGTGTTGTTACCACCGTTGATATCAGTTCGAAGAGCCTTGCGTTCGAATCCTCCGACTTGTTATCGATCGGAACGAAGATATCCGGGGAACTCATAGTGCCTTTTTTGAAGGAGCCGATAAAATATACCGCTAATCTAAAGAGAATAGAAGAAATCCTGAAAGGCGAGAAATATCTGTACGCGGTTGTATTTGAAGATATCGCGAAAGAAGATCAGCGCGCCATAGAAAACTATATCCAGTCAGTCGATGTCAACAGCATCTTGCGCCTGGCCATTAAAACTAAGGCCTCGGATATACATTTTGTAGCGAATCAACCGTATTTCTTCCGGATACACGGCGAACTTGTCCCCTCAGGTTCTTTTCCCATTACTCCCGAAGATCTCAGAGAGATGATCTTAAGCATGCTAACGCCTCAGGGAAAAGAAGAGTTTGAAAAAAATCTCGAATTGGATTTTTCATTTGCAATCCCAGAAGGTAACCATTTCAGGGTGAACGTCCATCTTGAAAGAGGCAATCTGGAGGCCGCTCTCCGGGTGATACCCATAGAAATAAAAACCATTTCAGAGTTGGGACTGCCTCCGGTCGTCGAGGAGTTAACGAAAAAGAAGAAGGGCTTGATCATCGTCACGGGACCAGCCGGAAGCGGGAAAACAACCACTCAAGCGGCAATGATCGATGCTATCAATAAGCAGAGCGCCAGCCTCATTATAAGCATCGAAGACCCCATCGAGTATGTTCACGAGTGTAAGCGGAGCATTGTGAAACAAAGGGAGGTCGGGGCGGATACATTGTCTTTCGCGAACGCGATCAAGCACTCTCTGCGCCAGGATCCGAATGTTATCTTCATCGGTGAGATGCGGGACCTGGAGTCGATCTCCATGGCGCTTACTGCCGCTGAAACGGGCCATTTGGTCCTGACCACATTACATACGATAGGTGCTGCTGAGTCTATGCACAGGATGGCAGACGTATATCCTCCCGAGCAGCAATTCCAGATTTTCAGCCTGCTATCAACATGTCTTGAAGGAGTGATCTCACAGATACTACTACCAAGAAAGGACGGTAAAGGCAGGGTCCTTGCGACGGAAGTGCTCATTGCAACACCCGCTGTAAAAAATCTGATAAGGACCGGCAAGATAGAGCAAATCTCTTCGTACTTTGAAACCGGCGCTGAATCGGGCATGCACAGTCTGGACAGCTCCATATTGAAACTTTTCAAAAACGGACTGATCGATGAACAAACAGCCCTCTCATTTGCACGAAATCAGGATAGGATGAAAATCTTGCTTCACCGATGAGCCGAAAATAAAAATTGGCTGGTCGCAAAAAGTAGGGTTATCGTTTCGCAAAAAGCCACCAAGGGATAACCTTGGTGGCTTTTGAGTTTTTATTTGAGCCAGCGGTACTGGGTTTCATTATTTGTTGCAGACATAGGCGAATCTCCTCCGTACTACATTGGTGGGCGGGGTTGCTTTGCTGATTCTGAAACTTATCTCGCAGTTATTACAAACAGGGGTTTTTGTTTATCATTTTTAAATGCGGTGATACAATCGCACAAGGTGGAGACAAAATGGAAAAGAAAGATTGCAAGAATTGTTGGGAATATTGGGATTGCCCAAAAGACATGCAAGAGCAATGCCCTGTCTATAAGGCCAAGGCGGGAGATAGATGTTGGATGTATACGGATAACCTTAGAGTTTTTGATTGGGTGAAACCCAAAAGAGGTTTTGATTCTTGCTTGGAATGTCCCTGGTATAAGCGTTTGCATGGCGCAATTTAAATAATCGCAATAAGTGCCTCGTATTGATTTTTTTGCCTCTTCTCAAACCAACATGAGTGGCTACTAAGCGTCTTCATAGAACCTTTCAAACAGGAGGAACCAGAGGATGAAAAGATCATTGTTTCTGTTGGCTGTGTTTATCTTAGGGCTCGGAATTGCATCCGTAACATATGCATACGAAGGATACGAAGAAGGACGTAAGTGGGCAGTGGAAAATGGTGTTATAGATGACGACTATCACAGCGACAATTCAGAAGCTTTCGATAACGGGGTTCGGCAATACGCTATAGAACAACAGCAGCTGCAGAGACAACGAGAAAAATAGAAGATGAAAAAAATCAAGGGGGTCGGATTTGATGTGGCCCAAGCCCCCAACGTTGTAAAGATTTAGGACACCATGGAGGCTCTGAAAAGGCCCGGTGGCGAAAGCTTCCGGGCCTTTTTTGTAGAAAGGCACACGATTCGACGTTAGTATGTTGCCGAAGGATCGGAGGAGGAAATATGAATTCGACATGGATCAGTTTGATTATTTTTGTCTGCGTGTTCGGGGGAGCGTTTTTGGGTCTGTTTCTTCGTACGGTATTGCCGGGGCATCATCTCAGCGAGGAGGCCAGAGACGCCGTGAAGTTGGGTGCCGGGCTCGTCGCGACACTGACGGCCCTTGTTCTTGGTTTGCTTATTAGCTCCTCCAAAGGTTCTTTTGATGCCACCAATACGATGATCACGCAGAGCGGTGCGAAGATACTCATGTTGGACCGCGTGCTGGCTAACTATGGTTCCGAAACAAAAGAGATCCGTGACATTTTGCGGCGTTTTTTCAGCGGCCGGGTCGCGAAGATCTGGCCTAAGGAGATCGGAAAACTCCTGCCGGGTACGGACTCTTCCACAAAATTCATTGATATGGAAGATATCCAGGCGTCTCTTCGGGCCCTGGTCCCGCGAAGTGATCTTCAGCGTTCATTTCAGGCCCAAGCCATTAATATCAGTGACGATCTGTTGCAACTCCGGTGGTTGTTGTTCGAACAGCTTCAAACGTCGCTTCCGCCGATGTTTCTGGGAGTGCTTTTATTTTGGTTGACCATTCTCTTTGCTTGTTTCGGGCTTTTAGCTCCGCGCAACGGTACGGTAATCGTTGTTTTCCTTGTCTGCGCGATTTCGGTGGCAGGAGCGATATTTTTGATCCTCGAGATGGAGAAACCTCTTACGGGAGCGATGAAAATCTCTAGTGCCCCGATGGTCAAAACTCTTGGGCGTCTTGGGAAATAGAAAATAGAAAAGTATGGGGGATAAGGGTGCCACTATTTTAAAGTCGTTCTGGTCAGTCCATTTTGTCAGGGGTATAATTAGCAAATTTAAATTTTGAAGTGGTGCTATCGAGAA
>MHFU01000111.1:0-2518 GCA_001804345.1 Omnitrophica bacterium RIFOXYB12_FULL_50_7
AAATGGGACTTCAGGCTCGTTTGATGTCCCAGGCAATGCGGAAACTGACAGCCATTATCAGTAAATCCAAAACCTGCATCGTTTTCATCAATCAGCTTCGCGAAAAGATCGGCGTCATGTTCGGAAATCCCGAGACCACGCCCGGCGGCAAGGCGCTCAAGTTCTACGCCTCCATGCGCCTTGATATTCGCAGGATCGCTTCCTTAAAAAAGGGCGACGCGGTTGTTGGAAATCGGGTACGCGTTAAAGTTGTCAAGAACAAGGTTGCAGCCCCTTTCCGCCAGGCGGAATTTGACATCCTGTTTGACGAGGGTATTTCCCGCTCATCGAACGTTTTAGAGCTCGGCACCCAATTTCAAGTGATCGATAAGTCCGGGACCTGGCTTGCCTATAACGAACAAAAACTTGGCCAAGGTAAGGACGCGGCACGAATTTTTCTGAAAGAAAACAGGAAGCTCCTCGAAGAGATCGAACTGAAGATCCTGGAGAAAGTCGCCGCTGGAGAAAGCGCGGTTGTCGTCGCGGCCGCCGAATAGCTCTCATCAGTACCGTTCTCCATCTGATTTTAGGGGTTAACGGTCCTTTTCCATCGCTATGGACAAAACACAAGCTGAAGAACAGAGCAATCAGGCGCTCATCACCTGTTTGAGGCTGCTTGCCGCCAGTCCCAAAAGCGGTCAGGAGCTGAGAAAAAAACTCGCGGCCAAAGGCTATCCGCCCGAGATCATTGACCAAGCGCTCAATAATCTCAAGACCCAGGGCGTCCTGGATGACACTGTGTATGCCAGGGACCTCGTGGCCCGGCTCACCCTTGGCAAATGCGTGGGACGGCACAAGATCGCGTTTGAATTGAAACGTCACGGAATTTCGAAAAAGATCAGCGACGAGCTGCTGGAAACGCTGTCAAACGAAGATGAGACCGAACGCGCGCTTGAGCAGTCCCGGTTAAAGTGGTCCGGTTGGTCCCGATTGGACCCACAAAAACGCAAGAAGCGCCTTTATGATTTTCTAATATGGAAAGGATATGATTTTCAGATCGCTCAGGATATCCTTCAAAGACTTTCGAAGGGATCTACTGAAGATGAGATCTGAAAAATCATGTCATTCTGGGCAGAGCGAAGGATCTCAAAGCGGGATTCTTCCCCCAGCGGCTTCGCTTTGTGAAGCAAAATGGCTAGGGTCAGAATGACAGAAAACTCTATGAAAACATCCACGAACGACCTCAGGAGAGCTTACCTGGAATTTTTCAAGTCCAAAGGCCACACCGTAGTCTCAAGCGACTCCCTAGTGCCCCAAAATGACCCCTCCTTGCTCTTCACCGGGGCGGGGATGAATCAGTTCAAGGAATATTTCCTGGGGGTCAAAAAGGACCTCCAAAGGGCCACAACAAGCCAAAAATGCCTCAGGACAGGTGATCTTGACGAGGTGGGTCAGACGCCTTTCCACCACTCGTTCTTCGAGATGCTGGGCAATTTTTCATTTGGCGATTACTTCAAAAAAGAAGCTATCGAATGGGCCTGGGAATTCCTGACCCAAATACTTTCTATTCCCAAAGAACGGCTCCGCATCACCGTCCACGAAAAAGACACCGAAGCTTTTGAAATATGGCACAAAGTGATCGGACTGCCCAAAGACTGGATCTTTCTTTGCGGCGATAAATCGAATTTCTGGCCCGCGAACGCGCCCAAGGACGGTCCGAACGGTCCGTGCGGCCCGTGTTCCGAGATCTATTTCGACCAAAATCCTCAGATCCAGGGAACTCCGATCGATGGTTCCGGAAAATTCGCAGAGATATGGAACCTTGTTTTCACACAGTACGACCGCCAGGATGGTGGCAAACTCGTTCCGCTCGCGAATAAGAATATCGATACCGGGATGGGACTTGAACGTCTCGCGTGCGTTCTTCAGGGGAAGGCCTCCAACTTCGAGATTGATATTTTTCCGCCAATCCATGAGGCCATCCTTCAATCTCTCGGACTCGATCCGAAAACACATCAAACAAAACAGCTCTACACAATCTCGGACCATTTGCGAGCGGTAGCGTTTTCCATCGCGGATGGCGTCGTTCCGTCGAACGAAGGGCGTGGCTATGTGATCCGGAAACTAATCCGTCGCGCGATCTGGCAGGCGCATCAATTGATGCCACAGCAAAAACTGATCCGCCCCTTTCTCTTCAAAGCCGTTTCATCGGTCATCATGGTCATGGGGGAGGCTTACCCCGAACTCCGGGAAGCGGAGGAAAATATCCGCACGGTCCTTTCCCAGGAAGAAGAACGTTTTCTACGAACGTTGGAGGATGGGCTTCGCATTCTCAAAATGCAACTTACAAATTATAAAAAAGATGGCTTGAAAACCATTCCGGCCGAGAGCGTTTTTGAACTTTATGACACGTTTGGATTCCCGGAAGAATTAACACGCGGTATCGCGGAAGCGGAGGGGTTTGCGATCGATCATAAGGGGTTTGAGAAACTTATGGAAGATCAACGCGCACGCTCCAAAGAGGGCAGTAAGATCTCCG
>MHFU01000111.1:2593-7795 GCA_001804345.1 Omnitrophica bacterium RIFOXYB12_FULL_50_7
CGTTCTACGCGGAAAGTGGTGGGCAGGTCGGGGATCAAGGCGTGATCGATGGGCAAGGGCTGAAGCTTCAAGTCGTTGAAACGAAAAAACTCGATAAGTATTTTTTACATCAAGTTGAGATTCTTCAAGGGGATATCCATGACGGCATGACCGTAAACGCCATCGTTGATCGCTTACTCCGAGAAGACATTATGCGTAATCACACCGCCACCCATCTTTTGCATGCGGCGCTTCGGACGACACTTGGGAGTTCCGTGCGCCAACTCGGATCGCTTGTGGCACCGGATCGTTTGCGCTTCGATTTTTCATTCGGACGTGCCGTGACGCCTGAAGAACTCCGTACGATCGAAAAAGCAGCCAATGATCAGATTCTGAGTGATCGTCCGGTTCAAAAAGAATCCAAAAGCCTGGAGGAAGCCAAAAAGGAAGGCGCCTTGGCTTTCTTTGGAGACAAGTATGGGGACAGGGTCCGAATGATAAGCATTACAGAGTTCAGCAAGGAACTATGCGGCGGCACGCATTGTGACCGCACGGGACAGATCGGCCTGCTCATCATCACCGGAGAGTCTTCGGTAGCAAGCGGTGTTCGCCGTATTGAGGCTGTCACCGGGGCTCACGCTTTGAACTATGTCCGGAACTTGCAGGATCAGATATCCGGGATCTCAAGAACATTAAAAGTCGGGGTTTCAGACATACCGATCCGCATTGCAAAACTTATGGAAAATCTGAAAAGTCAGAAAAAGATCGGAGCGCAAGCTTCCGCAAATCTCACGGACATTAAAGCCCTTCTTGAAAGTGCCCGGAAGGCCGGTTCTTGCCGAGTCGTGGTCGGAATGTTTGAAAATGCCGGGATTCCCGCACTGCGCGATCTTTCCAACCGGCTCCGCGAAGAGGAACAAAAAATTGTTTTCGTGATCGCCACCTCGCAGGAGGAAAAACTCCATGTGATTGTGGGACTCAGCGCCGACCTTCAGAAAACCCCCTTGGACATGAAGGTCCTTTTTGGTAGGCTATCCCAACCGCTTAACGTTAGCGGCGGTGGGCGGACGGATCTTGTTCAAGCAGGCGGACCTGACCTAGGGCAATTCGCGACCGCAAAAAACGCAGTAGAAGAAGCCGCCGTGGCCTATCTCACGGAAAATGGAATGTAATTCATGCAAGTTCTGAACTGGGACAAACAAACTCAAAAAAAGATCCGGCGCGACTACGCAACGTTCTTCGATGCGGCGATCTTTAAAAAAGTGAGCCGCATCCTTTCGGAAGTGCGGCGGTCTGGGGACACGGCACTCCGCCGCTACACCCGCGAGTTCGACGGGATCGATCTTCCGCTCAAACGGCTCGCCGTCAACCAAGGGGATATCAATCGCGCGTTTGAAAAGATCCAAGTCCCGTTCGTCCCGCTCCTCAAACAGATCACGGAGAATGTCCGTGAATATTACGAAAAGGAATTGAAAAAATCTTTTGAGATCATCGGACCGAATGGCGTCCATCTCGGCAAGCGCTACGAACCGCTGGACCGGGTGGGAATCTACATTCCTGCGGGAACCGCGCCTCTCGTTTCGACTGTCTACATGACCGTCATTCCCGCGAAAGTCGCAGGCGTAAAACAGATTGCCATTGCCACGCCGCCTCGCCGTGACACTGGCGATATTGATCCTCATATCCTAGCGGTTGCTAATCTTTTGGGAGTCAATGAGATCTATCGCGTGGGCGGCGTCCAGGCCATAGGTGGACTCGCGTTCGGTACCAAGACCATTCCCAAAGTCGACAAGATCGTCGGCCCGGGCAACGCTTACGTCACGGAAGCCAAGCGCCAGGTCTATGGTTTTGTGGATATTGACATGGTCGCCGGCCCAAGCGAGGTTGCCATTCTCGCGGACGCGACCGCAGATCCGGACTTTGTCACCTGCGATCTCCTGGCCCAGACCGAGCATCACGGCGGCATGGGATATCTGATCACGAATTCCAAAAAACTGGTTGAAGTCATGCGTAAACGCGTGGACTCGGGCATCATTGTTCAGGTGAAATCCATCGCGGAAGGTTGTGAAGTGGCCAACGAGATCGCGGCCGAACATCTGGAGATCATGACCGAAGATCCCGAAAAAACAGCTCAATCGATACGTCACGCCGGCGCGATCTTCCTTGGGCCTTATTCACCGGCCGTGATCGGGGACTATATCGCGGGACCTAGCCATGTGCTTCCCACGGGAGGCACCGCGCGCTATTTTTCGCCGCTTAGCGCATCGACTTTCATCAAGAGCTCCCAGATCATCCGCTATACTCCCGAGGCGCTGGAGGCTTCAAAAGAGCATGTCCAGAAACTGACAGATATGGAAGGCCTTTTCCTGCACCGGATCTCTCTGGAAGCCCGCCTCGTCAAAAAAAACTCAGAACCGGAAAAGGAATCCAAATCATGAGAGTAAGAAAGGCCACGATCAAACGCAAAACATCCGAAACTGACATCCAGATCGAGTTCACGGTGGACGGAAAGGGAACGTCAAAAGTCGATACCCAGATCCCGTTCCTCGACCACATGCTCACACTTCTCGCAAAGCACGGACTGTTTGACCTAAAACTCAAAGCGCGAGGGGATCTGGAAGTCGATATCCATCACACCAATGAGGACATCGGGATCGCCCTCGGCCAAGTTCTGGCGAAAGCTCTCGGGGATAAAAAGGGCATACGCCGCTACGGCTCTTTTGCTGTTCCGATGGATGAAGCTCTCATTCGCGTCACTTTGGACATTTCCGGAAGGCCATCGCTTTATGTGACAAAAACCAAGGGAGTACGTCTCTCCCGCCAGCCGAAATACACCTTTGATGACGCCATTGATTTTCTGCGGTCCTTCTGCCAGCACGCGGGTATTAACATGCACATTGGTGTGCTCGCAGGCGAAGACACGCACCACATTGTCGAAGGTATGTTCAAGGGAATCGCCAAGGCGCTTGATATGGCGACCTGCCTGGACCCTCGCGTTCGTGGGAAGATCCCCTCGACAAAGGGGCAACTGTAATGACGTGGAACGGGGAATGGTCCTCGAACAAAAAAGCTTCAGGTTCCGTTTCCCGTTTTCCGTTAGCCGTTCCCCGGAGTTTTTAAAATGATCGCCATTATTGACTACGGCATGGGCAATCTCCGAAGCGTGTCCAAGGCTCTGGAATATCTTGGCGCTTCCTACAAGCTTTGTTCCAAAGGAAAAGATCTAGCTCGCGCCACAAAAGTGATCCTACCCGGAGTCGGTGCTTTTGGGGATGCCATGAAAGAACTCACCTCTCGTGAATTTATTGGCCCGATGGGCGACCTTGTTACTCGTAAGGCAAAGCTCATGGGCGTCTGTCTCGGCCTACAGCTTTTTTTTGAAAAAAGCGAGGAGAACCCCGGCCGCAAGGGCCTTGGGATATTTAAGGGTACGGTCCGGAAATTCCGTTCCACGAATGTCAAGATTCCGCACATGGGATGGAATGATATCGAGATCCTCAAAAAACATCCGCTTCTTGAGGGGATTCCGAGCGGGGAGTATTTCTATTTCGTGCACTCCTACTTCGGAAAACCTGCGGACAAAGGCCTGACGCTTGCTTCCTGTAAATACGGCCGGGAAAATTTTCCAGCGGTGATCGGGAACGATCATGTTTTTGCGACCCAGTTTCACCCTGAGAAAAGCCAGGAAGCGGGTCTGCGCATTCTTAAAAACTTCATCCATTGGTGATGGCATGAACCTTTATCCCGCGATCGATATTTATGAGGGCAAAGTCGTCCGCCTCACACAAGGCGATTACAATTCCTGCATTGTCTATTCCAGGGATCCAACAGCAACCGCCAAGATTTGGGAAGAAGAGGGCGCCAAGTGGATCCATGTCGTGGATCTCGAAGGGGCCAAGACCGGCACGCTTACAAGCGAAGCAACGCTTACGTCCATATGCCAGGGCGTCAAGGCCAAGATCCAATTCGGCGGCGGACTCCGCAATCAAGAGGATATCGCAAAAGTCCTCGCGCTAGGCGTCTCACGCGTCGTACTCGGGACTAAGGCTCTTGACAAGACCTTCCTGGAAAAAGTGACCCTGGAATTCAAAGAAAAGATCGCTGTGGGGCTGGATGTTCGCCGCGATCAGGTCAAAACGGCTGGATGGATGCGTGACGGAAATATGACACTCAAGGAGGCTTTAAAACTTTTCGATCAGCTTGGCGTCACAACTCTGATCTACACCGATATCGAAAAGGATGGTGTTTTGAAAGGCCCGAACTGGGAAAAACTTTCTATGGTGCTCGCCAACACCCAATCGCGGGTCATTTTATCAGGAGGGATCAGCCAACTTTCCGATATTGAAAAATGCCGAGCCATCCAAGCACCGAATTTTGAGGGCGTGATCATCGGTAAGGCACTTTACGACAAACGATTCCGGTTGTCCGATGCCGTGCGGCTCACGACATAAAAAAGGGAGAAAGAGCATATGGAAAACCTTATGAACCTTTGGGACAGGGTCCTTACTGAACGCGCCTGGTCATGGGCTGTAATCGGCGTCGGCTTTCTCGTCCTTTTTCTTTTAGTAAGAGGTTTTTTTCTGCACACTCTTATCAAACGCGCCCGGTCCATCAACTCCAAGTGGTTTCATGAGATCAAGAAGGCCTACACGAAAAAGTGTATTGGGGGATGGATCCTGTTCCTCGTCTCTTTTTTGATTTTGATCTTTTTCTGGCAAAGCGCGAACTTCAAACAAGCCTCGCTTTACGAAGTCGGCATGATCTTCCTGATCATTCTAACTGTTCTTTTCGCTATCCTGTCCCACGTAATCGCGTTCGGCATTTCCGTGATCCACGTTCTCAAGCAGCTTGAGAACAACCAAATGACCCTTTGATCCATGTTCGCCCGACGCATCATTCCATGTCTTGATATCGACCGCGGCAGGGTCGTCAAAGGCGTCAAATTTGTATCTCTGAAGGACGCGGGCGATCCCGTATCCTGTGCCCAAGCTTATGACCAGCAGAAAGCCGACGAGCTGGTATTCCTCGATATCACGGCCTCGCATGAAAAGCGGCGGACGATGATTGAGGTGGCCGAAAAAGTGGCAGCGACGATTTTCATCCCCTTTACAGTTGGCGGCGGCATCAACACCGTTCAGGATATCCGAGAACTTCTCGCCACGGGCTGTGATAAGGTTTCCATCAACACAAGCGCCATCAAAAACCCCCAGTTCATTCTGGAAG
>MHFU01000112.1:0-22147 GCA_001804345.1 Omnitrophica bacterium RIFOXYB12_FULL_50_7
TCAAAAGGACGCCGCTAAAAAAGGCGATCGGCATCTCTTGCCCTCCGAAAAAAGCTTCGCAGATAAAGCAGACCGACATGAAAAGAACGGATGTTTCCGAGTAGCCTTGTTTTTGTTTGAAGAGAATGATTCCGCCGAGGCCAATGCCTAAAAGCGTCCAAACACTACCGTCACCGGCCACAAGCATCGGTTCCGACATAACTTTGGGAAAACAGAGCTGTAAAAATACGCGCGCCACAAGAAGCGGATGCAAAAGATAGGATCCGGTACCACCGAAGAGTTCTTTAGCAACAAAAACCGCCATAAAAACACCGAGAACCACAACCTCAGAGGGACATCTCGAAGGCATCAGTAGCGAAAAGAGGGCTGCGGCAAGGACTGTTTCGCCATCCCTCAAGCTTTCTTTCTTTTCGAAGAGTTTGGCAGCCAGAAATTCGAACGCGACCGCGCTCACAAGGCAGATCAAAAGAACGCGCAAAATTTCAGCATGTCCGGAAAAACAAGCCACGACAAGTACCGGCACGAGTGCGATCGCCTGCCCCCAATTCCGCTTAGATAGAGAATCCGCGGAATGAATATGCGGCGGCAGCGTCTTGGAGAAAGAATGTTTCGACTCAGCCATGAACCGCTCCGCTATGCTGGATAGGCTTTGAAACTGCCTCCGTCTTTGCCTGGGCCCGCGCCAAACGGATCAGCTCCAGCATCGGCCGTTTGGAGGGACAGACATAGCCGCAATTTCCGCATTCGATGCACTCCTCAACATTCCATTCTGTTGCAACCGCAAATTCTTTTTGTTCCGCGGCGAGCGTGATCATCGCGGGCGAAAGCAAAACGGGACAATGATCGACGCAAAAATTGCAACGAATGCACGGCATGGGGGCCCGTTCTTCTTTCGCGACCTCTTTAGGAAGCGCAAGAATAGCATTCGTCCCGGCTATCACGGGAACCTCGGTAGTTCTCTGTGCGACCCCAGCCATGGGTCCGCCCATCAAAATCTTTTGGGGTTCGCGCATGACCCCTTTGCAGGCATGGATCGCGTCGTGAAAAGAAATTCCAATCGACAGCCAAAGACTCCGCGGCTCGACCACGCATTCTCCGCCGAC
This sequence comes from Omnitrophica bacterium RIFOXYB12_FULL_50_7, assembly GCA_001804345.1. GTDB lineage: Bacteria > Omnitrophota > Omnitrophia > Omnitrophales > Aquincolibacteriaceae > Aquincolibacterium. The sequence continues at coordinate 1,104 of MHFU01000112.1, forward strand.
GGTCACGACCCTTTCATAAAAAGGTTTCTGTTGCACAACTGCCTCATAGACCGCAAACGCTGTAGAGGCCGGAAAAACAACCGCTCGCTCCTCCTCCCCCGCAAACCACGTCTGAAGCAACATGCTTTCAAGGCCTTGCGGGTAGAGCGCGGGCACGGTCCGAACTTCTATGTTCTCCCATTTTAAGGAATAGATCTTGCTTTTGATAAGCTCGATCATCTCGAGATTGCAATCCTCGAGCACAAAAAAGATTTTCTCCGCCTCTAGAACTTTTTTAAGCAACTCCGCGCCTTTTAAAATTTCCACAGGATGAGACAGGATCAGCACTTGTTCCGAGGTGCTGTAGGGTTCCGGTTCGCAACCGTTAATGATGATCGCCCGTGCTCCAGCATGTCGCCTGAGCTTGGTGTGAACAGGTTCCATACGAGGGTCCGTGGTCACAAGCCCGGAGTGTTGGAAAATCCTCAAGAGCTCTTCGGCTGAAAAATCGGTCCATCCTTTACGTATCTCCGCAGGCGAAGGAGATTTGGGCTCTCCCTGCCTCCGGATCTCGATCATCGGGCTCTCCTTACCCAACGCGTCAGGCAGCATCGCGATCCTTTCCACGATCCCGGACATCCCAGCATGAAGGCTCACGCCTTCGGGGCCCGCGGGATCTGCCCCGCCATTCATTTTCTTTTGATTAATGGTTGGCGGGACGGCCCCAATCTCCGCTACGCTTCGATTGATGGGTATTGGGACCGCTATTTTTTGCCCAATCTGAACGATATCTCCAACGCGCACGCAAGGTAAAGAAGTTGAGGGAATTGGAACGCGTATTTTTTCGGGGGGGGACGGACGCTTGAGATTCCAGTTTAACAGACTTGCGTCTTTTTTTCTTTCAAGCCGGAGACCTGTGGACTTTGAGAAGATCAACGGATGTTCCCTTTCATTGCAACCCGGGCACAAAACAGGTTCGTCAAATTTCCAAGAACCAAGCTCCAATAACCAAGACCCAAAGATGGAATTATTTGAGATTTTAAAATTGTCCGCCAGAGGACGGATCCGCCTTTGGCGGAGAATTTGTATCTTGCTTCTTGGTTATTGATGATTAGGACCTGTTCCAGAGGCTTACTTATTGTATCGGAGCCGCATTTTTAGGACCGCCGAGGATTTTATCGATCCGGATGCGCTCCTGAAAAACCTCCTTGAGCTTCCCGAACTGACAGTTGTCCATGTTAAGCCCGTCGATATCGGGCAGGCTGCCAAGGATCGGAACCCCCGAAAGGTCATGGATGACTCTCGGATTGGTAAGTTCGGCCAGCGAGTAATTCGTCACGGAAACACGGTTAAAGATAATGCCGCGCACTTCCAGCCCCCGGATCGTGGCCGCATCCACGGTGAGCAGCGTGTGATTGATCGCGCCAAGCCCCGCATACGACACAATCACGAGAGGCAATCCCATATCACGAATGAGGTTGGCCACGTAATAATCTTGCTTGAGAGGAACCATAAGCCCACCCACGCCTTCGACAATAATGAAATCATAGTGTTTCTGCAGTTCACGATAACTCTTGAGGATCTGGGGGACGTCTACTTCCTTTTTTTCAAGCGTGGCCGCAACGCTCGGCGAAAGAGGATTGCGAAAACGTGACGGGCTCGTGAGCAACGGGTATTCGTTCTGGGCGGCCTCCATCAGGAATGCCGCGTCCTGAGAAATAAGCCTTGTGTCGCCACCATAACAACCGGTCGCCACGGGCTTCATCACACCCACTTTTATCCCGCGGTCCCGGAGGACGAGCGCAAGACCGGCGGCCACAACTGTTTTTCCGACATCGGTGTCTGTTCCCGTGATGAATATTCCGGCTTTCATAAAAACCTCGCACAACGCACAACGCGCAAAGCGCAACGAAAAGGCTTCTTCGTTGTGCGTTGAGCGTTGCGCGTTGAGCCAATAGCAATCATTCCGTCACTTCCTTTATGGACTCGTAAGTAATATCCAACAGCTTGTTCAGTTCTCGTTCGCTCATTCCCAGCGGCGGCATGAGCACGATCACCGGTCCCAGGGGCCTCAAGATCGCGCCTTTTTTCCGCGCCCTCTCGATCACGCGAACGCCGATCTTTTCCTGGGGCTCAAAGGTCTGTCGCGTCGCCTTGTCCCTGACAAGCTCGATCCCGACCATGACGCCGCATTGCCGGATATCGCCGACGCATTCTAGCTTATAAAAACCTTCGAGCCGTTTTTTGATGAGCCGGATCCTGGGCTGCAACTTCTCGAGTGTTTTCTGTTTTTCGAAAATTTCAAGATTTGCGATCGCTACCGCACAAGCCAGCGGGTTGGCGGTGTAAGTATGACCGTGAAAGAATGTTTTAAACTCTTCGTAACGCCCGAGAAACGCTTCGTAAACTTCCTCGGTCGTAAGCGTCGCGGCCAGTGGAAGATAGCCGCCGGTAATGCCTTTAGCAACCGTCATGATATCCGGCGTCACGTTCTCGTGTTCCGCGGCAAACATCATTCCGGTCCGCCCAAACCCTGTCGCAACTTCGTCAAAGATCAGAAGCGTATTATACTTTCGCGTCAGCTCTCTGGCACGGGAAATATATCCCTCCGGCTGATCGATCATCCCGGCGGCACCCTGCATCAGGGGCTCCATCATGAACGCGGCGAGCTCCTCGTGATGTCTCTTGAGAATTTCCTCCATAGCGTTGAGCGATTCGTTTTTAACTTTTTCCGGGTCGCTGCCCGTTTCCCAACGATAACGGTAAGGCGATGGGATCGCGATCGAATCGAAAAGAAGGGGTTTATAGATCTGATGAAACAGATCGATGCCGCCGACGCTCACGGCGCCAAGCGTGTCGCCATGATAAGCATTCACGAGTCTCGCGAATTTTTTCTTCTCGGGATGCCCTTTTTGCGCCCAATATTGGAACGCCATCTTGAGCGCGATCTCAACAGCCTCGGACCCGGAATCGGAATAAAACACACGGGTAAGACGCTGTTTGTCTTCCCCGGAACCTTCGCCTTTTTCGTAGGGCAGGTTTAAACCTGCCCTACTGTGTGCTCGAGCATTATTCCCCGGAGCAATTGCGATGAGCTTTTCCGCCAGCTCGATCGCGGTCGGATGCGTTGCCCCGAGAAACGTGGTGTGGGAAATCTTTTTTAGCTGCCTTTCGATCGCCCGGTCGAGCTCTTTCACCCGATGCCCATGGACATTGCACCAAAGCGATGAAACGCCGTCCAGATATTTCCGCCCCTCGGTATCAACCAGATAGCAACCGTCCCCCTTTTCAATGACCGGGAAATCATCCGTCTGCCAGTCCCGCATCTGCGTAAATGGATGCCAGATATATTTTCTATCTTTCTCGATCCACGCCTGAGTGTTCTTGCTGTTTTTCCAGTTTTTCATATCAGAGATAATAGCGAGCAGCCCGCGCGCGACCTTCCGTTTTTACGATTCCCGCCTTAACAAGCGGCGCCAATAGTTGATGGACCCTGGCGCGGTTAATTTTGAGTTTTTTGCCGATCTCCGCAGAGCCGACGCCGCTTTGCCCGCGCAAAACACCGAGCAATACCTCCTGCTTGGGAGTGATCGTGATCTTTTCTTTTGAGGGCCGCGCTAAAGTCCTGATTCTTTCATGGACATCTTCACAAGCCGCCAAGAGTCCCTCGGCAACGTATTCGATCCAGTAAGTCAGGTCCCCATCCAGCTCTCTTGCTTGCTGGATTTTTTCATAGTAACGGTTCCGGTCTTTTGCGTAGAAATCATCGATCGCGTAAAAATGCCCAGGATCAAAACCCCGCCGGTAGAGAATCCATTGCGCTCCCGCCCGAGCAACCCGCCCGTTCCCGTCAGAAAAAGGATGGATCGAAACAAGTCGGTGATGGAAAACAGCGCTCGCGATTACGGGATGCACGTCTGCGCTATTCTTGGTCCAGTCAAGCAACGCCCGCGTCAAGCTTGGCGTTTCAGCCGGCGTTGGGGGCGTATAAACAACACGCCCGCGACCCTCCACAACATAATTCGGTTTCTTTTTATAATGTCCAGCCCTCTCTTCACCAAGCAGTTTTTGTGTGATCAAGAGGTGAAGCCTCAAAAGATTCTTCTCATTCAGATCCCGCCGACTTTGACGAAAAACCCATCGAAGCGCCTTGAGGTAATTGAGCACTTCCATCTTCTGCCGGGCATCGCCCCGAACCTCGCGCTCCTTGCTAAGAGCCGTCACCTGCTCCAGGGAAAGCTGGTTCCCTTCGATGGCCGTGGAAGAGTGCGTATTTCTTCGCTCCGCCTCCTGTTCCAACCGCAAACGGACCGGGAGCTGAAGACGGCTTTCAGAGATCGCTGAGGAGATCGTCGCAATCTTTTCAAGCGCGGACAAAAGACGGTTTGTGATTCTGTATCGCGGAGCATCCATAAAAGAAGTATACATTATCGTCTAGGTATCGTCTAGGGAATCGTCTAGGTCGGGTCAGGGCATCTTCGGCTACGCTCCCGAAGCTACTTGCCTCGAATCGTCATCGTCTTGCCGTCGTATTCCCGGAACAAATTCTCCATCACGCCTTCTCGCCAAACTTCCTCTCTTTGTAACTGCCCACTTTTACTATATTTCTTGGCCAGACCGTGCTGTCGCCCGTTCTTGTAAGATTTCTCTTCCTGCAATTGTCCGTTGGCATAATACCACCTCACAAGCCCTTCTCGCATTCCGTTCCTTAAAAATCCTTCGGACGCAAGCTGTCCGTTCTCGTAATACATTTTAGACCGTCCATCGAGATGCCCATGCTTCCAGGCTTCCTCTCTTTTCAACTGCCCGTTCTCATGATAGGCCTTACACGGCCCCTCGACACTTCCCGCCTTGAAAACTTTCTCGTTTCGCAGCTTTCCATTTTCGTAATAGTCCTTTGATAAGCCTTCGCGTCTTCCGTCCTTGTAAACAACCTCGCTTTTTAATTTCCCGTTTTCATAGTACGATTTGACCGGACCTTCGAGGCTTCCGTTCTTATAAGACCTTTTGCTCTTCATCTGTCCGCTCTCGTAATACTCCCGTCCCTTATTCATCCCACAACCTTTCCTGTTGTTACTTTGAAGCGGATTTGTCTTTTGTAACCGTTCATATACCCACTCGTCATCCTGAGGACCTGCTTGCAGGGACGAAGGATCCCGATTTCAGATCCTTCCCTCTGATCTTGCTTTTGCAAGAAAGCACAGAGGTCAGGATGACGCACTTGAACGGTTACTATCTTTTTTCCTCTTCCCCAACACATAACCCAAAAGACCGATCAAAAGGACCCCGCAAACGATAGTCAACCCCTGACAAAACGGGCAAATTTGTGTTCCGTGGCATTGACAGAGTTTCAGCAGCTCAGAAAAATGCATTCCCTCCTCCTTCCGTCTTCACAGCTTCGTCCTGATGGACAGAGCTCCGTCCGGTCGAAAAGCGCTCGTTTTTCGTTCGGGGAATCAAAACGATAGTTTGTATTTCGCCTGGGCCGCGGTTTCATCATCATCCGCCCCTCCCCAGGCTGCGGCATCTTGAGAGTCGTGAATTTGCTGACTCGCCTGGACTCCCACCGTAGCATTTTTAGACATCTTATAATCCACGCCTGCCTTTGCATTCGAAACCCGCACGTTGCCCTGGCCTGTGGCATCTTCAACGCCAACATTATAATCCAACTTTTTTTGATCCGCTTCTGCGGGAGAAATTTCTTTCTTCGCTTTCACCTCGATAGTCAGGGGGTTGGAGGTGAGAATGCCCGAAAGATCCGTCTCAAGGTATTTAGCTCCTGCGCACACCGGAGGATTTTTTACAGTCATGTAGAGGTTGTAGATTCCCGGAGAAAAATCTTTTTCGATATTAAATCCGGAGAGCCCGCCACACCCGAACCATTCGAGATCTTTAAAGAGAAAGGAACGAATTCCCTGGGAAGCAATGCTGGCAAACGTATCAAAAGACACCCTTTTTACCTTGGTGAAAAACTGGGATTGAACCACCTCTCCCGTGGCTTTCTTTACAAAAATCTCGCTCACCCCCCAATATTCCGGGGAATATATTTGAATGGTCTCTTTCGAGTTGTTGTGAACGGACAGCTCAAGATTGATCGGTTCCCCCGCTTCATAAACTTGCTTATCGGATTTGAGAGTGAGCACCAGCGGTGCGGTTTTGTCGGCCAGCGGCTGCTCCTTTTCCTGGCAATACCCCACTGACGTCACCAAACACAACACCGCAATCCCGAATAATATCTTTTTCATTTCCACAACCCCCGCTTCTGTTCCCGCGCTTCCTTCAAAAATCTATCCGAAGAATCTTCCGAAATAACCCTTTCTATATCCGTAAACGAATAACCACACATCCCAAATTCCAAGCGTGGCGAATCCTACCCATCTTCCAAGATTGCTATCCATATCAATGCCTGTGGAGGCAATCACCATGCCGTATAGTCCCAATGAGAGCAGCCAAATGACTGCCAGCTTGAAAGACTTCTTCTGTCCCTCGAAGAGCCGAATATACCAGAGCATCCAAAGGAAGCCAAAAAACAGAAACAGCCCAATTAGGTGAAAGATTGTGAATTCCATATCCCCCTATTTTCAAAATTTATTGGGGTCTGACCCCTTTTTCTCTATTTTGCTCCACTATTCTCGCCTGTGTAATTAGTTCTTGAGCTTTATAAAACAAAGAAGATAAGGGAGATCGGTTATACCCCAAATCGTCTTCTTTTGCCTCTACCGTGTAAGTTCCATCAGAAGTGAGAAAGTAGAAGCGTGCATGCCCCTCAGACGGCAAAGGAAAATCTTTTGTCAGAGATGCTTGGACGATAAATTTGGGTGCAGCTGCCAAAAGGTCGTTAGAAGCTTTGCGCGCGTTCTCATGCTCACCGATTCCGATAATTCCTCCACCATTGCTAAAATACAAACTCACTGTACCATCAGCTATGGCTACTAAAGTTACGACCGCTTCCGGATAGCCCGTTTCCATTAGCAGGCCCCACAACTTATTGTCAGCCGTAGGCGTAAACCCAATTTTTTCTGGAGGGGCTATCAAAACTTGTTGTCTAAGATCGCGATAAACATCCGCCAATTCGTATTCTTTTGCATGAGCTTTACCATGCCCCAATAGTCCCATAAGCATTGTTATCAAGCTTGCCATAATAATTAACCCCTTTTTCATCCCGACAACCCCCTCCTCATAAGCAGCTATTTTTCTTGGGCCTTTAACTCCTGAATAATGTGAGGTTCTATATCACACCCGACCGAATAGCCTGGGTTAACAACAACACCAGCTTTCGGGCCAATCAATTTAATGACCCATTTGAAATCAGTTTGAAGTCCCCACTGGTACTTTGGCGCACGCTTATGCCATTCATCGGACCTCTCTGGAGATGTAAAAACAGCGAACCGTGGTTCATTTTTTGAATTTGCAAGCATAAATATGTTTGTTGAGTTATCCCAAACACCTTCTTCCCCGACCTCTTTATCAATCATGATATATATTTTGGAATCCATTAATACTTTGAGAAACTCATCCACAGACGGGTTTTTTTGCTGAGCTTGAATAAGGGCTTTTTCCAATTCATTGCTTGCCAAAAACGAAGCCACAGTCTGTTCTCCTTTTGCTGTTTTATCATTATGAAAAATCAACGAATCTTCTGCATAGCACAAAACTGTAAAAGAAAATAAAAAAAAGAGTACAAAACCTATTCGCCTCACTTCCACACCCCCTTTTCTGCTCTCTCACTTCCTTCGTCTAGATACTTCTCTTTCACACCGATGGCGTGCATTTACAGCCATATTACTGTTCAAATTTGCTCAGATGAGTTTCTTCGCCTTTGTCTAAAACATTTGCTATGGCCTCTAGCGCGGCACTTCGAGGTCTTTTTCTAACCTTCACTTTCACCATCTCATGATTGATCCAGCATTTAATTGACACCTCAAAGTCATCATCCCTACCATAACAAACCGTAGCACTACACATGTCTGCGCCTTGCTCATAGGGATCATTTATTACAAATTCTAGTCGAAATAGCCTCGGTGATCCTCCCGCAATTCTTTTTAAATCAGCTTCTATACCCTGCGCTAATCTTCCAGAGTATTGCCAACAGATTTGATATTGAGAGTCGAGTTGTTCGCCATTGAATTTTGACAATTCACCTCTTAAAGATTTTACGATGTCGTAAGTATTCATTTGGGATTCCTCCTTTTCTAAATCCGATACCGTTCCGAGTGCTTCCGATGCATCTGCCAATTACTCGCATACTCAGCCGCCAAAGCCGCTACTTCCAGAAATCTCGCCCATTCTTTCTCGCTTCCTTCTGCTGCGAGATGAAGCGCTGAGTTTCTCCTTGCTCGGACCTTCGGTCCTGGCGTTATCCACGCTCGCTAAAGGTCGTCTCGCCCAATGCTTTTTTTAAACTCTGCTAGAAAGCGAGGATCAAAATAATGCCCCAATTCTTTTGCTTTATGGGCATCTTTCCAAGCCAGATCATTTTTAAACTTACGAGCATAAACATACCCTCGGCTCGCATAAGCGGCCGCGTCTTTGGGATTAATTTCTATCGCTTTGTTTAAGTCTATAAGGGCTTTTTCAAAATTCTCATTTTTAATATAGACAATACCTCTATATCTATAGGCTGCGGAAAAACTGGGTTCTAGCTCGATGGCTTTGGAAAGATCCGTAATAGCTTGATATTGATTACCCCTTTCAGAATTAGTAAGTCCTCGCAAATAATAGGCGTTAGCAGACCTAGGATTAAGTTCAATTGCCTTATTTAAATCGACTAGCGCTTCATCGAACTTGCCTTGCCGTCCAGCTTCTTGCCCCATTGATATGTATTGAGCTTCCATTTGCGCCGCGCAGCCGCTTAGAGCAATCGCCGCGACTGTAAACACGATTATAGAGTTGAACTTCCTATTCATTTTTGTCTCTCCTGTGTTTAAATCTAGTCCCTAAGAACATAAAACACCACAGCCCTCATGACGCTCTCTGTCTTGACCGTTGTTGTCGAAGTGTCATTAGATTCCTTCTTGCCGCAAGAAAGTTTGGCTCAAGCTCAAGAGCCTTGCTGAAATTCTCCATAGCCTTTTCATCGTTCTTTGCAAGCAAATGGTAAGTAACGCCCAGATTATAATAGCCCAGCGCATATTTCGGGTTCACCGCGATAGCTCTTTGGAAATAATCTATCGAATTGGAGGAGTCTCCCTTCTCTTGATACACTAGCCCGATATTACCCAATATTTTATATTGGTGCGGATCTATTACTAAAGCACGCTTCAATTCGCCAGCGGCATCATCCAATCTCCCCTGCTTCTCATACAATATTCCGAGATTCATTGCAGCAATTGCATTTTCGGAATCTAGCTTAAGAGCTTTCTCTAAGAAATCCTCGGCCGCTTCATACCTTTGACGATCAATAAATGTAACGCCAAAGGAAACCACAATTCTGCTTAAAAGTTGCTTGCGCGTTAAGTTTCTCAAATATTTCGCATCGCCTTTTTCTATCAAGTATTTCTCACGATAATATTCGTCCGGGTAACTTTTCCCTCTATCCGTTGTTTCAATATTAATTCGTTGTGCCCCATCGTCATATCTCACAAATATATGCGCTGGCGTAGCGACAGCAAAGCACGGCAGCCCCAGCGCCTGCGCTATGCTTAAATAAATCATGGTAAGACTAGTACAGTGCCCCTTTCGATTTTCTAAGACTGCGTTGATAAGCAGGTTTTGGTAATTTGAATAGAGAGGATCGTTGTTTTGGTCACTTTTAAAGTCACATTCATCAAAAAGAAATTCGTTTAGTCGCGCAACTATTACTTTCGGGTCACGCTCACCCGCAATGAGAGAACGACATTTCTCAGCCAATCCATCAATATCTTCTTTGATTTTCTTGGCATCAATCTGCATTTTCGCTACTACCCATGCCACTTCATTCGTTATCCCTAAATACGCAGCAGAAAGATCGATTTCTGAATCTTTCATGTTAACCAGATCATTAATTGAAGGCGCCGTCGGATTTTCGGACAAAGCATAGCTGGGCAAAGGACAGCTCAGACAAACAACAAATGAGAGAAAGAGCGTCCAGGCGAAGCCCTTTTTCCTTTTAGAAAAAGCCTTTCCAGAACACATCGCCGTTTTCCTCATCCCCACAACCCCCTCCTGTTTACTTTAGATTCCTTTTGCACTTTCATGAACAGCTGCTGCTGCTTCACATTTGACAGAACTACCTGCCCCGCTGTAAACAAAGACACATAATCGGACAGTGGAGTCGTCTCCACCTCTCTGTGCCGTATAGCTTAAAGGATATAAGCCCTTTCCCGCCTCACTTGATTTTCATCTGAAGCTTTTTGCCGAGCGATTGGGCGACGCGTTCGAGAAACTCCACGGAAGGATTCTGGATCCCCCGTTCGAGTCTCGAGATATTGGCCTGGCGCGTCTTCGCGTGACGCGCGAGCTCTTGTTGGGTCATCCCCGAAGCCCGCCGCGCCCTGGCAACTTCTTCCCCGATTACTTTTGCTAATGAAAAAGTACGATCACGCCACTTTTTGTTGTTTGCCGTGTGCGCGACTCGTTTTCGTTGAACGCTCATGCTTATCTTCATGCTTATAGCCTATAAGATATATGGCCCTTTCTCAATCGCTTTATTCCCCCTGATCGCCTACCAGTTGGTACAGTTGTTCTCCAATTCATTCTCCCCCTTTAGCAAAGGGGGCGGAAGGGGGATTTGAAAATCTCCCCTGGCCCCTCTTTACAAAAGAGGGGAATCCAGGATGATCAAGCGACCGTTACGAACTGTATCAAGAGGAACGCCCCCCCGCGCTGCGTTGCTCTTTAATGTCAGTTCCGTACTCTGACCGCACTTGTACCTGTGTACAAGCATGGCAGTGTCGGAACAGGTGGTCAGTTCCGTGCTCTGACCGCATGTCCTTTTTCCAGAAGCACGTTGTTAAGGTACTGCTGTTTTCCGAATTTGTCCGTGTAAAAGATGTCGCCCAAATACCGGCCCCACTTTTCTTTACGCGTCTGGGTGGATTTGAGGATGATGCTTTCACAATGGGCGAGCTCTCGCTCGACAAACTTCTTCGCAGCAATGCCCTCAGGCGTATTGATCTCCGGACAATCAATCCCCCTCAGACGAATGGTTTCATGCTTCTGGTCGTCAAAACCGGTGTCGATCTCAAGCTTTAACGTATCGCCATCAATCACACGCTTTACGAAAGCCTGGTAAGTATACAAAAGATCGTAAGGCGTACGGGGTACGGCGTTTGCGGGAGCAAGGGGGACAGTCCCTTTAACGGCTTTAGAGGGACTGTCCCCTTCTCTCTCAGCGAGCGAGTAGCGGCCCTTTGCGTCTTTAATAGAAGCGACGATGGTTCCAGCGGCAAATTTTGAAGAGGTGAGCCTCGCCAGTTTCTTCGTACTGGAAAATCCGACGTCGAGGAGCGGCTCTGTGGCATGCGAATGGATGCTCTCCGGCTGAATCACTTGATACATGTAAAAAGGGCCCAGCACAGGCACGGGAAGAAGCGACGGGGCTTTGCCATCCGAGATCTCGACCCGTTTTTCCCAATTCAGGTTGCGGATCTTGATCTCGAGTTCGCGCGAAGGCCAATCTTCTTTCGAAGCCTGGTCTGCCAGCGCAAGACGCTTTTTCTCATCCGGTATCGTGATAAGCGCCCGGTAATGGGCCCAGGTTAATTTGTGCCGCGCGGCACAAATCTTGTAGTCGGGAAAAAGATTCGCGAACTCGGCGCATCGACGAAGAACGCTGTCATCGATCTCCAGATCCCCGGAAAGCCGTAAAACCACCTTTTTCCCGTATTCGGCTCTTCCGTCATTCACCCGAACATGCTCATTGATGTAGCGGCCTGTATTCCAATAGATTTGGACTTTGGCTTCTTCGATGCGTTGTTGGCCAAGGAGCAGCGTCTCCTCAACCTTCTTGCGGAGTGCAGCATAAGTAGAGACGGCGATCTGCCCCATGAACTCACCTCCTCAGATTTTTAAACCCTCGGATCAGCTTTTGGATGTCTTCTTTTGTGTGTGCGGTGGAGACGGTGACGCGGAGGCGTGCCTTGCCTTTGGGAACGGTGGGATAACGCACAGCGGGAATAAAGATCCCTTGGGCGAGAAGTTTATTGAAAAGCTCCATTGCTTTCCCCTCGTCGCCTACCATGATCGGAAGGATCGCGGATTCGGGTGTCGGAATCAAAAAGCCAAGTTCGGTGAGCCCTAGGTGAACCTCGTGGATATTCGCCCAGAGTTTTTTCCTTAAGAAGGGTTCTTCTTCGATCACGCAAAGCGCTTCGCGCGCGGCTTCACAAAGAATGGGTGGGAGCGCAGTCGCAAAAATGAAGGGTCGTGCGAAATTCACGAGATGCTCCGTCAGAACCTTGTCCGCAGCTACGAATCCTCCAAGACCTCCGAGAGCTTTGGAAAGCGTCCCCATGATAATATCAATCTGTTTGGAGAGATTCCCTTCTTCGGTGGCTCCGCGACCATGCTTCCCCAGAACGCCTGTACCGTGAGCATCATCCACCACAAACAGCGCGTCGTATTTTTTTTTCAGGCGAACGAGCTCTTTCAGATTCGCAAGGTCGCCATCCATACTAAAAACTGTTTCGGTTACAAGGATCCGCCGCCTGGCGTTCCGCGAACCCCGGAGAAGGTCTTCGCACTTTTTGTAATTCTTATGAGGAAAAACGCGCAGTTCGGCTTTGGAGAGCCTGGCGCCATCGACAAGCGATGCGTGGCAAAGCTTGTCCATAATAATGACGTCCTCTTCGCCAGCGAAAGCGGTCAGAATGCCAAGGTTCGCGAGAAAACCGGCGGCAAAGACGAGCGCGCTTTCTTTCCCCTTAGTCTCCACCAGCTTTTTTTCGAGAGCCGCGTGAGCGCTTGTGGTTCCTGAGATAAGCCGCGCCGCACCCGCACCAACACCGTGAACCTTAAGCGCCTTTTGAGCAGCCCGGACCACGCGAGGATGGCGGCTGAGGCCCAGATAGTCGTTCGAGCAAAAAAGGAGAAGGTCCCGCCCTTCGAATGCGGCGTGCGTGCCTTCATGATCCTCCAATACGCGGAGTTTCCGGTAGAGGTTTTTGGCCTGAAGATCCTGAAGTTCTTTTTGGTATTCGCTTTTCATATCTTTCCGACTCACCGTCTGCCACACCCGGTGTGTCCACCGGTGGACACACCGGGTGTGGCCAGGGTTAGATTTTTCTCAGGAAGACCGCGGCGACCTGGCCGCCAAAGCCCATGGAGACCTTGACCGCATTCGTGATCTTGCAGGGGCGCATCTTGCCGGGCGTATAATCCAGATCGCAGGCCGGATCTTTTTCTTCAAGACCTCCGGTCGGCGGGATGAACTCCTCGTGGATACCCAGAAGTGTCGCCATGATCTCAATAGCGCCCGTCGCGCCGAGCATGTGCCCGGTCGAACCCTTGGTCGAACTCATGGGGATCTTGTAGGCCTGTTCCCCGAGCGCCTCTTTGAGTTCCAGCGTTTCATAAAGATCTCCGTGCCGCGTACCTGTCCCGTGCAAATTCATGTAGTCGATCTCCTGTGGCGTGATCCCGGCCCTCTTGAAAAGAACCCCCAACGTGTAGGACAAAGCATGTTCCGTAAGATCAAAATGGATCGGCTGCTTGCTGTCCTGACCATAAGCGGCTTCGACGATCTCCCCGTAGATCTTCACACCGCGCGCCTTCGCGCTTTCAAGCGTTTCAAGAAACACAACGCCCGCACCTTCGCCTACCAGAAATCCGTCGCGCCTTTTATCGAAGGGACGTATGTCCCTGGCCGCAAGCGCCTTCATGTTATTGTAGCCGCCCAGCATGAGGGGCGTGATGGAGGCGTCCGTTGCCCCGGCAAGACAATATTCCGCCTGTCCCTCGGCGACCATCCGAAACCCCTGAACGATGGCCACAGTTCCAGTCGCGCATGCCGCCACGTAACACTTGGCCGGCCCCCGGATCTTCATACGTCGGGCGATCCACTGGTCTGCAAAATTCGGAACCGCGCTTGTGTACATTCTCGCACCCAGGATCGCGCTGGGATTTCGCATAAATCGTTCTTTGAAACGCCCGAGGCTGTGAACACCGCCTTTGCTGGAGCTGACGGAAAGCGCGATATCGTAAGGATCTACGGCCGCAAGATCGATCCGGGCATCCAGGACAGCCTGCTCCGCGGCAGCTACGGCATATTGAATGAAGGGGTCCAGAAGATGCGTTCCGTAAGGACGCGGGTTAAAACCCTTGAGAGGAAATACCGGAGGAAATTTATGTCCTTCCACAACCGAATAATCCGCGTTCTCTTTTCCGGAGACACCTTTTTTAAGATTCTCCCGGAAATCCGCGAGCGTATTTCCTATCGGAGAAAGAACGCCCATGCCTGTGACTACTACGCGTCGTTTATTCATCTATCTTCTTTTCTGGCGCGACACCGAAACTTTGGCAAGAATAATCGCTTTCCTGTCAAACCAGCTTTTCGCACATTTTAAAAGCAGATGGCACCTCTCCAGATTTAATTCCCTAATGTCTTCTATTCGTTTGCTACTAATCTACATCTAATTTCAATTTTCACAACCTTTTGGCATCAAATGGGTTATGAAAACGACGGGGTGGCGCTGCCGCTTTTTATATCTACTTCTTGCCGCCCCACAAAACCCATCTCGGTTTTTTGGAAGGCCCGGCATTCTTTATAGTTTCGTCTTTTTTGGACATCGCATACAAAATATTCCGGATCTTGTTCATCTTTTGTTTCTCACTCAAAGCATCCGATAAATGATCAAACAACAACTCGTCGATATCGCGGCGACTGGCTTGTTTAAATTTGGCAATGAAGGCCAAGATCATATCTTTGTAGTGCCGGTCATGGAATGCCCTGTTTTTTATGTAAGCTGTTTTATCTCCCGTTAGCGCGGCCACATGAGCAGCTAAATACAGGTTAGGGTATCTGCCCTCCGCCAAATTTCTTTGTTTCAAAAATCGATGCTGTTCCTTGTCTAACCGTATTCTTTTTTGAACTTTATCCAACAGCATCGCCACCGAAAGATCCATATCCGGATTTTGAACAAGCAGCTGCGTGTAATTTGGATCGATGATCTTTCCTTGAACACGCAATTCTACCCTATCGAGACTTTTAAGATCGTAATCGGGCAACGGGAAAAACCGCTCTTTCTGCCTCAAAAACATCTTTCGAATACCGCTTCCGATCGTATCGATCATGTTCAAATGAACCATCGCGTGAGCCAGGGAGTGATTGCGATACGTATCTGGCGGCGAATCCTGTTCGATCACCCTCTCAACAGAGCCAGGCAAGAAATACTTTCCAAGTTTATGAAAATCGAAAGAGGTAGACGCCTCTTTGAATTCAACCCATTCCGTTTCTTTGGGAAGTTTCAATAGCTCTTCCAGGATTTTCTTTAATTCTTCTCGGCTCATCCTTTATCTACCCCTTGTGTCCTTTCCCACTCCTTGATGATCTCTTCGGGGTTTTTTTCGCCCGCTTTAAATCGTTGATGCCGGCCCTCCCCATAGACGACAAGCAACTGTTGGCTGAAAATTCTACCTTAGAAAGGCCGGGGTTCAAAATGAAACACTTGGCCTGTCACCTGGCGCATCGAGTCCGAGGAAAGAAATATGAGAAATTCCGCGACTTCTTCGGGATCTGAAAAGGTTTTGAGCGGGCTCTCCTCGAGATTTTTCTGGAGAATTTTTTCAGGAACACTCGCTGTCATTGAAGATTGCATGAAGCCCGGATTCACGGCATTCACAAGCATTTTTTTGCGTCCGAGCTCTTTAGCGAGCGTTTTGGTCATGGCGATCAGTCCGCCTTTGGAAGCGGCGTAATTTGAGGCGCCGGCAAGCCCGCTTAACCCCGCGCGACTTACCATGGTAAAAACCTTGGCAGGAAAAAAGGGGTCAGTCACCATTTTAGGGAAATGGTGACTGACCCCTTTTTTCTCTCTGCGCATAAGAAGCGGCAGGAGCTTTTGGGTAAGATAAAAAGGCGCCTTGAGATTAACCCGCAGGACATCGTCCCACTCTTTTTCGGACATTTTTTCGATGAGGGCATCCGCGGTCGCGGCGGCGTTATGAATAAGGACATCCAGCTGCTCGACTTTTCTCCTGAATAATGCCGCGAAGCATTCGATTGCCTGGCTGTCGGCAAGATCGAGGGGAAATCCTTGCGCGCCGGTTTGTTCGAGATCCTTGGCAACAGCAGTGGCTTTGAAATAAGTAAAGAAAACGCGGGCACCTTGGTGAGCAGCCTTACGAACGAACGCCTGCCCAAGACGACTCGTGCCCCCTGTAATAAGAATGATTTTGTCTTTGAGAAAGGGTTCCAAGGATCAGAGACTGGCGGTTGCGGGTTTTTCGGCAGAACAACAAAAGTGCGTTGCGGAGACCGCTTTGCTCGTATTCGTGTCGTAGCCGGCGTATTTTAGCATGTCGAGATCTTCCTGAAGAGGATTCCCTGTCGTGGTGAGATAGCCGCCGACCACAAACCCGTTCGCTCCGCCGCGAAGGGCTTTTTCCTGAAAATAAACGCCCAAATTTAATTCGCGCCCACCGGCAAGTTTGATGTTGGCTTGGGGATGAATAAACCGAAAGATCGCGACCATTTTTATAATCTCCTCAGGAGCAAGAGCTTGTTGCCCCGCCAGAGGTGTTCCGGGTCTCGGATTGAGAATGTTGATCGGCAAACAGTGAAGATCGTAGGGTTTCAGTTCGAACGCGAGACGGATCCTGTCTTCAGGCGTCTCGCCCATCCCGAAGATACCACCAGAACAGATCTCGACGCCGTTCTCCTTCAGGAAATCGAGCGTTTCCTTCCGCTCGTCATAGGTGTGCGTCGAAACGATCTTGGGATAAAATTCGCGGGAACATTGAAGGTTGTGATTGAAGCGCCGCATCCCGGCCGCGCGAAGCTTCCGGATCTGTTCAGGCGTCAGATTCCCCAGGGAGCCATCCAGCCGGAGGCGGGTCTTCTCGCTTAGCAGATGAAATGCCGCGAGAACTTTTTCGAATTCGGCGTCATTTAAAGTTTCGCCACTCGTCACTACACAAAAGCTTTGCACGCCGTTCGCTTCGCTTTTCTTTGCCTCTCCCAGTATCTCTTCCGGGCTCATGAGCGGGTAACGCTTCACGCCTGTTTTGTAGTGGGAGGATTGGGAACAAAAACCGCAGTCCTCGGAGCAAAGATAGCTTTTGGCGTTGACGAGCGAGCAAAGGTCGGGTTGAGAAGGCCGGAACCTGGTGGTAATCTCGTGGGCAGCGCTTAAAAGAAGGTCGAGCGTTGCAGAATCTGTGATCGAACTGAGACGAAGAGCCTCGCCAGGGGTGATGTCCCCTCCCGCGAGAACCCGGGTCTTGAGTTCTTGTATAAAAGCTTTCATTGGAGATAATGCCTGGCCACCGCTTGAGAATCGGCGGGGTCCCGCCAGAGGCGGGAAAAGCGCTTAGGCTTGGGCAAAGACTTCGCGGGCCACAATGCCCACCACGCCCAGCGCCACAGCATTCTCACCGAAAGCGGACGGAATGATCTTGACCTGTGTCGCAGCCTCTTCCACGGACCATTCCTTAACCGTATTCTTGATCGCATCAAGAAGCGGTGAACCGCAATCCTCGATGCCGCCGCCGACCACCACCACCTCGGGATTGAGAAGATTCACGATAAACGCTACCTTCTTACCAAGGTCTTGTCCGGCTTGCTCTGCCACTTTGATTGCCAAAGCATCTTTTTCCCGGATAGCCTTAACGATCTCCCGAAAGGTCAGCTTGGAAAGATCGCCATGGACCAGATCTTTCAGGATCGAGGGCTCGCCTTTTTCGATCCACTCACGAGCGTGACGGACCATGCCAATATCCATTTCCCACCGGCCAAGCTGGGTCGCGATCTTGAAGGAATAGTCCTTGCTCGCGTGTGCGCTCGTGATCCCAAGCTCTCCCGCGGCACCGTTCGCTCCTCGATAGATCTCTTCGTTGATCAAGATCCCACAACCCACGCCCGAAAACATATAAACCATGTTCCGCACATCGCGATCCAGTCCCAGCCATTTTTCTCCGAGGACCGCCGCATTCGCGTCGTTTTCCACAATCGTGGGAACGTTGAGTCGCTTTTCGAAAGTTTCTTTGATCGAAGAGCAAACGGAAATGTCTTTGTCACCCAGGCTTTGGGGCCAGCGAATCGTACGCCCTCGTTCATCTATGATCCCGGGAATCCCGACCCCGACGCCGACAATTTTTGTTTTGTCGACCTCGGCCTTTTCAATGATCTCCGCTGCAAGATCCACCATCTGAAGAATGATCTTCTCGGAATTCTCCGGAACTCTTTCGCGTTTGATCTCGCTAATCACATTAATCTCGAGATCCACGAGCACGGCAACCATGCTCATCATGTTGAGCCCAACACCCACAATGTAACCGGCCTTGGGGTTCAGCTCCACGAGCACGGGCTTGCGCCCGCCGGTGGACTCGTCCAACTCGCCTTCTATCACGAGCCCTTTTTTGATGTAGTGGCTCACGTAGTTGGAAACCGTGACAATATTCAGTTCCGTAAGTTTGGAAATATCCGTCCTGGAAATCGGCCCGTTCTTGCGAACAGCTTCGAGAATACCGAGATTTTTCCTTTCTTTGTCGGTCAAAATACGATCTTTAAGCATTTGTTTAATGATCATGGGACAGGAGCTCCTTTCAAAAATTGTCTTTGTTGCAACTTGTTATTTTAAAGCGATATAAGCGCCACATGTGTCGCTCATTTTAACTCCACGATATGCTTTTTCAAAGCATTAATTGAGCGCCACTTTGCGTGGATATTAAAAGTTTTTATCGAGTCTAGCCTTTCTTGTCCAAAAGCCTTCTCCCTGAGAGAGAAGGTAGATTCTTCACCCTATCAAACAAACCCTAAAAAACGTTAGTCTCCGAAGAAATCTTCCTTTTCGAGCAGCTCCTGCGCCTTTTTCCCAACGGGGTCTTGCTGGAAATATTTCTGGATCACGCCTTTTTTCAAATAGTTCGCGATTGGAATAAGCACCATCCCCTGGTCCAGAGCTAGATACTGGGAATTCACTCTTTCTCTCGGGAAACTGATCGAGTCATAAAAACCATATTCTCCATAAATGGGAAATGTCAAAAGCTTGCGGATGTTCCTGAGCGCCTCCTCCGGCAAAGTTTCCAGCGCCAAAAAACTCACGTGCGGGGTAATCACCCCTTTCTCCGGGTATCCCTTGGCCCCAAGCTTCTTGATCCCATATTCCCCATATTGCCACCGCCGACCGTCTGCGATCGCCGCCGGAGAGATTCCCCAAACAGGATATTTCTTTTCTTTAAGAGCATAGTCCCGGTGGAGCTCGGTCACAATCTTGTCGTTCAGTCCCAGGCTTTTCGTCGCAAGCTTCGTCTCCTGAAGCACCATCGTTGGCATCAGGAATTCAAAAAGCGATCCGCCCCAGCTTGGGACAAACTTCCGCTTCCCTTCTTTATAATAACCCTGAAAATAACTGACCTTGTCGTGCTCCACCATCTTCCCCTGCGGCTTTTGCGTCTGCCATTCCCACGCCTCCGGCGCAGCGCGATAGAGATACCACCAATGCTCCTTGGGAAGATCTCCCTTGCCAATCGCGTAAAGGCTCATCGCGCGCGCCTCGGTCACGAGCATCCCGTAGTGATAGGGCGTAGCCCTTTGTTGCTCCACGTCATAACCGACCACTAACTGATTATTTTCGGGATCGTAGAACTCCTGGAAGTGAAACCCGTTCAGGATCGCCGTCGCCGCCGCCGCAATCTCGCCGGGAAAAGCCTGACGCACAACGACCAGCGCGATGGCAAGCCAGCCGTTGTCCACGCTTGAAACGAATTGCCGGCTCACGCCAAGCTGGGTCGTCTCATAAAAGTTGAAGAAAAAACCCTTCCACGTCTTCATCCTTTTTAGCGCCTGAAGGATCTTCAAAACGTGCTGGGCCGCTTGCTCCGGAGTGAGGATCTCCAGCTCGCGTGCGGCAACCGTTCCCATCAGGTCAAGCGCGATATTCGTGGGAGAGGTATAAGCGGCCGCCAGAGGAAAATCTCCCGTCTTGATGTGATCCACCACCAGATGGGTGTTTTTGTCTGTGGCATTGTCGAAATACCCCCAGGTGTCCCTTGCGATCTTAAGAAGAAATTCCTTATCCCTTTTGGTGGCCAGCAATTCCTTTCGCCGGGGTTCGTCGAATACACCCCTGGGAAACCCTTTCAGATTATCCTCCACGCTTTCAAATCCAACCTCGGGATGTCCCCAAAAAGCGATCTCATCAAACCCGATCTTTCCCGCCATGTTTCTGTTGTCCGCCAAAATATTCAGGGAAAGAGAACCCAGCTGATTAAAATCCACGCCCCGAAAGTCCGTCACCGGCAGAATAACTTCATTCCAGCCTTTTTGCTCAAGACATGTGCTTGTAATGTCCTGCATCACGGTCTTCCCCGACCAGTCGTGTAAAGCAATGCGAATGTGCCCGTTGAAAGGCGATGAGCCCTGCGTTTGACATTGGAGAACCAGGTAGTGTGCTGCGCTCATATCCAGTCTTTCGAGCGTCGTTCGAATGGTAACTTGGTCTTCCTTCCTAAGATTATATCGGGCCCAAAGCGAAGCCCCGGATCGGGTCGCGCGCGCGCCGTCTTTCTTTAGCTCGAGCTGGATTTTTTTGATTCCGCCGTTATCGACAGACCAGGCTCCACCGAGACGGTTCTTGAGCTCTCCGGCATTAAAATCATCCACCACCTTAAATTGCGAAGAGCTTTGCAGGGGTTTGTCGGGCGACAGGTTCTTGTAGATATTCCCGATATCGAGCTCTTGCTCCCCGTTCGAGGGCCCGATCTGTTGAATATAGATGTCGTGGGGCCTTTTTTTTGAAGATGGAGTTGCGGCGTGGCTGTGCGGAATTCCTGTAATGAAAACGAGGGCAAGTGTTGAAAAAAAGAACGTGTTCCTCAGGCGTTTACTTGAACCCGAGGAACGCTTCCTTGGAGGTCTCATTCGTGGCTCGCTTAGCCGAGGATCACTTCGACTCGGTGCGTCCTGCCATCCCGAAGGTCGGGGATTA